>DASTRQ010000033.1:0-17792 GCA_035761145.1 Gemmatimonadales bacterium
GGAGGGGGAGCGAGAGGGCGAGCACCGGGGGCGCTTGGAGTTGGCCAGTCAGCCCCGGCCGACGTCCCCAAGAACGGCACCGCGTTCGACCTCCCCATCGCCATCGGCATCCTGGCGGCGGGGGGGAAGGTCCCCGACCACGTGCTGGGGGAGACGCTCTTCCTGGGCGAGCTCGGGCTCGAGGGGGACCTGCGGCCGGTGCGCGGGGCGCTCTCGATGGCGGTGGCGGCCCGCGCGGCGGGGTGCGTGTCACTTGTGCTCCCCGCCGCCAACGTGGCGGAGGCCGCGGTGGTGGACGGCCTCGAGGTGCTCGGTGCGCGCACCCTGCTCGAGGTGGTGGGCCATCTCACCGGCGAGCGCCTGCTCGAGCCCGCGCGCGTGGACCTCGTCGCACTGATGTCCGAGCGGCACGAGGACGTGGTGGATTTCTCGGACGTGCGCGCCCAGCAGGCGGCCAAGCGCGCGCTCGAGGTGGCGGCGGCGGGAGGGCACAACATCCTCCTCATCGGCCCGCCGGGGGCGGGGAAGACGATGCTCACCCGCCGCCTCCCCACCATCCTGCCGCCGCTCACCCTCGCCGAGGCGCTCGAGACCACCAAGATCCACAGCGTGGCGGGCCTGCTCGCGCCGGGGCGGTCGCTGGCCACCGTGCGTCCCTTCCGCGCGCCGCACCACACCATCAGCGACGCGGGCCTCATCGGGGGCGGGTCCAACCCGCGGCCGGGGGAGGTGAGCCTGGCGCACCACGGCGTGCTCTTCCTGGACGAGCTCCCGGAATTCCGGAAGAACGTGCTCGAGGTGCTGCGCCAGCCGATGGAGGACGGCCACGTCACCCTCTCCCGCGCGGCGGTGTCGCTCACCTACCCGGCGCGCTTCATCCTGGCCGCGGCGATGAACCCCTGTCCCTGCGGCTGGTACGGCGACCCGGTGCGCCAGTGCCGGTGCGGGCCCGAAGGGGTCGCCAAGTACCTCGGGCGGATCTCGGGGCCGCTCCTCGACCGGATCGACATCCACCTCGCGGTCCCCGCGGTGCAGTGGCAGGACCTCTCGAGCACCGAGCCCGCGGAACCCAGCGCCGCCATCCGGGTGCGGGTCGAGGCGGCGCGCCTCCGGCAGCGGGAGCGCTTCGCCGGGCGCGCCGGGGTGTTCGCCAACGCCCACATGGGCGCGCGCGACCTGCGGCGCTGGTGCAAGGTGTCCGCGCCGGTCGAGGAGCTGCTGCGCACGGCGATCACGCGGCTCGGGCTCTCGGCCCGCGCGTATCACCGGGTGCTCAAGCTGGCGCGGACGATCGCGGACCTGGAGGGGACGGAGGAGATCGGCGCCCCGCACGTGCGCGAGGCGATCCAGTACCGCACCCTGGACCGCGCCGCCGCCACGGCGTGACGGGCTAGGGGGTCGCGGCGCGGCGCAACCGGTCGCGGATCGCGTCCCACGCCGCTGTCTCGGGCACCGCCTCGACGACGATGGCGGCGGCGCCGGCGGCGTCGAGCTCGTGCAGGGCGGCGTAGAGCCGCCGCGCGTATCCCTCCGGCTCGTCGGGGAGCATCACGATCCGCGGCGCGCCCACCAGCGTCGGCGGGGGGCGGTAGGTCACGAGCCCCACCGGCGCGGGTCCCGCGGCCACGGCGCCGGCGAGCATCCCGTGCTCCACCACGCGGAGCGGCGCGCGGGGCGCGTAGTGCCGCTCCATCATCCCCGGGCTCGCGCGCGGGGTGGCGTCGTCCACCGTCGTCGGCGCGACCGCCAGCGGGCCCGCCACCGCGGCGATCGCCTCGGCGCTCACCATCCCGGGGCGCAGGATCCGGGGACGGTCCCCGGTGAGGTCCAGCACGGTGGACTCGATCCCCACGGTGGTGGGTCCGCCGTCGAGGACGAGGTCCACGGCGCTCCCGAGCGAGGCCACCACGTGCGCCGCGGTCGTGGGCGATACCTCGGTGGAGCGGTTGGCGCTCGGCGCGGCCACCGGCAGACCGGCCGCGCGCAGAAGGGCCAGCGCCACCGGGTGCGCGGGGACGCGGAGCGCCACCGCCGGGAGGCCGGCGGTGACCGCGTCGGGGACGGCCGCGGCCTTGGGGAGCACGAGGGTGAGGGGGCCGGGCCAGAACCGCGCCGCGAGCGCCTCGGCCGCCGGGGGCCAGGCGGCGGCCAGGGTGCGCGCCGCGGCGGCATCGGCCACGTGCACGATGACCGGGTTGGTCGCGGGGCGCCCCTTGGCGGCGTAGATCCGCCCCACCGCGGCGGCGTCGAGCGCGTGCGCGCCGAGCCCGTAGACGGTCTCCGTGGGGAAGGCCACGAGCCGGCCGGCGCGCAGGAGGGCCGCGGCGCGGGCCAGCGCCTCGGGCGTGGGGGGGACGGGGCGGGGGGGGCTCACCACCCAAATCTAGACGCCGGGCGCGCTGGTTTCTCGGACCGCCATCCGGCACTATCTTCTCCCCGTCCCACCGTCCCTATCCGGAGCCTCCCCGTGCGCCTGTTGCCCCGAGACGAGCGGTTCTTCGACCTGTTCACCCGGGTGGCCGAGCTGAACCTCGAAGCCGCCCAGATCCTGCAGGAGATCCTCAAGTCGGATAACGACCGCCGGCTGCCGCTGGTGGAGGCGGTGAAGCGCTGCGAGCACGCCGCCGACGAGGCCACCCACGAGGTCGTGGCCCGGCTGGACCGCAGCTTCATCACCCCGATCGACCGCGAGGACATCCACATGCTGGCGAGCCGCCTGGACGACGTGCTCGACGTCCTCGACGGCACCGCGCGGCGGGTGCAGATCTTCAAGGCGGGCCCGGCGCCGGAGGGAGCGCTGCACATCGCCGAGATCATCGCCAAGTCGTGCGAGGAGCTGCTCAACGCCGTCCGGCTGATGGAGAAGACCAACCTCGGCGAGATGGTGCCGGCGCTGCTGCGCGTCAAGCGCCTCGAGGAGGACGGCGACGCGATCTACCACGAGTGGATGGGCCGGCTCTTCGAGGGCACCCCCGACCCGCTCGTGGTGATGAAGTGGAAGGAGATCTACGACAACCTCGAGCGCTCGCTCGACCACTGCGAGGACGTGGCCAACGTCCTCGAGTCCATCGCCATCAAGCACGGCTGACCCGCGATGAGCCACGAGGTCATCTACGTCCTGGTCATCATCGGGGTGGCGCTGGCGTTCGACTTCATCAACGGCTTCCACGACAGCGCCAACTCGATCGCCACGGTGGTGAGCACCCGCGTGCTCTCCCCCGGCGTCGCCGTGCTCTGGGCCGCGGCGTTCAACTTCCTGGCCGCCTTCCTGGTGGGCACCGCCGTCGCCAAGACGATCTCGAGCGGCCTGGTGGATCCCGCCGTGGTGGGGCCCAACGTGCTGATGGCGGCGCTCCTCGGCGCCGTGATCTGGAACCTGATCACCTGGTTCCTCGGGCTCCCCACCTCCTCCTCGCACGCGCTCATCGGCGGGCTCGGCGGCGCCGCCATCGCCAAGGCGGGGGTGGGGGCGCTCATCCTCTCCGGCTGGGTCAAGCCGGTGCTCGCCATCGTGATCTCCCCGTTCCTCGGGGCGCTGCTCGCGCTGGTGCTCACGGTCGGGATCAGCTGGACCTTCCGGAACGCCCCGGGCGCCACGATGGACACGGTCTTCCGCCGGCTGCAGCTCGTCTCGGCGGGGCTCTTCTCCCTCTCCCACGGCGCCAACGACGCCCAGAAGACGATGGGCGTCATCGTGGGGCTCCTCGTCTCCACCCAGGGCCTCTTCCGCAACGCCACCGGGTGGCAGGCGCACCTCTTCCTGCCCACCGCCGACCACGTGCCGCTCTGGGTGGAACTCGCGGCCTACGCCGCCATCGCGGCGGGCACGGCGCTGGGCGGCTGGCGCATCGTGAAGACGATGGGGTCGCGCATCACCAAGCTCCGCCCGTTCGGCGGGTTCTGCGCCGAGACGGGCGGGGCGAGCTGCATCCTGGTGGCGTCGGTGCTGGGCGTCCCGGTAAGCACCACCCACACGATCACCGGCGCCATCGTGGGCGTCGGCGCCGCGCACCGGCTGAGCGCGGTGCGGTGGGGGGTGGCGGGGCGGATCGTCTGGGCGTGGATCCTCACGATCCCCCTCAGCGCCATCATCGCCGCGCTCTCCTACGGCCTGCTGATGTGACCTCCCGGGGGCGCGCCGCCCCCGGGTCCTACCGGATCCTCCCCTGCAGCGCGGCCATCCGGTCGCGCGGCAGGCGGCTCGTGAGCGACAACCACACCCCCTCCGCGCGCCACGTCAGGGTCGAGAGCCCGGCCGCAGGCGCGAGCATCCGTCCCGCCGCCCGCGGCATCGGCGCCACCTCCACCCGTTGGGTCAGGTCGTCCCGCGTCGAGGCCAGGGGGGCGGCCGCCGGACGCTGCTGGTCCAGGGTGACGGTGCCGAGGTCCGGTTCCTCGTAGTAGATGCGCACCACGTCCCGATTGGGATCGGCCCCCGCCACGTCCACGCCGGCGATGGTCTCGATGCGGCGCGGGGTGAGGCCGTCGATGAGGCGGATGGACCCGCCCAGCTGGGCCACCGCTTCCTCCATCGTGATGCGCCGGGCGGCGCGCTCGCCGAGCGCGGGCCCGAAGGCGTTGGCCGCGACCGGGGCATCGGCCGGGACCGGCACTCCATCCTCGTATCGCACCGCGGCGGACTCCGGCGGGGCCGCCGGCGTGGCGGGCGGGGCCGCCTCCGTGGCCGCCTGGGCCAGGAGGGTGACACCGGCCCCCGCGGCGGCAGGCTGGGGCAGCTCGCTCGTGGCCTTGGTCTCAGGCCCGGGGGCCGGCCGGGGTGTGCTGGCGCGCGCGCGCCGGTCGGCGGCATCCGACGCGGCCGGCGCCGACGGGACGGGGCGGGCCGCGACTTCTGCGGGAACGCGGGGAGCAGGGGGCGCGGCGGACTCGACGGTCGTCGCGGGGAGGCGGTCACGCCAGGTGTAGCCGAGCCCCACCGCCGCCACCAGGCTCGCGGCCCACGCCCAGGTGGCGGGGCGGCGGTACCAGGCGCGCGGCGCCCTCCGCGGGGCGGGGGCCGAGTCGCCGGTCGCGGGGTCGAGCGCCAGGACGAGGTCGTCGGACTCGGCCACGAAGGCGCGCGCCTCGGCGAGACGCCCGCGGCAGGGGGGACACGCCGCCAGGTGGCCCTCGAGCGCCGCGCGGGGCGCGGGCTCGAGCTCGCCGTCGAGGTAGGCGTGGAGCAGTCCTTCGTCAGCGTGCAGCACGGTGTCCCTCCTCGTTCTCCATCGCCCGGTACGCCTCCACCAGGCGGCGGCGGGCGCGGGCCAGCGTGGTGCCGATGGCCCCCTTCGCGAGCCCGAGCGTCCGGGCGATCTCCTCGTAGTCGAAGCCCTCGGCCTTGAGCAGCAGCGCCTCGCGGTCGCGCTCCGTGAGGCGGTCGAGCGCGCGGCGCACCCGCGCGGCGCGTTCGTCGCGCTCGTACGCCTCGTCCGGGGCCTCGGTCGCCTCGGGGGTCTCGGCCTTGAGCAGCTGCAGCCGGCGGCCGTGCCGCACCGCGCGGCGGCCATCCTCGCGCACCAGGTTGAGCGCCACGGCGAAGAGCCAGGGCCGCGGGTTGCGGGGCGGGGCGGCGAGCGCGCGCGCGAAGACCTCCGCGGCCAGGTCCTCGGCCCGGTCGGGATCCCCGGTGCGGCGGATCAGCATCCGCAGGATGCCGGGGTGGTATTCCGCGAAGAGCTGCTCGACGGTCGGGGGTGTCATCGTGGGGGGAGATGCCGCGGGGGCCGCGGCATGCACACCGGGGGCTAGTCGTCGCCCCGGCGGCGGCGGTCGGCCTTCTTGGCGGAGTGGCGGCGCTTCGCCTCCACGCGGCGCGCCTTGGCCGCCCGCGACGGCCTGGTGGCCTTCCGGGCCTTGGGCACCACGAGCGCGCGGCGCACCAGCTCGGCGAGACGCGACTCGGCGTCCTCGCGGTTCTGCAGCTGGCTCCGGGTGCGGTCGCTCACCACCCGCAGGACCCCCTGGCCGTCGAGCCGGTGCGCCAGCTGGGTCACGACGCGCGCCCGCGCCGCGTCGGAGAAGGCCGCGCTCGAGGCGGGGTGCCAGGTGAGCTCCACGCGCGAGGCGGTCTTGTTGACGTGCTGGCCCCCGGGGCCGCCGCTCCGCGTGGCGCGGAAGGTGATCTCGTGCCGCGGGATCCCCACCCCGGGGCGGACCGGGAGGAGCGCGGCGGAAGTCGCGGGGTCGGGGCGGGGCGCGGGCATCGTGCAGGATGCTAACGCACGGGCGCGAGGACGTGAAGTCGCCTTCCTTATATGCACGGCGCCATTACGTTTCCCCCATGACGCCGATCGACGACCTCCGCGCCCACCTCACCGCCCTCGGCCGTGTGGTGCTGGGGTATTCGGGCGGGGTGGATTCGGCGCTCCTTGCCGTGGCCGCCACCGAGGCGCTGGGGCCGGCGCGGTTCCGCGCGGTGATCGGCCGGAGCGCCTCGTATCCCGCGGCGCAGTACGCCCAGGCGGTGGCGCTGGCCGAGCGCTTCGGCGTGCCGCTGCTCGAGGTGGACACCGGCGAGCTGGCCGACCAGCGATACCGCGCCAACACCCCCGACCGCTGCTACTTCTGCAAGTCCGAGCTGTGGGACGTGCTCCACCGCGTCCGCGAGGAGCTCGGCTTCGACGTCGTGGTGGACGGCACCAACGCCGACGACCTGGGCGAGCACCGCCCCGGGCTCCGCGCCGCGGGGGAGCGCGCCGTGCGCGCGCCGCTGGCCGAGCTCGGCTGGACCAAGGCCCAGGTGCGCGCGGCCGCGCAGGCGCTCGGGGTGCCGCAGTGGGACGCCCCCGCGGCCCCCTGCCTGGCCAGCCGGGTGCGCTACGGCGTCGAGGTGACCGAGGAGCGGCTGGCGCAGGTGGAGGAGGCGGAGGCGTACCTCCGCGCGTTGGGCGTCACGGGGGACCTGCGCGTGCGGCACCTGGGCGATGGCGCCCGGATCGAGAGCCGTCCCGAGATGCACCCGCTCCTCACCGCGCACTGGGACGAGGTGGTGGCGCGGCTGCAGGGCGCGGGTTTCGGCCGGGTGGAGCTCGACCCCCGGGGGTACCGGCGCGGCAGCCTGCTCGTCCTCGACGCCGGGGGTGCGGCGCGATGATGGTGCGCTGCTTCGCCGCGCTGGCGCTCCCCGAGCCGGTCCGGGTCATCGCCACCCAGCAGCTCGAGGCGCTCCGCCTGCTGGACTGGCCGGTGCGGTGGGTGCGGCCCGAGGGGATGCACCTCACGCTCAAGTTCTACGGCGAGGTCCCCGCGGAACGGGTGGAGACCCTCGCCGAGTCGCTCCGTTTCGCCGCCGAGGGGATCGGGCCGCTCACGCTCAGCCTCGGCGGGCTGGGGGCGTTCCCGTCGCTCCGGCGCGCGCGGGCGCTCTGGCTGGGCCTCGAGGGGCCGCCGGCCCTCGAGATCCTGCAGGACCGGGTGGAGCGCCGCGCGGAGGAGCTGGGGTACGCCCCCGAGGGGAGCGTCTTCCGGCCGCACGTGACGCTCGGGCGGGTGCGCGAGGGGATGATGCTCCCAGTCGGCGCGGAGGCGCTCTTCGGGGAGGCGGCGACCGACGTGTCGGGGATGGTCGAGCAGGTGACGCTGTACCAGAGCGAGCCGGGGCCGGGCGGGGCGCGCTACGCCGCGCTCCACGAGGTGTCGCTCCGCGGATGAAGGGGTGCCTGCTGTGGCCGCTCCGGCTCGCGTTCCTTTTCCTGGTGCTCCTGCTCGGTCTCGGGGCGTGGGCGTACCGCCACGAGCTGGCGGCGATGTGGCGGTTCTGGCGCGGCGGCGCGGTGACGCCGGCGGCGGTGACGGGGCACGCGAGCCCCGCCGGGCTCCGCTCCGCCACCGACAAGGTGGATTCCCTCAACGGTTGGCGGGCGGATTCCATCGTGCTGTCGGCCGAGGAGCTGGCGAGCCTCCTCGAGGCGGGGCTGGGGGGACCGGCGGCCCAGTTCCTCGACTCGGTCGCGGTGACGCTGAGTCCCGACCGGGCGCGGGTGCAGGCGCTCCTCGCCACCGAGGCGATCCCCCCCGCGGCGCTGGGGCCCTTCCGCCGGCTGGTGCGGGTACGTGAGCGGGTGAGCGTGGGCGGGCGCCTCACGGTGCTGGGCCGGGAGACGGGGGCGCTGCGGGTCGATGAGGTGTCGCTCCGGGGGGTGCCGTTCCCGAGCGCGCTGGTGGGGCGGTTCATGTCGGCGAGCCTGGGCGCCTCGCCCGACGGGACGGTGCGGTTCCACCTGCCGCCGGGGATCCGCGACGTGAAGGTGCGCCCGGACGGCGCCGTGCTGTACGGAGGGGGACGATGAGCGGCGAGCGCGTGCTGGTGGTGGACGACGAGGCGGGGATCCGCGAGGCGCTGAAGCAGATCCTCGAGTACGAGGGGCTGCAGGTGCGCACCGCCGCCTCGGGGGGCGAGGCGCTCACGGTCTATCCCGAGTTCCGGCCGCAGGTGGTCTTCCTGGACGTCAAGATGGCGGGGCTCGACGGGCTCGACACGCTGGCGCGGCTCAAGGCGCTGGAGCCGCCGGCCCAGGTGGTGATGATCTCGGGGCACGGCACCATCCAGACGGCGCTCGAGGCGGTGCGGCGCGGCGCGTTCGACTTCCTCGAGAAGCCGCTCGACAGCGACCGGCTGCTCGTGACCGTGCGCAACGCGCTCGCGCAGGGGGCGCTGCGCACCGAGAACGCGCACCTGCGCGGCGCGGCCGACGCCGCCTACGGGATGGTGGGGCAGAGCGAGGCGCTCCGCGCGGTGCGCGACCTGGTGGCGCGCGTGGGGCCCACGCCGGCCCGGGTGCTCATCACCGGCGAGAACGGCACCGGCAAGGAGCTCGTGGCCCGCGCCCTGCACGCCGCCTCGCCCCGGCGCGAGGGGCCGTTCGTCGAGGTCAACTGCGCCGCGATCCCCTCGGAGCTCATCGAGAGCGAGCTCTTCGGTCACCTCAAGGGCTCCTTCACCGGCGCCGTGGCCGACCGGGCCGGGAAGTTCGAGCAGGCCGACGGCGGCACCCTCTTCCTCGACGAGGTGGGGGACATGGCGCTCCCCGCGCAGGCCAAGGTCCTGCGGGCGCTGCAGGAGGGGATCGTCACCCGCATCGGGGGGGCCAAGCCGGTGCAGGTGGACGTGCGCGTCATCGCCGCCACCAACAAGACGGTGGAGGGGGAGATCCAGGCCGGGCGCTTCCGCGAGGACCTGTACTACCGCCTCAACGTGGTGCCGGTGCACGTCCCCCCCCTGCGCGAGCGGCGGGAGGACATCCCGGCGCTCATCGCGCACTTCACCGAGACGCTCTCGCGCACCGGCGGGCTCACCCCGCGGCGCTTCGACGCCGACGCGGTGGCGACGCTGCAGGCACGGCCGTGGCCCGGCAACGTGCGGGAGCTGCGCAACGCCGTCGAGCGCATCCTGATCCTGGCGGGGGGGCCGGTCATCACCCCCGCCGAGGTGGCCCGGCTGCTCCCGGACGACGGCCGCATCGTCCCCCCGGAGGGGGCGGAGCTGGCCGGCTCGGTCGACGCCGAGGAGGAGGACGGGATGGGCGCGGGGGGCGGGGACGGCTCGTTCGAGGCGTTCCGCGAGGAGGCGGAGCGGCAGTTCCTCGCGCAGAAGCTGCGCGAGCACGGCTGGAACGTCTCCGAGACCGCGCGCGCCATCAAGATGCCGCGCTCCAACCTGTACAAGAAGATCGAGCGCTACGGCCTGAGCCGGGAGGAGTGATGCCGGACGCACCGCGCGACTGGGACAAGGAACTCGCCGCCATCGACAAGGTGATCGAGAAGGGGGGCTTCCCGGCGCCGACGGGCGCGGGGGGCGTGCCGGTCCCGGCCCCCGCCGCGGCGCGTCAGCCCGCCCCGCCCGCGGGGGGCGCGCGCGAGCGGTTCGGCGCCTGGGGGCGCGCGCTCCTCGTCGCCGCGCTCGGCGTGGCGCTCTGGCGCTGGCCCTGGCGCCACACCTGCGGCACCGCCGAGTACGCGTTCATCGGGGCCGCGCTCCTCCTCGCCATCGGCGGGGGGTGGGTGCTGCTGGTGAGCTGGCGGCGCCGCACCGGCCTGCCGCACCTGCTGGGGCTCCTGGCCCTGGCGTGGGCGGCGTGGCTCCTCACCGCGGAGATCCTGCCGCGCACCGGGTACGCCAAGGACGTGAAGACCTGGACCTGTCCCAACTAGCTCGCGACGCTCGACCCTCGACTCTCGACCCTCGACCCTCGACCTGTCATGGCGAAGACCTTCAAGAACTTCATCGGCGGCCGCTGGGTGGCCCCCAGCACCGGCAAGTACTTCGAGAACCGGAACCCCGCCGACACTTCCGACCTCATCGGGCGCTTCCCCGACTCCTCCGCCGCCGACGTGGCCGAGGCGGTGAAGAGCGCCAAGCGGGGCTTCGAGCTCTGGCGCCGCACCCCGGCCCCCGCCCGCGGCGACGTGCTGCGGCGCCTGGGCGACCTCCTGGTGACGCACAAGGAGGAGCTGGCCGACGGGATGACGCGCGAGATGGGCAAGGTGCTCGCCGAGACCCGCGGGGACGTGCAGGAGGGGATCGACACGGCGTTCTACGCCGCCACCGAGGGGCGCCGGCTCTTTGGGCACGTGGTGCCCTCGGAGCTCCGTCGCAAGTGGGCGATGACCTACCGCCGCCCCATCGGGGTGGCGGGGCTCATCACGCCGTTCAACTTCCCGCTGGCCATCCCGACCTGGAAGATGTTCCCCGCGCTGCTCTGCGGGAACGCGGTGATCCTCAAGCCGAGCGAGGACGTGCCGCACACCAGCCACCGGCTGGTGGAGCTCCTGCTCGAGGCGGGGCTCCCCCCGGAGGTGATCCAGCTGGTGCACGGCCGGGGCGCCACGGCGGGGCAGGCGCTGGTGGACCACCCCGACGTGCCGGTGATCAGCTTCACCGGGTCCACGGCCACCGGGAGCCGCATCGGCGAGACCTGCGGGCGGATGCACAAGCGGCTCTCGCTCGAGATGGGCGGGAAGAACGCGATGATCGTGATGGACGACGCCGACCTGGACCTGGCGCTCGACGGCGTGCTCTGGGGCGCCTTCGGCACCACGGGGCAGCGCTGCACCGCCACCAGCCGGCTCATCCTGCACCGGAAGGTCCACGACCGCTTCCTGGCGCGCGTGGCCGACGCCGCCGAGCGGCTCACCCTGGGCGACGGGCGCAAGGCCGGCACCGACGTGGGGCCGCTGATCCACGAGCGCGCCCGCGCCAAGGTCGAGTCGTACCTCGCGGTGGCCCGGGAGGAGAAGCTCGAGGTCGTCACCGGCGGCAAGCGCCCCGGCGGCGCCAAGTACGCCCGCGGCTTCTTCTACCGCCCCACGGTGGTGGCAGGCGCCACGACGCGCTCGCGCCTGGCGCGGGAGGAGATCTTCGGGCCGGTGCTCACGGTGCTCCGCGTCAACTCGCTGGACGAGGCGATCAAGGCCAACAACAGCGTGGCCTACGGCCTCTCGAGCGCGCTCTACACCCGCGACGTGAACGCCGCGTTCCGCGCGATGGAGGAGCTCGACAACGGCATCAGCTACGTCAACGCGCCCACCATCGGCGCCGAGGCGCACCTGCCGTTCGGCGGGGTGAAGCAGACCGGCAACGGCCACCGCGAAGGGGGCTGGGAGGTCTTCGAGTTCTACTCCGAGACCAAGGTCTGCTACGTGGACTACTCCGGCACGCTGCAGCGCGCCCAGATCGACAACTACGCCGACTGACGCCCCTCGCCCCCCCGTTGCGCGGTCGGCAGCGGGGGGGTAGGCTTCGAAAGGCACCCACCACCCACCCGCGCGACCCTAGGATCCCCACGCCGATGCGCCCGATGCAGGTCGGCTCCGGCAAGCGCGGCGGCCCCACCAGCAATGACGAGGGGTCGCTCGACCAGTACCTCCGTGAGATCAGTCGCTATCCGCTGATCCCGCAGGAGGAGGAGGTCCGGCTCGCCCAGCTCATCCGCGCGGGGGAGGAGGAGGCGCTCGACAAGCTCGTGCGCTCCAACCTCCGCTTCGTCGTCTCCGTCGCCAAGAAATACCAGAACCAGGGCGTCTCCCTCTCGGACCTGATCAACGAGGGGAACCTCGGGCTCATCCGCGCCGCCCACAAGTTCGACGAGACCAAGGGGATCAAGTTCATCTCTTACGCGGTGTGGTGGATCCGCCAGGCCATCCTGCAGGCGCTGGCGGAGCAGAGTCGCATCGTGCGCGTGCCGCTCAACCGCGCGGGCACCCTCCATCGCATCGGGAAGCGCTCCTCCGCGCTGCTCCAGGAGCTCGGGCGCGAACCCACCCCGGCCGAGATCGCCGAGGGGATGGACCTCTCGATGGAGGAGGTCCAGAAGACCCTCTCCATCAGCCAGGGGCACCTGAGCCTCGACGCCCCGGTCACCCCGGGCGAGGACAACCGCCTCCTCGACTACCTCCCCGACACCCAGAACCCCGGCCCCGACGCCGAGACCTTCGAGCACGCCCTCAGCGAGTCCATCGAGGAGGTGCTGGGCCAGCTCAAGGACCGCGAGCGCAAGATCCTGCGGCTCTACTTCGGCCTCGACGACCCCGAGCCCAAGACGCTCGAGGAGATCGGCGCCCTCCTTGGCATCACCCGCGAGCGGGTGCGCCAGATCAAGGAGAAGGCGCTGACCCGCCTGCGCCACGCCAGCCGGGCCAAGGCGCTGGAGAGCTTCCTCGCGTAACGGCGTGAGCGGTGAGCGGGCCGTCACCGTCGAGCTCCACCCGCTCACCGCTCACCGCTTACCGCTCACGTCGTTCCCATCGTTCATGGCCTCGAATCCATCCTTCGACATCTCCACCGGCGCCGATCTCCAGGAGGTCGACAACGCGGTCAACCAGGCCACCAAGGAGATCGCCCAGCGCTACGACTTCAAGGGCGCCGACGTCGGCGTGGAGTTCGACCGCGACGCGGCCGTCCTGAAGCTGCGCGCCGACAGCGCCTTCCGGATGCAGCAGCTGGTGGACCTGGTCGGCGGCAAGCTGGCCAAGCGCAACGTGCCCCTGCAGAACGTGGACTGGGGGGAGGACGAGCCCGCCACCGGGATGAGCGTCCGCCGCACCGTCACGCTCAAGCAGGGGCTCGACGCGGAGACCGGCAAGAAGATCACCAAGGCCATCAAGGACCAGGGCTTCAAGAAGGTCACCGCCGCCATCCAGGGGGACGAGATCCGCGTCACCGCGCCCTCCCGGGACGAGCTCCAGGCAGTGATCGCCTTCCTGCGCGCCGGCGACTACGGCGTGGCGCTCAAGTTCGGCAACTACCGGGGCTGAGGGTGCGCCGAGCGCTCCCCGCGGCCCTCCTCCTCCTGACCGCCTGCGGGCACCGGGAACCCCCCGAGACCCCGCACCCCTTCCCGCCGACCGTCACGCGCCCCGCGCCGGGGCCCACGCCCGAGCGGCCCCCCGAGGGGGCCCCCGCGGCGCGCTCGGCCGCGCCCTTCGGCGCCGGCCCCACCATCCGGATCGGGCTCGCGGTCGAGCGGCCCTCGGTGACGCTCGGCGGCGGGACCGCGCTGGTGCTGCGCCCGGCGGGGCGGGGCCAGGCGCTGGTGCTCCCGGCGGGGCGGCCGGTCGCCGCCCGCGCCGGGGCCCGCGGGGTGACGCTCGACCTCCCGGGGGGCGCGCGCACCTTCGCCGCCCCCGCGCGGCTCGAGGCGGCGGAGGTCGGCGGCTTCGTGCGGGTGGACGGGGTGGACCACCGGGGCGACGTGGAACTGCGGCGGGGCGGGGCGGGGATCACCGCCGTGGCGGTGCTCTCGATGGAGACCTACCTGGCCGGCGTCGTGGGCCCGGAGCTCGGCATCACCGACGGCGACGCCGCCGAGGCCGTGAAGGCCCAGGCGGTGGTGGCCCGCACCTACGCGGTGAAGCAGTCGGGACGCTACGCCCGCCAGGGCTTCGACCTCCTGGCCACCGTGAGCGACCAGCGCTACGACGGGGTGGCGGGGGAGCGCCCGGAGGTGTGGCAGGCGCTCCGCGAGACCTCGGGCCAGGTGCTGACCTATCACGGCGCGCCGGTGGACGCCTTCTTCCACAGCACCTGCGGCGGGCGCACCGCCGCGGGCGCCGAGGTGTTCGGCAACGCGTCGCGGCCGTACCTGCGCTCGGTGAGCGACCTCGATCCCTCCGGCCAGGCGTACTGCAGGGCGTCGCCGCGCTTCCGCTGGCGCGAGGAGTGGGACGGCGCCGCGCTGGCCGCGGCGCTGGCGCGCGGGTCGCTGCACCTCGCCGCGCCCGACGCGGAGGGGCTTCGCGCGGTGGAGGTCACCGCGCGCGGGGCGAGCGGCCGGGCCACCACCCTGCGGCTCCGCCTCCGCGGGCGCGACGTGACGGTCGAGGGGAGCAACGCCATCCGCCGGGCCCTCCCCCCGCCCGACCAGCCGCTGCTCCGGAGCGCCGCCTTCACGCTGACCTTCCGCCCCGGCGGCGGCCGCGTCGCGAGCCTCGTGGCCGAGGGGAGCGGGTCGGGCCACGGGGTGGGGCTCTGCCA
Organism: Gemmatimonadales bacterium; assembly: GCA_035761145.1. Taxonomy (GTDB): domain Bacteria; phylum Gemmatimonadota; class Gemmatimonadetes; order Gemmatimonadales; family GWC2-71-9; genus CAMLHU01. The sequence continues at coordinate 14,474 of DASTRQ010000033.1, forward strand.
GTGGGGCGCCATCGGCCGTGCGCGCGCCGGGCAGCGTTACGCCTCGATCCTCTCCGCTTATTTTCCGGGCACGCGGCTCGAGCGCCGCTGGTGAGCCCTTCCGCCCTCCGGAGTCCCTGATGCCCTCCCCCATCCGCCTCGGCATCGTCGGTGCCGGCGCCGTCACGCAGGTGGCCCACCTGCCGGTCCTCTCCCGCTTCCCCGAGGTCACCGTCGCCGCGCTGGCCGACCGCGACCTCCCCAAGGCCGCCGCGGTGGCGCGCCGGCACGGCATCCGCGCCGCCTTCGACGACATCCAGGCGATGCTCGAGGCGGTGGAACTGGACGCCCTCCTCATCGGCACGCCCAACCACCTCCACGAGGTGCACGTGCTCGAGGCGCTGGGGGCGGGGCTCCACGTGCTGGTGGAGAAGCCGATCGCGACGAGCGCCGCGGGGGCGCAGCGCATCCTCAAGGCGGCCGCCGCGGCGCGGCGCACGGTCCTGGTGGGGATGAGCCACCGCTACCGCCACGACGTGGCCACGGTGCGCGGCTTCGTGCAGCGCGGCGAGCTGGGGGAGGTGGAGAGCGTGCAGGCGGTGTGGCACACCTTCCGCCCGAGCCGGGGGCCCGACAACTGGCGGCTCCGGCGGGCGGAGGCGGGCGGGGGCGCCATGCTCGACCTGGGCCTCTCCGCGCTCGACATGGGGCTCTGGTTGGCGGGCGGGCCGACGCCGGTCCGCGTGAGCGCCACGCTCGACCGCCCGCTCGGGGCGCGGGGGGTGGAGCAGGCGGGGTGCGCCTTCGTGACCTGCGACAACGGCGCCACGATCCTGGTGGACGTGACCTGGCGCCACATCGGCCCGGGGGAACGCCTCGAGGTGGCGCTGCGCGCCGCCAAGGGGAGCGCCGGGGTGAATCCGCTCCGCGTCTGGAAGGACGTGCGCGGCACCCCCACCGACGTGGCGCCCACCGGGGCGGGGGCGCGCGAGAACGCCTTCACCGCCGCCGTGCGCGCCGAGTGGGCGCACTTCGCGGCCGCGGTGCGCGGCAAGGCGCCGGCCCCCCCGCTCGAGGAACAGGTGACGCTCCACCGGGTGCTCGAGGCGATCTACCGCGCGGCGGCGGAGGGGTGCGAGGTCACGCTGTGACCGGTCCCGTGCTGCTCGCGGCGCTCCTGCTGGGCCGCGGGCCGGCCGCGGCGGCCCCGCCCCCCGGCGCCACGCTCGAGGTCTCGGTGATCACCGCCGGGGCGGGGGCGCGGGTGTGGGAGCGGTGGGGGCACAACATGATCCGCATCCGCGACCGCGCCACCGGGAGCGACCTCGCCTACAACTGGGGGATGTTCTCCTTCGAGCAGGCGGGGTTCGTCCAGCGCTTCCTGATGGGGCGGATGTGGTACTGGATGGCCTCGGCGCCCACGCCCCGGGTGCTCCGGCTGTACGCGGCGTACGACCGCACGCTGGTGGAGCAGCGGCTCGACCTGACGCCGGCGCAGGCCGTCGCCCTCGATTCGCTGCTCCGCTGGACCGACAGCGACGCGCGCCGCTTCTACCACTACGACTACTACCGCGACAACTGCTCCACCCGCGTCCGCGACGCCCTCGACCTGGTCCTGGGCGGCGTCATCCGCGCGGCCACCGACACCATCCCGGCCGGTACCACTTTCCGTGAAGAGACCCGGCGGCTCTCGATCGCCGACCGGCCGCTCTACCTCGGACTGATGCTGGGCCTCGGGCCCGCGACCGACCGCCCCATCTCCGTGTACGAGGACATGTTCCTCCCGGTGCGGATGATGGAGCGGATGCGGGGCATCGCGGTGACCGGGCCCGACGGCGCGCGGCGGCCGCTCGTCGCGCGCGAGGACACGCTCTACCTGAGCACCCGCTACACGGAGCCGGCCCCCGCCGCGCGGATCCCCGGGACCTTCCTGGTGACGGGGCTCCTGCTCGGGGCGCTGCTCTGGGGGGTGGGGCGCCGCGCGCCGCGCTGGGCCGGGGTGGCGGGGCTCGCGCTCGCCGGGCTCCTGCTGGGGGTGGCCGGGGGGCTGCTGGCGTTCCTGATGACCGTCACCGACCACGCGGTGACCTACGGCAACCAGAACGCGTGGCCCCTCACTCTCCTGCCGTTCCCGCTGGCGGTGCTGCTCCGGCCGGCGGTGGCGGGGAAGGCGCGGGCCGCGCGGTGGGCGCGGGGGCTGGCGGTGGCGGTGGTGTGCCTGGCCGCGGGGGCGCTGGTGGTGAAGCTGCTGCCGGTGGCGCGGCAGGACGACCTCGAGACGCTGGCGCTGCTCCTGCCGCTCGACGTCGGGTTCGCGCTCGGGGTGCACGCCCTCCTCCGCCGCGCGGAGGGGTGAGGGCGGGAGCGGCTCAGTCCCGCTTCTCGAACGCCTTCGCGTCCACGAAGATCCGGAACAGGTCGGCGTCGAGCTGGCCCCCCTTCACCTCGTCGGCCATGATGTCGAGCGCGCGGGTGAGGGGGAGGGCGCGCTTGTAGGGGCGGTCGCTGGCGGTGAGGGCGTCGAAGATGTCGGAGATGGTCATCATCCGCGTCTGCACCGGGATGGCGGGCGCGGTGACGCGGCGCGGGTAGCCGCTGCCATCGAGCTTCTCGTGGTGCCCGTGGGCGATGTCGGGGATCCCCTGCAGTTCCTTCGTCCAGGGGATGTTGCGCAGGAACCAGTACGTGTGGGTGACGTGGCTCTCGATCTCGAGCCGTTCCGCCTCGTCCAGGCTCCCCTTGCGGATGCTCAGGTAGCGCACCTCGTCGCCGGTGAGCCAGGGGAGGGCGGTGCCGTCGAGGCTCTCGTAGGTGCGCTCGGCGAACTCCCGCAGCGCCTCGAAGTTCCCCTCGGCCAGCACGGTGGGCTCGTTGGAGTCCATCACCACCCGCAGGAAGCGCTCGAGCGTGTCGCGCTCGGCGTCGAAGCGGGCGCGCAGCCCGTCGAGGAAGGGGGCGTAGCCCTCGCTGCCGTGCCGCTCCAGGAAGTCGGCGCGGGCGCGCTCGAACTCCCACTGCGCCGTGCGGTACAGGAACGCCTGCCGGAGCCGCACCAACCCCAGGTCGGCGGGGTAGAGCTTCTTGGCCTTCACCAGCACCTGCTCGCGCACCCCCACCTTGCCGAAGTCGTGCAGGAGCCCGGCGTAGCGGATCTCGCGCACCTGCTCGGGGGAGAAGCGGGTGAGCCGGTACGCCCCCTGGTCGGTGCGGTCCACCGCCTCGGCCAGCGCCACGGTCATCTGCGCCACCCGGAGCGAGTGGCCCGAGGTGGTCGGGTCGCGCTGCTCGATGGCGGTCACCGCGGCCTTCACGAACCCCTCGAAGAGCCGTTCGATGGACT
>DASTRQ010000034.1:0-4746 GCA_035761145.1 Gemmatimonadales bacterium
TCCCCGCACCGCGGCCGGTTGGCGATGCAGACCGCACGGCCGTGGGCGATGAGCAGGTGGGAGACGAGGGTCCAGTCGGCGCGGGGGATGAGCTCCATCAGGTCGTGCTCGATCTTCACCGCGTCGGTGTGGCGGGTGAGCTTGAGCAGCCGGGCGAGCCGGGTGACGTGGGTGTCCACCGTCACCCCTTCGTTCTTCCCGAAGGCGTTGCCGAGCACGACGTTGGCGGTCTTGCGACCGACGCCGGGGAGGCGATGCAGGGCCGCCATCGTATCGGGCACCCGGCCGCCGTGCTCGGCCACGAGCGCCTGCGCCATCGCGATGAGGTTCTTCGACTTGTTACGGAAGAAGCCGGTGGAGCGGATGACCGACTCGACCTCCCCCTGCCGCGCGCCGGCAAGGGCGTGCGCGTCGGGCCAGCGGCCGAAGAGCACGGGGGTCACCAGGTTCACCCGCGCGTCGGTGCACTGCGCGCTGAGGATCGTGGCGACGAGGAGCTGGTAGGCGTTCCGGTGGTCGAGCGCGCAGTGGGCGTCGGGGTAGGCGCGCTTGAGCCGCCGCAGGGCGGCGCGGGCGCGCGCCCGGCGCTCGTCGGCGTCGGCCGGTCGCGTCATCGCCGCGCCCGGGCGAAGGCCAGGAAGCTGTCGGCGTCGCCGCAGTTGAGGATCTCCTCGCGGGTGAGCCATCCCTTCCGCGCGATGGCCACGCCGTACTCCATGTTGCGGATCCCGGCCACGTTGTGCGCGTCGGCGCCGAGGGTGATGCGCACCCCCGCGGCGCGGGCCGCGGGGAGCACCCGCCAGTCGAGGTCGAGCCGGTTGGGGTCGGCGTTGATCTCGATGGCCACGCCGCGCCGCCCCGCCTCGGCGAAGACCCGCTCCTGGTCCAGCGCGTACGGCTCGCGGCTCAGCAGCAGCCGGCCGGTCAGGTGCCCCAGGATGGTGAGGTGCGGGTCCTCGAGCGCGCGGCAGATGCGCGCGGTCATCTCCTCGCGCCCCATCCCGAACCGGCTGTGGATGGAGCCGATCACGAAGTCGAGCCGGTCGAGCACGGCCGGCGCGTAGTCGAGCGCGCCGTCCTGCAGGATGTCGGCCTCGACCCCCTTGAGGATCCGGATCCCGGTGAGCCGCGCGTTGAGGCCGTCGATCTCGTCGGCCTGGCGCTGGAGGTCGTCGGGGGAGAGCCCGCCGGCGTACGCCGCCGCCTGGGAGTGGTCGGTGAGCCCCATCCACGCGTAGCCCGCGTCGCGGCAGGCGAGGGCCAGCTCCTCGATGGTGGTGCTGCCGTCGCTGTAGCTGGAGTGGCAGTGGAGGAAGCCGCGCAGGTCGCCGCGTTCCACGAGGCGCGGCAGGGTGCCGGCCGCGGCGCGCGCCACCTCGTCCCCCCCCTCGCGCAGCTCGGGGGGGATCGGCGCGAGGCCGAGCGCGGCGTAGAGCGCCCCTTCGTCGGGGGTGGGCACGAAGGTGGAGCCGTGCCAGAGCGCGCCGCCGTCGAGGGTGTGCCCGTGCGCCTTCGCGTGGGCCTCGAACCGGGCCAGGTGGGCCTCGCTCCCGGTGGCGCGCACCAGCACCGCGCCGGCGTTGACCGGGGTGGTCACCACCACGCGCGCGGTGCCGCCGTCGGCGAAGCGGAGCGTGGCCTGCCGTTCATCGCGGCCGCTGAACTCGCTCACCCCCGGCAGCTTGGCCAGCCGGTCGAAGAGCTCCGCGGGCGCCGCCTCGGAGACCGCCACCAGCACGAGCTCCTGCACCACCTCCGACCGGCGGCGCACCTCCCCGGCGGGCTCCACCCGGAGCACACCCGGGAGCGCCGCGAGCGCGCCCGCCAGCGCCTCGGCCTCGTCGCGGGCGTGGTGGGCCAGCCGAAAACCGCTCGCCTGCCGCAGGAAGCGGATCCCCTTGAGGATGTTCTCCGCTGTCCGCGCCCCGAAGCGCGGCAGCCGCGCCAGCGCCCCGCTCTCGGCCGCCTCCTCGAGCTCGGCGATGGTCTCGAGATGGAGCGTCTCGTGGATCTGCCGCACCTTGGCGACGCCGAGCCCGCCGATCTGCAGCATCTCGACGAGGCCGGGGGGGACCTGGTCCTGCAGTTCGTCGAGCACGCGGCTCCGCCCGGTGCGCACCAGCTCCTGCACGATCTGCAGCGTCGCGGGGCCGATCCCCTTGGTGCCGGCGAGGGTGCCGTCGGCGAGCGCGGCGTCGAGCGTGCCGGGGAGCCCGCTCACCGCGCGCGCCGCGGTGGTGAAGGCGCGGACGCGGAAAGGGTTCTCCCCCTTGAGCTCCATCAGGGAGGCGATCCGTTCGAGGGTCTTGGCGACGGCCTTCTTATCCATGGGCGGCGAGCGTATGCCAGGCGAGGGCGAGAAGTTCGTCGGGGCCGGCGACGGAGCGGATCCCCGCCGCGGCGCCCCCCTCCATCTGCGGGGCGAACGGGGCGCTCCCGTCGGCGCGGGGGGGGAGCGCCGCGGGGGGCGGCCCCGCCACCTCGACCACGCTGAAACCGGGGCGCTCGGGATGCACGCCGAAGACGCCGAGCGCGCGCAACGCCTCGCCGTGCGGATGGGCGAAGAGCCCGTCGAGCGGCTCGTGCGGCGCTTCGGGCTCCAGCTGGCCCCAGTAGAGGTGCGAGGGGAGCTGGAGGTAGAGAGGCGCGACGGGCGCGGGAGGCGCGAAAGGCGTGCGGGGGGTCTCCGCCGTGCCGGCGACGACGACCTGGCCCCCCTGCCAGAAAAGGTACGCGTGGTGCAGCACCGCGACGAACTCCGCCAGCGCCTCGGGGGGCGCCTCCTCGGGGACGATGTCGCGGAGGAGCTGCGCCACCGCGGGATCGAGCACGAAGGCGTCGCGGTCGGCGGGGTCGGTGCCGCGCGCGGCGAGCGAATCGCGGAGCGCGGGGAAGCGCTCGGGTCCGAGCGCGCCGAAGACGAGCGCGAAGGGGGTGGGGCGGGGGGTCACGCGCGGCCCTCGCGAGGGAGGAAGGCGTCGAGCACCCGCACGAAGGTCTCGCGGCCCTCCACGTACGGCACGTGCCCGCAGTCGGGGATGAGGTGGAACTCCGCCTTCAGGCACTCGGCGGTCTCCTCGGCGGTCTCCCAGGGGATCACGTCGTCCTTCCCGTGCAGCACCACCGCGGGGAGGTCCAGCCGCCGGAGCGCGGGGCGCAGGTCGTAGTCGCCGAGGGACTCCCAGATCCCCTTCTGGGTGCGCTCCACGAGGCGGAAGCCGGCCAGTTCGCGCACCTTCTCCGGGTCCTTGAAGTAGGCGATCACCGCGAGCTCGAAGATGCGGCGCTGGTACGCCGCCAGGTCGCGTCCCTGCAGTCCCGACGCGCGGAGCTTCTGCCGCTCCGCCTGCGCCCAGGGGCCGTTGGTGATGGCGGCGTAGCGCCGCTCGTACTCCACCCGCCCCTCGCGCCACGCCGGCGCGGGGGAGACGAGCGCCAGCCGCGCCACCGAGCAGGGGTGCGCGATGGTGTAGAGCATCGCGAGCAGTCCGCCCCACGAGTACCCCACGAGGTCGAGCGGCCGGTCGCCCCAGAGCTCCTTGAGCGCGTGCAGGTCGGCCACCTGCTCGCGGTACCCCACCGGCACCTCGCGTCCCACGGCGCTGCGGCCGCCGCCGCGCTGGTCGTAGTACACCAGCTCGCGCCCGGTGGCGAGCGCGTCGCAGCCGGGGAGGAGGTAGTCGTGGCTCGCGCCGGGGCCGCCGTGCAGGATCACCACCGGCGGGCCCTCGCCCGTGCGGCGTTCGAAGAGCGTGACGCCGTTCACGTGGCGTTCGAAGGTGCGTTCAGCCATAGGCGCGGCGGAGTTCGTGGACGGTGGTGGCGTGGATGTCGGCGATGTCGGCCAGGTCGGGAGCGTAGCCGCCGCTCATCGTGAGCGCCACCGGGAGCCCGCGGCGCCGGCACGCGGCGAACACCCGCCGGTCGCGCTCGGCCAGCCCCGCCTTGCTGAGGCCGAGCCGCCCGAGCCGGTCCCCCGACCAGGGGTCGCTCCCCGCCAGGTAGAAGGCCAGCCCGGCGCGGGCCTCGTCGAGCACCTCGTCGAGGTGGCGGTCCAGGAGGGCGAGGTACTCCGCGTCCCCCGTGCCGTCGGCCAGCTCCACGTCGCGCGAGCTCCGCTCCTTGCGGAAGGGGAAGTTCTTCGCGCCGTGCATCGAGAAGGTGTACGTGCCGGGGTCGTCGGCGAAGAGCGCGGCGGTGCCGTTCCCCTGGTGCACGTCGAGGTCGATGACGACGGCCCGGAGCCCGGGACCCGAGGCCCGCAGCGTCCGCAGGGCCACCGCGACGTCGTTGAAGCAGCAGAACCCCTCGCCGTGGTCCGCGAAGGCGTGGTGCGTGCCCCCGGCGAGCGAGACCCCCGCGCCCCCGGCCAGTGCGTCCCGCGCCGCCTCGACGGTGGCTTGCACGGTGCGGGTGGAGCGCTCCAGGAGCCCCGGGGTCCAGGGGAAGCCGAGCCGGCGCTGCTCCGCCTCGCTCAGCGTGCCGTCGTACATCGCGTCGAGGTAGCGCGCCGTGTGCACCCGGGCGAGGTCGGCGCGCGGGCACGGCTCGGGCGCCAGCACCGCCTCGCGCGGCAGGATCCCCCGCGCCACCACCGCCTCGCGGATCAGGCGGTACTTGGCGGCGGGGAAGCGGTGCCCCGGCGGGAGGGGGACGTCGTGGTCGGCGGAGGACCAGGCGCGCATGGGTGGCGAAACGTCGGGGGCCTGGTGCCTGGTGCCTGGGGAGGCAGGGTGGGGCTTGGTG
>DASTRQ010000035.1:0-2607 GCA_035761145.1 Gemmatimonadales bacterium
TGATCCACGAGGTCGCCGCCACGCCGCCCGCGCTCCTCGAGCGCTCGGCCACCGCGCGGCGGATCATCGGCTTCCACACCCTCCCCGAGGACGCGGGACGGATCTTCGCGCGCGCCCGGCCCAGGCTCGCGGTCTATTCGCACATCGTGCTCCTCACCACCGACCCCGCCTACCCCGCCCCCCAGGCGAGCGAGCTCGTCCCCCGGACCCGCGCCACCTACGACGGGCCGCTGGAGCTGGGCGAGGACCTGATGACGATCGAGGTGGGGCGCGAGATCCGGGTGCGCCGCCCGCGCGGATGACCCTCGACCGCCAGCCTACCCTCGCGGGGGAGCTGCTCACGCTCCGCCCCCTCCGCGCCGACGACTGGGAGGCGCTGTACGCCGTGGCGCGCGACCCGTTGATCTGGGAGCAGCACCCCGACAGCGACCGCTGGCAGGAGCCGGTCTTCCGGCGCTTCTTTGCCGACGCGCTGGCGAGCGGGGGCGCCCTCGTGGCCATCGACAACGCCACCGGCGCCGTGATCGGGTCGTCGCGCTACCACGGGTACGACGCCGACGCGCGGGTGGTCGAGATCGGCTGGAGCTTCCTGGCCCGCGCGTACTGGGGCGGGCGCTACAACGGCGAGATGAAGCGGCTGATGCTCGCGCACGCCTTCACCGCGGTGGACCGCGTGGTGTTCATCATCGGCCCGGAGAACCGGCGTTCGCGCCGGGCCGTCGAGAAGATCGGCGGCACCTACGGCGGCATCACCACCGACGGCCGGGACCGCGAGCGGGTGTGGTACGAGCTCACGCGCGAACGCTTCGCGGCCCTGGCCGCGCCTTGACCCAGCACCGAGGAGGGACGATGAGCCGGCAGTTCCGCAACTTCCGCGAGTTCTATCCGTACTACCTCTCCGAGCACTCCAAGCCCGGCACCCGGGCGCTCCACTTCATCGGGACCCTCGTGGTCTTCTTCGCCATCGCGATGGCGATCCTGGAGCGCCACGCCCGCTGGCTCTGGCTCGCCCCCGTGGGCGGGTACGGCCTGGCCTGGATCGGGCACTTCATCGTCGAGAAGAACCGCCCCGCCACCTTCAAGCACCCGCTCTACAGCCTCGCCGGGGACTTCCGGATGTTCTTCGACATCCTCACCGGGCGATTGCCGCGCTGACTCCCATCCCGGGACCCCGTTGAACGAACCCGCACACACACCTCCCCGCGCCCGCCCGGAGAGCTTTCGCGCCCGCGACCTGAAGGCGGCGCTGACCGTCGGCGACCTGCCCGCCAGCCTGAAGTGGTACCAGGAGGCGCTGGGCTTCACCGTCGCCCGGCGGTACGAGCGCGGCGGGCAGCTCTACGCCGTCGCGCTCGCGGCCGGCGCGACCGAGCTCCTGCTCACCCAGGACGACGGCAGCAAAGGCCGGGATCGCGCGAAGGGGCTCGGCATCTCCCTGCAGTTCACCACGGCGCAGGACATCGACGGGCTCGCCTCGCGGTGCCGGGACCACGGCGCCGTGCTCGAGACGCCTCCCACCGACACCCCGTGGGGCGTGCGGATGTTCCGCATCCGGGATCCCGACGGGTTCCTGTTCACCATCGCCGCGGCGCGCGAGGCGTGAGACCGCTCCTCCGCGCCGTGGCGGCCGGTTGGCCGCTCCTCGCCGCCGCGCTCCACGCCCAGACCGCCCCGCCCCCGGCGGACGCGCTCCCCACGTACACGCCGTTCACCCTCCCGAGCCACGCCCTCGGCGAGGACCGGGTGGTGAACGTCCATCTCCCGGAGGGATACGCGGCCGAGGGGGGCCGCCGCTTTCCCGTGCTCTATATGCCGGACGGCGGCCTCGACGAGGACTTCCCCCACGTCGTCAACACGGTGGACTCCCTCGTCGCCCTGGGGCGCATCCGCCCCGTGATCGTGGTGGGGGTGCCCAACACCGAACGCCGGCGCGACCTCACCGGCCCCACCCGCCTCGCGAGCGACAGCGCCATCGCCCCGCGCGTGGGAGGTTCCGCCGCGTTCCGCGCCTTCTTTGGCAAGGAGCTGATCCCCGCGATCGACGGCCGCTACCGCACCACCGGGGAGCGGGCCATCGTCGGGGAGTCGCTGGCGGGGCTCTTCATCGTGGAGACCCTTCTCCGAGAACCCGCGCTCTTCACCCACTACGTGGCGCTCGACCCGAGTCTCTGGTGGAATGCCGGCGCGCTCGTCGATTCCGCCGCGAGCGCCCTCGCCCGCCTCCCCCGCGGACCCCGCACGCTGGAGCTCTCGAGTTCGAGCGTGGACGAGATCGCCACCGCCACCGCGCGGCTGGCGGCGCTGCTCGACCGGGTCTCCGGCCGGCGACTCCGCGCCCGCTACACCCCGCGCCCCGACCTGACGCACGCCACGATCTTTCGCGGGGAGGGGCCCAGCGCCCTGGCCCGCGCCCTTCGCTGACCCCTGCCCCATTCCATGACCTGCCTGCTCCGCCGCACCGCCCTCGCCCTCGTCGCGGGGGCGCTCGCCGCCCTTCCCCTGCGCGCCCAGGATGCGGGCTACGAGCGCCGCCCCCTCACGATCCCGATGCGCGACGGCGTGTCGCTCCACGCCGTGGCGCTGATCCCGCAGGGGGCCACAGCACCC
>DASTRQ010000036.1:0-2707 GCA_035761145.1 Gemmatimonadales bacterium
GGTGGACTTCGTCACCCGGCGCGCCGCGGTGCTGGGCCGCCCGGGGCGGGACTATGCCGAGCCCTCCACGCTCTTCCGCGTCGGGGACACCCTCTTCGTGGGGGACTGGGGACTGCGGCGGGTGACCGCCTGGTCGCTCGACGGGAAGCTGCTGGCATCGATCCCCGTCCCCGACGCGTTCGGCGGCGCGATCCCGCGCGGGCGTGACGCCGCGGGGCACTGGTACGCCGAGCGGCGGCCCAAGCCGGGCCAGGACGGGAGCGGGAACCTCGACTCGGGGGCGGTGGTGCGGCTGGTGGGTACGGTGCTCGACACCGTGGCGCAGCTGGCCCCCTACGCGATGCAACGGGTCGCGGTGGCGGGAGCGCAGCGCTACGAGCGCCTGGTGTTGAGCGGCACCGACCAGTGGGGGGTGCGCCCCGACGGGAGCGTCTGGGTGGCGCGGGTCAACGACAACCGGGTGGACGTCTGCGCCCCCGGCGCCCGCTGCACCAGCGGCCCGACCCTCCCCGACCTCGTGCTCGAGGTGACGCTCGAGGACCGGCAATACTTCCTGCAGGGGTTCCCGGAGGAGCACCGCTCGCTCGCCGAGGACCTCCCCTTTGCGCTGGTCAAGCCGCCGTTCAGCCGCGGCTTCGCCGCGCCCGACGGCGCGCTCTGGCTCGAGAAGAGCCGGGCGCTGAGCGACACGCTGCGCGGCTATGTCCTGCTCGACCCGACCGGCACGCCGCTCCGCGAGTACCGTCTCCCCAACGCGCAGCGCATACTCGGCGCCAGTGACAGCACCCTCCTCGCGGTCGATCCGCTCGTGCCGGGGCCGGGGCATCGGGTGGTGAGGTACGGGCGCGTGGGCGGGTAAGGCGGTTAAGGCGGGGAGGGCGGTCGTCGCAAGGAGGTCATCCCGCGCGAAGCGAGGGATCTCGGGGGTCCGACTCCGTTCGGAGTCAGGCCGCCAAGATCCCTCGTTCGCTGCGCTCTCTCGGGATGACGCCTTGCCCTGCGCCCCTGCGTCCCTGCGCCCCTGCGCCCCTGCGCCCTCTACGGCCTCGCATCCTCCTCGAACGGCCTCTCTCCTTCGCGCTGGCGCCGGCCTTCCTCGTACCAGCGGCGGGTGATCTCGCCGGCGAGGTCGCGGTTGCCGAGCCCGAAGGCGAGCCCCGCGGCGAGGGCGAGGGCGCCGAGGAGGAGGGTGAAGGCGGTGGTGACGATCTCCTCGGCCACGCCCACCTGCTGGATGGCCATGAAGACCGCGGTCATCACCACCGTGGCCTTGGCGATCTTGGCGAGGGTGTGCACCCCTTCCATCGCGCCGGCGGAGGCGAGGATGAGGCCGCGCACGAACTCGCCGAGGATGATGCCGAGGATGATGATGACGATCCCGGCGACCAAGGTCGGGATGAAGTCGAGCATCATCCGGAACATGTCGCTGATGCTCTCGAGCCCGAGCGCGGCGCTCGAGAGGAGGATCACCACGAGCATCACCAGCCAGAAGATGAGCCGGCCCACGGCGCGGACCGGGTCCACCTTGCCGCCGGCGGCGCGCCCGATGGGCTCGCTCAGCCCGCTCCGCTCCGCGGCGCGGTTGAAGTCGAGCCGCGCGAGCACGCCGTCGATGAACCGCTCGACCTGGCGGGCCAGCAGGTAGCCGAACAGCAGGATGACGAGCGCGGCGATGAGCGCGGGCCCCACCTCGGCCAGCGTCCCGAAGCCGCCCCGCAGGCGGTCGAGCAGGTCGGTCATGGCGTCACCTCGATCACGAGTTTGCCCGCCTGCCGGCCCTCGGCCAGGCGGTGAAAGGCCTCGGGTGCCCGGGCGAGCGGCACCACGGAATCCACGTGCGGGCGGAGCAGCCCCTCTGCCGCGAGCGCGGCCACGGCGCGGTACTCGGCGCGCGTCCCCATCGTGCTCCCGAGGAGCGACCACTGGTGCCAGAAGAGCCGGCGCAGGTCGAGCGCCGCCTCGGGGCCGCTGGTGGCGCCGCAGCTCACCAGCCGCCCGCCGCGCGCCAGGACCCGGAGCGACCGCTCCCAGGTGGCGTGCCCCACGCTGTCCACCACCACCTGGCATCCCCGCCGCCCGGTGGCGGCCTTCACCTCGGCCACGACATCCTGGGCGCGGTGGTCGAGCGCGAGCTCGGCGCCCAGTTCGCGCGCGAGGGCGAGCTTCTCGGGCGAGGAGCTGGTGGCGATGACCCGGGCGCCGAGGTGCGCGGCGATCCGGATGGCGGCCTGCGCCACGCCCCCGCCCGCGCCCCAGACGAGCACCGTCTCGCCCCGGGTGAGGCGGGCGCGGGTGACGAGCATCCGCCACGCGGTGAGCGTGGCGAGGGAGAAGGCCGCCGCCTCGGCCCACGACCAGCCGCGGGGGCGGGGGGCGAGGTTGTCCGCGGGGAGCGCCACCAGCTCGGCCACCGTGCCGTGGACGTGCTCGCCGAGGATGCGGTAGGCGCGGCAGAAGGGCTCATCCCCCGCGCGGCAGGCGTCGCAGTCGCCGCAGCTGATCCCGGGGTCGAACATCACCTCGTCGCCGGGGCGCGCGGTGGTGACCCCCTCCCCCACCGCCACCACGGTCCCCGCGCCGTCGGAACCGACGATGTGCGGGAGCTCGGGCGCGCCCCCCGGGATGCCGCCGGCGACGAAGAGGTCGAGCCGGTTGAGCGCCGCCGCCGCGATGCGGACGTGCACCCAGCCCCGGGGGGGCGGGGGGG
>DASTRQ010000037.1:0-8577 GCA_035761145.1 Gemmatimonadales bacterium
TCGAGGAGGCCGAAATTGGCGTTCATCGGCTGGAAGTGCTTCGGGTCGGCCTCGCGGAGGTAGCGGAGGAGCGCGCCGAGCATCGTGGTGGGGGGCGGCAGGGCGAGCGGCCTCCCCTGCAGTCGCCGCGCGAGGTTGATCCCCGCGAGCAATCCGGTGCCGAGCGACTCCGTATACCCCTCCACGCCGGTGAGCTGGCCGGCGAAGAAGAGGGTGTCGTCGTCGCGCGCGGTGAGGCCGGGGCCGAGGGCGGCGGGGCTGTTGAGGTAGCTGTTGCGGTGGATGCTCCCGTAGCGGAGGAACTCCGCCTGCGCGAGGCCGGGGATCATCCGGAAGACGCGCTGCTGTTCGGGGATGCGGAGCCGGGTCTGGAAGCCGACGAGGTTCCACATCTGCCCCGCCTTGTCCTCGCGCCGCAGCTGCACCACCGCGTACGGCTCCTTCCCGGTGCGGGGGTCGGGGAGGCCCACCGGCTTCATCGGCCCGAAGCGGAGCGTCTCGCGCCCGCGCGCGGCCATCTCCTCGACCGGCAGGCATCCCTCGAAGTACGGCACCGCGTCGAACTCGTGCCCCTGGAACTGGTCCCCCGCCGCGAGGGCGTCGAGGAAGGCCTCGTACTGCGCCTGGTCCATCGGGGCGTTGAGGTAGTCGTCCCCCTCCCCCTTGCCGTAGCGGGAGAGGGCGTAGAGCGCGCCGTGGTCCAGGGAGTCGGCGCTCACGATCGGGGCGATGGCGTCGTAGAACGCCAGCGCGCCGGTGCCGAGCCGCCGCCCGATGGCGTCGGCGAGGGCCGGCGAGGTGAGCGGGCCCGTCGCCACCACCGCGTGCGCGGGGAGCGCCGTCACCTCCTCGCGCGCCACGGTGATGTTCGGGTGCGCGGTGACCCGGGCGTGGACGTCGGCGCTGAAGAGCTCGCGGTCCACCGCGAGGGCGGCGCCGGCGGGGACGCGCGCGCGGTCGGCCGCGGGGAGCAGGAGGCTCCCGAGGTCGCGCAGCTCGGCCTTGAGGAGGCCGTGGGCGTTGGTGAGGTCGGTGGACTTGAAGGAGTTGGAGCAGACCAGCTCGGCCAGCCGCTCGGTCTGGTGGGCGGGGGTGCGCACCACGGGCCGCATCTCGACCAGCGTCACCTGCACGCCGCGCTCGGCGAGGGCCCAGGCGGCCTCGCTGCCCGCCAGGCCCCCGCCGACCACGGTGGCCTTCACGCCAGCGCCGCCTCTTCCGGCTCCGCGACCACTTCCTTGTGGCCGCACTTGAGGCAGGTGCGCACGTCCCCTTCGGCCTTGGTGACCTTCCGCTCCCGGCCGATGAAGCCGCACGACGGGCAGGGCTCCACCAGGAGCTTGTTCCACGCCACGTAGTCGCACGCGGGGTAGCGCAGGCAGCCGTAGAAGATCTTCCCCCGCTTGCTCCGCCGCTCGGCCAGGTCCCCCTCGGTGCACTTGGGGCACTTGATGCCGAGCGGGATGCTCCGCGTCCCCTTGCAGGTGGGGTAGGTGGTGCAGGCCAGGAACTCCCCGAAGCGCCCGGTCTTGATGACCATCGGGCTCCCGCAGAGGTGGCACTTCTCGTCGGTGGGGCGGTCGGGCACCTTGTCGGCGCGCAGCGACTTCACGTAGTCGCAGGTGGAGCCGGCGGGGCGCTCGGCCCGCTCCTTCTTGCTGGCGTAGCGCACGCAGGCGAAGTACGGCCCGAAGCGGCCGCTCTTGAACTCGAGCGGGCTGCCGCACTTGGGGCAGGGGCCCGGGTCCTCGACCTTGAGGTACTCGCGCACCAGCGCCTCGATGTTGACGCGCTCCAGGTCGCGCGAGAAGGGGGCGTAGAAGTCCCCGATCACGTCCTGCCAGGTCGCCGCGCCCTCGTCGATGCGGTCGAGGTCCTCCTCCATCCGCGCGGTGAAGTGCACCTCGAAGATGTCGGGGAAGAGCCGCAGCATCAGCGTCTCGACCAGCTCCCCCAGTTCGGTGGGGAAGAAGCGCCGCGACTCGACCTTGACGTACTCGCGCGCGGTGAGCGTGGAGACGATGGCCGAATAGGTGGAGGGCCTGCCGATGCCGAGGCGCTCGAGCTCCTTCACCAGGCTCGCCTCGCTGAAGCGCGGCGGCGGCTGGGTGAAGTGCTGCTCGGGGGTGATGGCCCGCACCTCCACCCGGTCCCCCACGGCGAGCGGCGGGATGGGCGAGAGGTCGTCCATCGACTTCCCCTCCTCCGCCTCGCGGCTCTCGATGTACAGCCGGTGGAAGCCGTCGAACTTGAGGATGGAGCCGGTGGCGCGCACCAGGTACTTCCCGCCGCCCAGCTCGAAGTCCACCGTGGTGACGTCGTACACCGCCGGCATCATCTGGCTGGCCACGAAGCGCTGCCAGATGAGCTGGTACACCTTGGCCTGGTCCGGGCTCAGGAAGCGCGCCACGTCCTCGGGACGGCGCCGCACGTCGGTGGGACGCACCGCCTCGTGGGCGTCCTGGACGTTGGCGTTCTTCCGCCCCTGGTAGGTGTTGGGCCGCTCCGGCAGGTAGGGCGCGCCGTAGTGCTGGCCGATGAAGTCGCGCACCGCGGCGACGGCCGAGTCGGCCACGCGCACGGAGTCGGTGCGCATGTAGGTGATGAGGCCCACCGGCCCCTCCACCCCCACGTCGATGCCCTCGTAGAGGTCCTGCGCCGCGCGCATCGTGCGGCGGGTGCTGAAGCCGAGCTTCTTGTTGGCCTCCTGCTGCAGCGTGCTCGTGGTGAAGGGGGCCGCGGGCGCCTTGCGGCGCTGCTTCTGCTCCACCGAGGTCACCACGAACGGGAGCCTGCCGAGCTCGGCCGCCACCCGCGCGGCGGTGGCCTCGTCGGGGAGGAGGGCGTTGTCCCCGTCCACCGTGTGGCCGTCGAGCTTCTTGAGGGTGGCCTCGAAGACCTGGCCGTCCTTGGCGCACTCGGCGCCGATGGTCCAGTACTCGCGGGCGGTGAACTTCCGGATCTCGCGCTCGCGCTCCACGATGAGGTGGAGCGCCACCGTCTGCACCCGCCCGGCCGAGAGCCCGGTCTTGATGGTGCGCCAGAGGATCGGGCTCGCCTTGTAGCCCACCAGGCGGTCCAGGATGCGGCGCGCCTGCTGCGCGTTGACCTTGTTGCCGTCGATGTCCACGGGCTGGGCCATCGCGCGCTGCACGGCGTCCTTGGTGATCTCCTGGAACAGCACGCGGCGCGTGGGCACCCGGTCGCCCAGCTGGCCGGCCACGTGCCAGGCGATCGCCTCCCCCTCGCGGTCGGGGTCGGTGGCCAGGAACACCTCGCGCGCCCCCTTGGCCGCCTTCTTGATCTCGGCGAGCGTCTTGCTCTTCCCCTTGATGATCACGTACTTGGGCTGGAACCCGTGCTCCACGTCCACGCCCAGCTCGCGCGTCGGCAGGTCAATGAGGTGGCCCACCGTGGCCTTCACCTCATAGCCGCTGCCGAGGTACTTGCCGATCGTCTTCGCCTTGGTGGGCGACTCCACCACCACCAGCGTCGGCCCCCCGCGCGTCGCGGACGCCCCCCCGCCCTTCCGGGAGGCGCGGGCAGGCTTCGCCGCCGCCGGCGTCTCGGCCGCGGACGGCGCGGCCGCTCCCTTGCGGGGACGCGCGCCCTTGCTGCGTGGGGTCTTCGGTGTCGTCATTCGGCTCCAGCGTACGGTCGTCTGCTCAACGGAACATCATCCGGTTCCCGCACCAAGAAAGTCCGGCGCGGGGCCCGAAGCAAGCGCTCATCCGGTAACCCGCCGCGTCGCAACGATTTACGCGACGCCGCGG
Organism: Gemmatimonadales bacterium; assembly: GCA_035761145.1. Lineage (GTDB taxonomy): Bacteria > Gemmatimonadota > Gemmatimonadetes > Gemmatimonadales > GWC2-71-9 > CAMLHU01. The sequence continues at coordinate 3,774 of DASTRQ010000037.1, forward strand.
GGGACGCTCACCACCCCGCGTGCTGCCGGGCCAGCGCCACCACCTCGGCCGCGGCCTGTTCCGCCGTCTTCGGCGAATCGTTCACCACTTCGGCATCGGCCAGGCGGTAAAAAGGCTCGCGCTCCTCGAGGAGCTTCTTCATCCGCGCGAGGGGATCGTCCCCCACGAGGAGGGGCCGGGTGCCGTCGCCCCCCGCGCGCTTGGCCGCCACCGCGGGGTACACCTTCAGATAGATGATGTACGCGCCCTTCGCCTTGGCGTCGTCCAGGTGCCCGGGCTGGGCCGCCCACCCCCCGCCGGGGGAGAGGATCGACGGCGGTCCGGTCAGCGCGTGCTCCGCCACCTGCGCCTCCATCTGGCGGAACTTCGCCTCGCCGTGGAGGCCGAAGATCTGCGAGACCGGCATCCCGTTCTTGCGCACCAGGACCTGGTCGAAGTCCACGAGCCCGGTATTCAACTGCTGGGCCACGAGGCGGCCGACGGTGGTCTTCCCGGAGCCGGGGAGCCCGACGAGCATCACGTGTCGTTGCGGCATCGCTCAACCCTCCGAGGGGGCGGACGTGAGGGCGATCCAGCGTTCGCGCAGCTGCGCGCGGTACCCGTCCAGGTTGCGGCGGAGTTCCGCGAGCGAGTCGCCACCGAACTTCTCGAGCATCGCGTCGGCCAGCACCAGGGCGACGAGGGCCTCGGCGATGACGCCCATCGCCGGCACGGCGGTCACATCGGAGCGCTCGCTCTGCGCCTGGGCGGCCTGGCCGGTGGTCAGGTCCACCGTGGGGAGCGGCGTCATCAGCGTGGCGATCGGTTTCATCGCGACGCGGACCACCAGCGGCTCCCCCGTGGTCATCCCGCCCTCGAGCCCGCCGGCGTGGTTGGAGCGGCGGCGGAACCCGCCGGCGGCGGGATCCTCGGGCGTGGCGAGGATCGGGTCGTGCACCGCCGAGCCGGGGCGGCGCGCGGCGGCGAACCCGAGCCCCACCTCCACCCCCTTCACCGCGGGGATGGACATCAGCATCCCGGCCAGGCGGCCGTCGAGCTTCCGGTCCCAGTGCGCGTGGCTCCCGAGCCCGGGGACGAGGCCGCGCGCCACCACCTCCACCTCGCCGCCGAGGGTGTCGCCGTCGCGCTTGGCCTGGTCGATGCGGGCCATCGCCTCGCGCGCGGCGGCGGCGTCGAGCATCCGCACCGGGCTCTGGTCGCTCGCGGCGTTGAGGGGCGCCGGGAGGGGCGCGACCGGCGCGGCCACCACGCCGCCCAGGGAGACGACGTGGCTCCCGATCTCGACCCCCAGCTCCTCGAGCAGCCGGCGCGCGAGGGCGCCGGCGGCGACGCGGGCGGCGGTCTCGCGCGCGCTCGCGCGCTCGAGGATGTCGCGCGCGTCCTCGCGGCCGTACTTCTGCACCCCGACCAGGTCGGCGTGGCCGGGGCGGGGCCGGGTGACGCGGCGCCGGCGCGGCTCGCCCGGCGTCCCTTCGGGGGCCATCACGTCCTGCCAGTGCTCCCAGTCGCGATTCCAGACCAGCATCGCGACGGGGCTCCCCAGGGTCTCGCCGGCGCGGACCCCGGCGAGCCACTCGATCCGGTCCTGCTCGATCTTCATCCGCGCGCCCCGCCCGTGGCCCTGCATCCGCCGGCCCAGGTCGCGGTCCACCTGCGCGGCGCTCACCGGGAGCCCGGCGGGGAGCCCCTCGACCACGGCCACCAGGCCCCGGCCGTGCGACTCCCCCGCGGTCAGGAAGCGAAGGCCGCCCATCTCACGCCCCTCCGGAGACACGCGAGCCCGACGCGGCGGTCGGGCTCGGGTGCGGCACGGGTCGTGCCGGGGTCACTGCCCCGCGGCCGCGGCCGCCGGACTGTCGATGATGCGCGGCGTCACCAGGATGATCAGGTCGCGCCGCTGCTCCTGCGTGCTCGAGTAGCCGAACAGGCCGCCGATCCCCGGGAGCGAGGAGAGGATCGGGATGCCGTTGCGCGACTTGGTGACCTGCGTCAGCGTCAGGCCGCCGATGACGGCGGTCTCGCCGTCGTCCACGAGCAGGCGGTTCTGGGCGGTCTGCTTCTGGAAGTTGTAGCCCAGGTCGGCCGCGGCGAGCTCCTGCAGCGCCGAGCGCTCGGTCTTGAGGTCGAGCAGGACGTTCCGGTTGTTGGTGACGTGCGGGGTCACCGTGAGGCGGATGCCCGTCTCCTTGAACTGCACGTTGGCGCGGGCGGCGCCGCTGGCGGCCGAGCCGGCGTCCACGACGCGCACCGGGGTCTCCTCGCCGACGAGGAGGTCGGCGGGGGTGTTGTCGAGCGTGGTGATGACGGGCTCGGCCTGGACGTCGGCGAGGTTCACCGTCTGCACCGCCTCGAGGAAGGCCGAGAGGGCGTAATTGCCGAGGGCCGTGGTGGCGATGACGCGGAGCGCGGCGTCCGGCATGTTGGCGGTCGAGTTGCCCACCGCCGCCACCGAGGTGCCGCCGATGTCCACCACGCGCTCGCTGGGCAGGAAGTTGTCGCCCGAGCTCGGGTCGACGCGCGAGACGACCTCGTTGAAGAAGCTCCCGTCGCCGGCCTGGGCGGCGCCGAAGTCGTAGCGGATGCCGAGCTTCTGGATGTCGGTGCGGTCCACCAGGATGATCTTGGCCTGGATGCTCACCATCGGCGTGGGCTGGTCCATCCCCCGGACGAAGTCCACGATCGCCTCGATGTGGCTCCGCGTGTCGGTGATGATCAGGCCGTTGGTGCTCGAGTCGGCCACCACGGTGCCGCGGTTCTTGGTGAGGAGGCCCGTCAGGTTCTTCGAGAGCGCGGTGACGTTGGCGTAGTTGACCCGCACCAGGCGCGTCTCGAGCGGCTCGAGCGAGTCGAGCGAGGCCAGGGCGCGGGGGCTGTCCACCCGGATCACGCCGCCGGCCATCTCGTTGGCGCTGAGCCCCTGGGCCGCGAGCACGGCGCGGAACGCCTCGGTCCACGGCACGTCGCGCAGCTGGGCGTTGACCGTCGCCTTGGGGTCGATCCCGCTCCCCAGGATGATCGAGCGGCCGCTGTAGGCCGCGAAGCCGGCCACGACGTCGGCGATGGAGGCGTTGTCCCAGGTCACGGTGATGCGGCGCACCCCCTCCTGCGCGGCCGCGTCGGCGCCGCGGAGCACCACCTCGGGCCGCCGGCCGGCCGCCGCGGGGGCCGCCCCCGGCGCCGGCATCGCGGCCGGGGCCAGCGAGGACCAGGAAAGGAACGCCCGGTCGGCGCCGAAGCGCACCCGGATCCCCGCCTCGCCGCTCTCCACCTCGTAGGCCTTGGGCCCGGTGAGGTCGATCACGACCCGCACCACCTCGGGGGAGAACTGCGCGTAGCGGATGTTCTTGATCCCCCCGCGCTCCACGCCGTCGTAGAGCGTGACGCCCGTGCTGAGCGTGGCGCCGGAGAGGTCGAGCACGAGCCGGTCGGGACCGGTGAGCGTGAAGTCGCGCACCTGCACCGCGCCGCGGATGCCGATGACGACCTCCGCCGAGCCGGGCGCGGACTGGATGGCCACGCTCAGGACCTCACCATCGGTCGGCCCGAGGGCCTGGGCGGCCGGGGCCACCGTGACGAGCGCCACGAGGGCCGCGAGGGCGGGATGCAGACGGATCATGGGGTATCCTCCGATGCCTTGCGCAGGGACAGGGTCTCCTGGCGCTCGAAACCGAAATCCTGGATGGTGAAGGTCACGTCGCTCGGGGTGATCAGCGTGACGGTGGCGGAGCCGATCTTGTCCCCCACCTTGACCCGGTACCGCCGGGTGCCCTGCCGCTCGCGCAGCACGGCGACGCTGTTCCGGGCCGAGCGCTGGTCGGCCATGATGGTGACGAGCTGGAGGTCGTTCACCGTGGGGCCGCTGCTGCCGGCCGCCACCACCGAGCGGAACGGGTCGCGGCTCGCGCCGCTGTAGCTGAACGTCTCGCGCAGCACCTCGGTCTCGCGCGCGCGGGCCAGCGAGTCCGCGCGCACCGAGTCGGCGCGGGCCTGGGCGATCGAGTCGGCGCGCCGGCGCTCGGCCAGGCGGGCCAGCGAGTCGGCCCGCGCCCGCTCCCGCGCCTGGCGCACCGAATCGGCCCGCGCCACCCGCTGCTGCTGCGCCGTGGGCGCCGCGGCCTGGCGCGGCGCCGGGGCGGCGGCCGGGGTCGTGGCGGGCGTCGTGGCCGGCGCCGACGGCTTGGCGGCGGCCGGCGTCGTCGTCGTGGCCGGCGTCGTCGTGGCGGGCGTGGCCGGCGCCGCCGTGGCGGGGGCCGCGGCGGGCATCGGCCCGCAGGCGGCGGTGTTCTCCGGCCGCGGCTGCCCCTCGGGCACCCGCACGCGGAGCTTGGCGCGCCCCGCCGCCGTCCGCATCAGCGCCTTGCGCACCGAGTCGGTGCACGCCTGGTACCGCACCCGGGCCAGCGAGTCGCGGGTGGCGCGGACCTTGGCGATCGAGTCGCGGCGCGCCTGCAGCTGCACCTGCGCCAGCGAGTCGAGCTCCGCCTGCGAGGGGCCGCGATTGCAGCCGCCGAGTAGGGCCAGCCCCGCGAGGGCCCAGCCAAGTCGCTTACTGGCCACCGTCGGTACCCTCCGCCTGGGTGGTCTTCACGAAGGTGCGCACCGAGAAGGTCGCCTGCAGGAGGCTGCCGGTGCTGTCACCGAAGGACTGCGCCACCGTGGGCGGCGCGGCGCCGATCTTGAGGTCCACCGGGACCACGATGCGCGGGAGCGAGGCAACGTCGGAGAGGAACTCCCCCACCTCGTCGTAGTCGCCGAGCACCACGAGGTCCCACCGGTGCGTGACGAACGGGTCGGGGCCCGGGGT
>DASTRQ010000038.1:0-2511 GCA_035761145.1 Gemmatimonadales bacterium
GCCGGGGCGGGGGGCGTGGTGGGGCGGGTGCCGGTGCGCCATCCCCGCCATCGTCGCCGCCGGGGCGGCGGCGTGGAGCGCCATCGCGGCCGGCTGCCACGCCAGCGCCGCGCCCAGCGGGAGCGTGGCGATCCCGCGGGCCGGGAGGATGTGGCGGCGCATCGTTCCGCAGTATCATCGCGCGCCGCGGCCGCCGCAAGACCGGTGATATCTTGCACCCCATGCCTGTCATCGCCTACGCCACCTCGCTCGCCCTCAAGGACCTCACCCGCGACGACCAGACCACCGTCGAGCCGCTCCGCGAACGGGGCGTGGAGGTCCGCCCCGCCGTCTGGAACGACCACGACGTGGACTGGGCGGCCTTCGACGCGGTGATCATCCGCTCCCCCTGGGACTACCACCGGCACGGGGAGGAGTTCCTCGAGTGGCTCACGACCCTCGACCGGGTCGGGGTCCCCGTCCACAACCCCACCGACGTCCTCCGCTGGAACCTCGACAAGCGCTACCTGCGCTGGGTCGAGGAACGGGGCGGGAGCGTCGTGCCGACCGAGTGGGTGGAGCAGGGGGCCACCGTCAACGTGGCCGAAGTGCTCGAGCGGCGCGGCTGGAAGAACGCCGTCCTCAAGCCGACCATTTCGGCGGGCGCCTCCGACACCTGGGTCACCAGCCTGGCGCGGGCCGAGGACGACGCCGCCAAGATCGCCCCCATCCTCAAGCGCTGCGGGCTGATGATCCAGCCCTACCTGGCCGAGATCGCCACCGAGGGGGAGCTGTCGATGCTCTTCTACGGGGGGAAGTACTCCCACGCGGTGCGCAAGCGCCCCGCCCTGGGCGACTTCCGCGTCCAGACCGACTACGGCGGCACCGTGGAGCCCGCCAACCCCGGCCCCGCCGTGCTCAGCGAGGCCCAGCGCATCGTGGAGCTTCGCGGGGAGCAGCTGCTCTACGCCCGCGTGGATGGCGTGGTGGTCGGGGAGGAATTCCAGCTGATGGAACTCGAGCTCCTCGAGCCCCAGCTCTTCTTCCCCTACCACCCGCACGCGGCCGCGCGCTGGGCGGAAGCGGTGGTGGCGGTGCTGCGCTAAAGGGATGGCGGGGGCGGGTGAGCGTCCCATCCTGAAACCTGGTCAGTAGCTCCCCCGTAGTCCCCGCCATGCCACTGCCATTGCCGCACGCCCTGCGTGAAGGGTTCAACGCGCTCCGCGCCAATCCGATGCGCGCCCTCCTCTCCACCCTCGGGGTGGTGATGGGGGTCGCGTCGCTCACGGCCGTCCTGTCGCTGGGTGACGGCGTCGAAGCCTTCGCCCGCCAGCAGATCACCTCCACCACCAGCCTCCAGGCGGTGGTGGTGCGTCCCCAGACCGCCCGGGTGGTGGATGGCATCCGCGTACCCCGGAGCGATGTCGCCAGCTGGACCGTGGCCGACGCCGAGTCCATCGCGCGGGCCATCCCGGGGGTGGCGGAGGTGGTGATGCAGGTGGAAGGGCAGGCGCTGGTGGGCCGGGGCGACAGCGGCGCGCGGCGCGGCGCCTGGGTGCTGGCGCGGCTCGCGCGCGCGGAGTCCGCACCGCTCGCCGCCGGGCGCGACTTCACGGCGGACGAAGTGCGCCGCGGCGCCGCGGTGGCGGTGATCGACCACGGCCTGGCCGCCGCGCTCGCCGGACCGGGAGGGGAGTCACCCACCGCGCTCGTGGGCGCCACCATCGTGGCGCAGGGGACGCCGCTCACGGTCGTGGGCGTCGGCGCCGCGCCGGAGAAGCCGGCCCCCTTCTTCCATCTCGAGGTGCCCTACGGCCTCGCCGACCGGGTGATGCTCCCCTCGCGCGACCCCCGCATCCCCACGCTCATCCTGATGGCCGACTCGGTGGAGCAGGTGGCCCGGGTCAAGGCGGGCGCGGAGGGGTGGCTCGCCGCGCGCTACGCCGGCGACACCACCGTGGCGACGGTGAGCACGCAGGAAGGGCGGCTGGGCCAGGTGCAGCGCGGCCTCCTCATCTTCAAGCTGCTGATGGGGGCGATGACCGGCATCTCGCTCATCGTGGGCGGGATCGGTATCATGAACGTGCTGCTCGCCTCGGTGGCCGAGCGCACCCGCGAGATCGGCGTCCGCAAGGCGGTGGGGGCGCGGCAGGCCGACGTGCTGGCGCAGTTCCTGGCCGAGTCGGTGGCCATCACCGGCGCCGGGGCGGCGGTGGGCACGGTCCTCGGCGTCGCCGGGGCGTTCGGCGTCACCGCGGTGATGCGGGCCGTGGCCGAGGCCAAGGTGTACGCGGGGCTCTCGGTGAGCACGGTGCTGGTGGCGGTGGTCGCGGCGGTGGTCACCGGGGTGCTCTTCGGGCTCTACCCGGCGCTCCGCGCGGCGCGGCTTTCGCCCATCGAGGCGATCCGGCACGAGTGACGATCGGAGGGTGCATGGGCGAGGAACGAGCGACGGCAGCGGCGGCGCCGAAGGCCCTGATGGTGGCGGGGGTGGTCCTCGGCCTCTGGGCGCTGGCGCTCGTGGGGGTACCG
>DASTRQ010000039.1:0-2696 GCA_035761145.1 Gemmatimonadales bacterium
AGACGCCCCGCCGTGCTGCCGAAGGCATCGAACCCGGCGATGATCACCGGCCCGCGGCCGGTGATGTCGTCGGCTTCGCGCAGGTCGGCGCCGCTGGCGACCGCCATCCGCGGAGCCACCACCCGCTCCCACAAGAGGAAGAGCAGGGGGGTGAGCCCCATCGTGAGCGCCACCGCCGCAGCGAGCGGGGACTCGAGGTCGGCCGTGATGAGCCCGAGTCCCGCCGCCACGCCGAGCAGTACGAAGGCGAACTCTCCCACCTGCGGCAGGGAGAAGGCGAGGAGCACGCTCTCATCCCGCCCCATCCCGAAGAGCCGCCCGAGCACCAGGAGTACCACGAACTTGACCGCCAGGACGGTGACGACGATGGCGGCGATGAAGCCGGGGTGCTGGGCCACGAGCCCCCAGTCGATGCTCGCCCCCACGGCGATGAAGAAGATGCCGAGGAGGAGCCCCTTGAAGGGGTCGATGTCGCTCTGGAGCTCGTGGCGGAACTCGCTGTTGGCCAGCACCACCCCGCCCACGAAGGTGCCGAGGGCGGGGGAGAGCCCCACCTTCTCCATCAGGAGGGCGATCCCGAAGACGAGGAGGAGCGCCGCCGCCACGAAGAGCTCGCGCAGCCTGGTGCCCGCCACGGCGCGGAGCACCGGCCCCACGAGGTAGCGCCCCGCCACGATCAGGAGCGTCACCGCGCCGATCACCACCGCGCCACGGAGCCAGGGCGCCACCGCGGGGGCGCTGTCGGGAGCGTGCGCGAGCAGGGGGAGGAGGGCCAGGATCGGGATCACCGCCAGGTCCTGCGCCAGCAGGATGGCAAAGCCGCTCTGCCCCGCGGCGGTGCGCTGGAGCCCCTTCTCCTGGTGCAGCTGCAGCACCAGCGCGGTGCTGCTCATCGCACCCGCGAGCCCGATGGCGATGGCGGCGGGCCAGGAGGCCGTCAGCCAACGGCCCACAGCCGACAGTACCACTGCCGTGATGAGGACCTGCAGGCCGCCGAGGCCCAGCACGGGGCCGCGCATCCGCCAGAGCACCCGCGGGTCGAGCTCCAGCCCCACCACGAAGAGCATCATCACCACGCCGAACTCGGCGAAGTGCATCACATCCTCCCCCTCGTGCCCCACGAGCCCCAGCCCGTAGCGTCCGATGACCACCCCGGCAAGGAGGTACCCCAGCACGCTCCCCAAGCCGAAGCGCTTGGCGAGCGGCACCATCACCACCGCCGCGGCGAGGTAGATGAACGCCTGGAAGAGGAAGGAACCGTTCACGTCGCCGCCACGGTGAGCACCGGCGCCAGCGGGGTGGGGACGCGGTCGTGGAGCGCCAGCGCCTCGAGGTCCACCCGGTCGTCGCGGAGCGCCTCGAGGAAGGCGCGGAAACGCCTCCCCTCGGCGGCGATGGTGTCGAGGTCCATCCGGTGCGCCCCCATCAGCAGGAAGGGGGGGAGCCACGTCATCCGGCAGAGCCGCGCCGTCTGCTCCACCGGGTAGAGGAATTGCTGCACCGTGTGGCGGTTGAGCCCCTCGGCGGTGTACGCCTGCTCCCGGCCGCCGACGCTGATCGCGGCGATGGCGCGTTTGCCCGAGAGCCGGGTCCCGTCACGGCCGTATGCCCAGCCGTGCTCGAGCACCAGGTCGAACCACTGCTTGAGCAGGGGCGGCACGCTGTACCAGTAGAACGGGAACTGCCACACCACCACGTCGTGCGCCAGCAGGAGCTCCTGCTCGGCGGGGACGTCCACGTCGAAGTCGGGGTACGCCTCGTACAGGTCGCGAAAGGTGATCCCCGGCACCTCCGCCGCCTCACGGGCCAGGACGCGGTGGGCGCGGGACTTTTCGAGGGCGGGGTGGGCGAAGAGGACGAGGGTGCGCATCAGGGGGCGCAGGGGCGCAGGGTCGCAGGGGCGCAGGGACGGGGGTTTAGCGACTCGGAGGGGCGTCGGAGGTGAGCCAGGCGATGGCGCTCGGTTCGTCGGCGAAGATGTCCACCGGCTGGCCGCGGTTCATCGCGACGACGGCGCCGAACTTCTGGGGGTCCATCAGATGTGCCGGAGCGATCACGGCGAGGCGCACCTGGCCCTGGCCGGTCGTGGCGACGCGCTGGCCCATTCCCATCCGGTCCACGAGAGACGGGGAGGTGGTGAAGGTGAGGGCGGTGGCGTCCATCAGGAGGCGGGAGATCCCCGCGGCGCGGGCGTGGGCGATGGCGCCGAGGAGGAGCTCCACCGCCTGGGCGTAGGTCACCTCGCCCGCGGGGCGGTAATGCCCGTAGGCGGGGGTCTCTGTAAAACCTGGGGGAGCGGTCACCGAGGAGGTCCCGGAGCGGGGAGGGAACGACCCCTGAAAGGTCGCGGGTGACGGGGGAGGGGCGCTAGGGGGCGGGACGACGGTCGGCCCCGTCGCGGCGCGCCTCGCCGCGCTTCCCGACGCCCGGATCGCGCCGAGGGGCGGTGTCCGTCCCGATCCCGTTGCGGCGCGGCTCGCCGCGCTTTCGTTGCGGCGCGGCTTGCCGCGCCTCCCGACGCCCGGATCGCGCCGAGGGGCGGCGTCCGCCCCGGCCCCTTCAGGGCGTGGCGCCGGGCGGCGTCGCGGCCATCCCCGGGGGCCACCCGATGGTGCGGGTCGCGGCCAGCAGGGTCAGGTCGTCGTGCGGGTCGGCCGATCCGCTGAACGCCCGCACCGCCTCGGCGACCCCTCGCA
>DASTRQ010000040.1:0-2648 GCA_035761145.1 Gemmatimonadales bacterium
GGATCGCCTCGGTGGGCTCGGTGTCCGTGGTCCACTCGGCGTCGCCGCCGGCGTCGCGGAATCCGCCGAGGGCGATCTCGCCGGTCGGGAGCTGCTGCCAGTACTCGTAGCCGTAGCGGTAGTAGACGGGGCGCGGGAAGGCGACGCGGGGTTCCGGTGCCGTCGCCAGCATCTGGAGGCGCGAGGTTCGGACCCGCTGGGCCAGCTCTGGGATGAGGACCTCGAGTTTCCCGTCCACCGCGACGATCACCCGCTCGCACCGGGCCACGCCGCCGTCGGTCTCCACGCGGTCTCCCGCGATCGCGAGGGCGGCGGTCTGTTCGAAGAGCTGCGCGCCGCCGGCGATGGCCCGGGTGGCGAGAGTCCGGCAGCGGGCGAGCGGCTGGAAGGCGCCGTCGGCGGGGAAGAGCAGTCCGCGCCCTTCGGGACCGAGGTAACGCTCGACCGGGAGCTCGTCGTCGTGCATCGCGGCGTACTGGTCGGCGCAGTCGGCGAGCTCACGGGCGTCGTGCCCGATCCGGAGCGAACCGGTGAGCCGCACCTGCTGGGGCGTCTCCGCCCGCATCCGCTCGATCTCGTGCAGGGTCAGCCGATAGAGCGCGCGCGCCCGCGCGCGGCCGATGTCCTCGAGCAGCTGGTGATAGAACCCGGCCGCGCCGCCGAGCAGGAAGCCGCCGTTCCGCCCCGCGGCCCCGCCCCCCACCGTTCCGGCGTCGATCCCGATCACCGAGCGTCCAAGCCGCAGCAGTTCGTGCACCGCCGCGAGCCCCGACCCGCCGAGCCCCACCACGCACACGTCCGCCCGACGCTCGCCGGAGAGCGGGGGGAGGGTGGGCCAGGGATCGGAGTCCCAGATGGGGGAGGTCATTGGTGGCAGAGTAATGGTTGGGTTGGTCGGGCGCTATCCGCTGTCCGCGATACCTTTCCCCTCACTATGCCCCTCCCGATCGAGCCCGCGCTTCCCGCCCTCCGGGCCGCCCTTGCCGCGCACCCGGCCGCGGTGCTGCAGGCGCCCCCCGGGGCGGGGAAGACCACGTTGGTGCCGCTGGCGCTGCTCGGCGAACCGTGGCTCGCGGGGAAGAAGATCGTGATGCTGGAGCCGCGCCGCCTCGCGGCCCGCGCCGCAGCGACCCGGATGACCGAGCTGGTAGCCAGTGGGACGTCCCCCCTCTCCACGCACGTGGAGAGGGGGACAGGGGGTGAGGAGAAGCGCTCGGGCCCAGGGGCTTCTGGTGCGCGCGAACGGGGGTCAGGGGGTGAGGAGAAGCGCTGGAACCCGCCGGCCCCCGGACTAGAGCAGAGGGGGTCAGGGGGTGAGGAGAAGCGCTCGGGCCCAGGGGCTTCTGGTGCGCGCGAACGGCGGTCAGGGGGTGAGGTCGGCGGCCTCGTTGGCTACCGCATCCGCCGCGACACCAGGGTCAGCGCCGCGACCCGGATCGAGGTGGTCACCGAAGGGATCCTCACCCGCATCCTCCAGCACGATCCCGCGCTCGAGAACTACGGCCTCGTCATCTTCGACGAGTTCCACGAGCGGAACCTCAACGGCGACCTCGGCCTGGCGCTCACCCTGCAGACCCAGGCGCTTCTTCGCCCGGAACTCCGCGTCCTGGTGATGTCGGCCACCCTGGACGGCGCACCGGTGGCGGCGCTCCTCGGCGACGCGCCGATCGTCACGAGCGAGGGACGGTCCTTCCCGGTCGAGACCCGCTGGGTACCGCGGCGCCAGGACCAGCGCATCGAAGGCGCGATGGCCGCCGCCATCAGCGACGCGCTCGAGCGTCACGACGGCGATCTGCTGGCCTTCCTCCCGGGCGCCGGAGAGATCCATCGTACCCGTGAACTCCTTGCCGCGCGCCCGCTCACCGCCCACCGCTCACCGCTCACCGACATCATTCCCCTCTTCGGCCTCCTCCCCCAGGCCGAACAGGATCGCGCGCTGCGCCCCAGCCCCCCGGGCCGGCGGAAGGTCGTGCTCGCGACCTCGATCGCGGAGACGAGCCTTACCATCGAAGGGGTGACGATCGTGGTGGACTCGGGGCTCGCGCGGGTGCCGCGCTTCAACCCCGGCTCGGGGATGACCCGGCTCGCCACGGTGCGGGTCTCCCGTGCCTCGGCCGATCAGCGTCGCGGCCGCGCGGGGCGGACCGCGCCCGGCGTCTGCTACCGGCTCTGGGCCCAGGCGGAAGAGCCGGGGCTCATTCCCCGCGCCACCCCCGAGATCCTCGAGGCCGACCTCGCGCCGCTGGCGCTCGACCTGGCGGCGCAGGGGATCAGCGACCCTGCCACACTCCGCTGGCTCGATCCGCCGCCGGCCGGCGCCTTTGCCCAGGCGCGCGAACTCCTCACCGAACTCGGCGCGCTCGACGCCGCCGGCGCAGTCACCCCGCACGGCCGCGCGATGGCGGAGCTGCCGGTGCACCCGCGCCTGGCGCATATGCTCATCGCCAGCGCCACGACGGGCGACGCGGACCTCGCCGCCTCGGTCGCGGCGCTGCTCGAGGATCGCGACCTCCTGCGCGGCAGCGGCGGCCCGCCCGACCCGGACATCGAACTGCGGCTTAACGCGCTCCGCGACCGCGAACCCGGACCCAACGTGGATCGGGACACCCTTCGCCGAGTGCGGTGAGGAGCTCGCGTGCCTGGGCATA
>DASTRQ010000041.1:0-10647 GCA_035761145.1 Gemmatimonadales bacterium
CTGGCCTGTGCCGCCGCCGCCCCGGCGGTGGCGCAGGACAGCCTCCCCCCCGCCAGCGGCGACTCCCTCGCGCCCCCGGTCGCCGAGCCCGCCCCGGCGCCGGCCCCCGCCTACCCGTTCGAGGTCGGCGAGCGCTTCGCCTACAAGGTGAAGCTCGGGATCTTCACCGTGGGCCGCGCCGGGATGGAGGTGCTCGCGCGCGACACCGTCCGCGGACGCGAGGTGTTCGTCCTCCGCTTCACGCTCAACGGCCGCGCCCTCTTCTTCACCCTCGACGACACCCTCACCTCCTGGACCGGCACGCGCGACTTCCGCTCATACCGCTTCCTCCAGGACAACAACGAGGACGGGCGCGAGCGCACCAAGGACTACCGCATCTTCCCCGACTCGGGGTACTACCGCGTCAACCAGCGCGACACGACCTTCCAGACCATCGCCGACCCGCTCGACGACACCGCCTTCTTCTACTGGGTGCGCACCCTCCCGCTCGAGGTGGGCCGCACCTACACCTGGGAGCGCTACTTCCGGCCCGACCGCAACCCCGTGCGCATCAAGGTGCTCAAGCGCCAGAACTGCGAACTCCCGGGCAACGACAAGCGGAAGTGCCTGCTCATCCAGCCGAGCATCAAGGCCACGGGGATGCTGGCCGAGTCGAGCGACGCGCGGATCCTCATCACCGACGACGCCGACCGGATCCCCGTCGAGGTGCGGAGCAACTTCTCCTTCGGCACCCTGGTGCTCAAGCTGCAGCGGGTGACCACCGGCGGCACCGCCGCCGGGGCGCCGTGAGCGGCCGCGAGGCCGACCTCTCCCGCGTCCGCACGGTGCCCATCGCCGCGCGGCGCAACAAGGTGGACCCCGCCCTCCTCGCCACGCCCCCCGGCGACGACGCCAGCTTCGCCGCCTTCCTCCGGGCCCTCCCCGACCAGCTCGCCGCGCGCGACCTGGGCCAGGTCATCACGCACGTCGCCGCCGCCGCGCGCGCGCGCCGCGGCGTGGCGCTCCTCCTCGGCGGCCACGTGGTGAAGGTGGGCCTCGGCCCCCTCATCGGCGCGCTCCTCGACGCCGGCGTCGTGACGCACGTCGCGATGAACGGCGCCGCCGCCATCCACGACTTCGAGCTCGCCGCCTGGGGCGGCACCAGCGAGGACGTCGAGGCGGGGCTCGGCGACGGGACCTTCGGCATGGCCGAGGAGACCGGCCGCGAGATGAACGGCGCCATCGCCCGCGCCCACCGCGACGGGCTGGGGCTCGGCGAGGGGGTCACCCGCGCGCTCGCCGCGCGCACCGACCTCCCGGGACGCGAGGCCTCGATCCTCCTCGCCGCCGCCCGGCGCAAGGTGCCGGTCACCGTCCACGTCGCCATCGGCGCGGACATCATCCACCAGCACCCCACCGCCGACGGCGCCGCCCTCGGCGCCACCACCTTCACCGACTTCAAGCGCCTCGCCGGCGCCCTCCCCGACCTCGACCAGGGCGGCGCGGTGCTCAACCTCGGCAGCGCGGTGATCCTCCCCGAGGTCTTCCTCAAGGCGCTCACCATCGCGCGCAACCTGCACGACGGCCACCCGCGAGACTTCCTGGCCGCCGACTTCGACATGATCCGCCAGTACCGCTCGCGGATGAACGTCGTCGCCCGCCCCACCAAGGCCGGCGGGACGGGCGTGATGATCACCGGGCACCACGAACTGATGGTGCCGATGCTGGTGTGGGGGGTGCTGGGAGAGCTGCGGGGGGCGAGCGGCGCCTAGTGCCTGGCGCCTGGCGCCTGGAGACTCGCGATCGGAGCCTGGGATCAGGAGCCGGAGGGGAAGCCGATGGGCCCCGGCGCCCGTGGACGAACACCGAGACCCGCCGCTGCCTCCCCAGGCACCAGGCCCGAGGCGCTGACCTCAGGCCGCCTTCTTCCCGCCGATCATCTCCTGGATCTTGTCCGCCGTGCTGGGGCTGAAGACGCGGATCACGAGATAGATCACGAAGCCGACGAAGGCCAGCCAGAGCAGGCTGAACAGCAGCCCGATGATCATCCCGAAGAGCCCCGCCAGCACGCGCCACAGGAAGAGGCCGACGAGCGCCAGCAGCGAGTAGCCAAGGAGCTTTTGCATTCTATCTTCCCTTGAAGGGGGTCGCCGTGCAGTACGGGGCGATGTTCCAAATAGTTTCGTCGGGGGCTAAGTGACTGCATCCGTTGATGTTATCGTCATCGGTGGGGGGGCCGTCGGAGCCGCCTGCGCCCGCGAACTCGCGGGCCGCGGGCGCCAGGTGCTGGTGCTCGACCGCGGCACCGAGGAGGGCCAGGCGTGGCGCGCCGCCGCCGGGATGCTCGCGGCGCAGACCGACGGCAGCGCCGACGATCCGCTCTTCGAGCTCGGGCTCGCGGGGCGGGAGCTCATCTATACGCTCGCGCCCGAGCTCGAGGCCTCGACCGGCATCGCCTGCGCCCTCCGGCGGGACGGGATCGCCAAGCTCGCGCTGAGCGAAGAGGAGCTGGCCCCTCTCAAGGCCAAGGTGGCGTGGCAGCGCCAGCAGGGCCACCTGGTGGACTGGCTCGATCCCGCGGAGACCCGCGCCCGCTACCCCTGGGCCGGGAAGGCCCTTGGCGCGCTCTGGGCGCCGCAGGACGGGGCCATCGACCCGAGCCAGCTGGTGCGGGCCCTCCTGGCCGACGCCAAGGCGCACGGCGCGAAGGTCGTCCCCGCGCCGGTCACCGCGCTCGTGCGTGAGGGGGACCGCATCACCGGCGTGCGCACCGCGAATGAGAGCTACCACACCGAACTCGTGATCCTCGCCGCGGGCGCGTGGAGCGGGCGGATCGAGGGGCTCCCGCGCCCGCTGTCGGTGGAACCGGTGCGCGGTCAGATGGCGGCCTTTCCCTGGCCCGGCGGGGTGGAGCCCGCCATCGTCCAGGGGGCGGGGGTCTATGTGGTCCCGCGGGGGGATGAGGCGATCGTCGGCTCGACGATGGAGGCCGCCGGGTTCCGCGCCGAGACGACCTCGGCCGGACTGGCCGCGCTGTTCGGGAAGGCCACGGCGCTGGTGCCCGCGCTGGCCCAGCTCGAGGTCCGGCGCACCTGGGCGGGGCTCCGCCCCGGCACGCCCGACGGCTTCCCGATCATCGGCCGCGAACCGCGCGCCGAGGGGTTGTGGTACGCCACCGGGCACGGGCGCGAGGGGATCCTCCTCTCCGTGGTGACGGGACGGATCATCGGGCAGCTCCTCACCGGCGAGACGCCGATGGTCGAGGACCTGAGCGTGGTGCGCCCGGAACGCTTCTGGAGCTGGTAGCCCGGCCCGGGCCCGGCAACGTGATGCGCCCCTCACTGCTCCTTCTTGCCGTGACGCTTCTTCTGCCGGCCGCGCTCGAGGCCCAGGGCGTGCCGGCCGGCGTCGCCCGCGAGCGCGCCGAGCGCACCCACTGGCTCGAGCGCGACCCGCTCTCCCCCGCGCGTGCCATCGCGCTCGCGCCGGTGCCGGCCGACGGGCTCACGCTGGGCGAGGGGGGCGAGGTCGCGATCCCCGGCGCGCCCGCCGCCACGGTGCGCGAGGTCGGGGGTTCGCTCCTCCTCCGGGGGTGGGGTGCCGAGCGCACGCTGGTGCGGGGCCGCGCCACCGCCGTCAACGGCACGCATCTCGTCCCCCTCGGCGCGCCGGGTCGTACCATCCTGGCCGTGTATCACGACGCCGCGCCCGGGAAGCGCCCCAGGTGGTTCCCCTACCGCGCGGACCGCCGGTACGCGGTCACGCTCGCGCCGGTGGCGCCCAGGGCCCAGCGCATCCTCTCCCCCGAAGGGCTCTCGGTCGAGGCGACCGAGGTCGGCACCGTGGACGCGGGTGGGGTGAGCCTCCGGGTGATGCGCGTGCCCGGGGCGTCGGGCGGGGAACGGCTCCTCATCAACTTCCGGGACGCCACCAATGGCGACGGGAGCTACCCCGCCGGCCGCTTCGTCGAGCTGACCCCGCAGGGAGGGGAGCGGTACCTCCTGGACCTCAACCGGGCGTTCAATCCCAATTGCGCCTATTCGGGCGCCTTCCCCTGCCCCATCCCGTGGAGCGGGAACGCCTTCACGGTGCGGGTGGAAGCAGGGGAGATGTACCCGCTGGCGGAGGGACCCCGGACGCGGTAACGTGGGGCATCCCCCACAGGAGCCCTGATGGCCGGACTGCTCTCGCGCGACCGCATCGTGGCCGCGCCCGGCTTCAATCGGTGGCTGGTGCCCCCCGCGGCGCTGGCCATCCATCTCTGCATCGGCCAGGCGTACGCGTTCAGCGTCTTCAAGCTCCCGCTCACGCGGGTGCTCGGCGTCACTGCCAGCACCCCCGACGACTGGACGCAGAAGCAGCTCGCCTGGGTCTTCACCCTCGCCATCGTCTTCCTGGGCCTCTCGGCCGCGGTCTTCGGCAAGTGGCTCGAGCGGGTGGGCCCCCGCACCAGCGGCGTCACCGCCGCGCTCTGCTGGGCCGCCGGCTTCGGCCTCGGCGCCGTGGCGGTGCGCACCCACCAGCTCTGGCTGCTGTACCTGGGCTACGGCGTCATCGGGGGGTGCGGCCTGGGGCTCGGTTACATCACGCCGGTCTCCACGCTGATCAAGTGGTTCCCCGACCGCCGCGGCCTCGCCACCGGACTCGCCATCATGGGCTTCGGCGGAGGCGCGCTCATCGCGAGCCCCCTCAGCCAGATGCTCCTCGACCGGTTCGCCACCCCCACGTCGGTCGGCGTCGCGAAGACCTTCCTGGTGCTCGGCGCGGTGTACCTCCTCTTCATGCTCGGCGGGGCCTTCCTCTTCCGGCTCCCCGCCGACGGCTGGCGCCCGGTGGGGTGGACCCCGCCCACCGAGGCCAGGGCGCTGGTGGCGCGCGGCAACGTGCTGGTGGGGGACGCCGTGCGCACCCCCCAGTTCTATCTCCTCTGGACCATCCTCTTCGTCAACGTCACCGCCGGGATCGGCATCATCGAACAGGCCTCGCCGATGATCCAGGAGATGTTCCCCGGCAAGGTGACGGCGGCGGCGGCGGCGGGCTTCGTGGGGCTCCTGAGCCTCTTCAACATGGGAGGGCGCTTCTTCTGGTCCTCCCTCTCCGACCGGATCGGCCGGCGCCCCACCTACTTCGTCTTCCTCGGCCTTGGGCCCCTGCTCTACCTCGGCATCCCCTTCGCCGGCCACCTGGGGAGCGTCCCCCTCTTCGTCTCGCTCGCGGTGCTGATCCTCACGATGTACGGCGGCGGCTTCGCCACCATCCCGGCCTACCTGGCGGATCTCTTCGGGACGGCCAACGTCGGCGCCATCCACGGCCGGCTGCTCACGGCGTGGTCGGCGGCGGGGGTGGCCGGCCCGGTGCTGGTCAACTGGATCCGCCAGGCGCAGATCGACCGGGGACTGAGCGGGACCGATGTGTACACCCTCAGCATGTACACGATGATCGCCCTGCTCCTGGTGGGGCTGGTCTGCAACGGGATGGTGCGCGCGGTGGCCGCGGAGCGGTTCCAGCCACGCGGCCCCGAGGCAGGGCTCACCCCCACCGGTCCGCTCGGCGGGCCGGCCCCGGTGGCGGTGGCCGCGGACCCGGCCAATCCCCTCCCGGCGGCCGCGAGCGGCTCTCGCACGATGCCGCTACTCCTGACCTGGGGTGCGGTGAAGCTCCCCCTGCTCTGGGGGGTATGGACGACGCTGCAGAAGGCGATGCAACTATTCCGATAGCAAATATCGGATATAAGACTATTGACGAGGTGCCCGAGAATCGCCAACGTGTTGGTGTCCAATGGTTTGGGGGTCGGCCAGTGAGCACCCGTACCCGAGGCTCCGACCGAGAAATGAACATTACCTCGACCAGCAGCACCGTTGGATGGATGGACTCCGGCGCCCGAGCCGGGGTGTGATCGACGTCACGACGGGGGTGGCCGGCCTTGAGCCCGCCGCCCCTGTGCTCCGCAGGACCCGGATCCGAGGCAACACACCCTTCCCGAGGAGCGTGCTCCCTATGAAGCGCAGTGCCCTGTGGTTCGCCGGCCTCGCCCTCGCCGCCGTCGCGGCGCCGGCCCAGGCCCAGCTCAACATGCAGATGGGGAATGGCTGGAACTTCAGCTTCTCCGGCAACGTGAACGGCTTCCTGGTGTACGAGTCCACGAGCGACAAGGGGACCACCGCGGGTGGCCTCGTGGGCGCGAACACCAAGGGGTTCAACATCCGCACCGGGCTCCTGCCCTCCTTCGCGGTCTTCTCGGTGAAGGGGCGGGACGGCGGGCGGGACCTCGGCGCCACCTTCGGCTTCGCGCCGGAGATCCAGTGCGGCCCCGGGAGCTCCAACTTCACCAACAACGCCAACTGCCAGGGCTCGCAGATCGACATGCGGCAGGTCTTCATGACGGTCGGCGGGGTCGGCGGGGGCCAGCTGCTGATGGGGCGTGAGCTGTCGCTCTTCGGCCGGCAGAACATCCTCAACGACATGACCCTGATGGGCACCGGCCCCACCGGCGGCCCGAACGGCGGCGGCACCACCCTCGGCCGCATCGGCTTCGGGTACAACTACCCGAACTTCAACGCCCAGCTCACCTGGAGCAGCGCGGCGGGGAAGAACAGCCAGTTCAGCATCGGCCTCTTCGATCCCTCGGCGGTGGACAACTTCACCGAGACCCAGCTCCCCCGGGTCGAGGCCGAGTGGACGATGAAGAGCGAGAGCGGCACGATGTTCTGGGTCAACGGGCTGGCGCAAAGCGCCAAGGACCCGGGCGCCGACCAGACCCTCACCTCCTTCGGCGCCGGCGGCGGCGTCAAGTGGACCGGGGCCAAGATCTCCCTCGTGGGCTCGGGCTTCTACGGCTCGGGGATCGGCTCCACGCTCAACTTCCTGAACGCCACCGACGGCGCCGACGGGCGCACCTCCTTCGGCGCGTACGGCCAGGGGATGTTCACCCTGAACGACCGGACCAGCCTCGGGGTGAGCTACGGTCTCAACCAGCTCAAGGGCACCGACGCCGAGGGGGGCGGCAAGCTGACCAACAGCGCCCTGGTGGCGGGGCTCTACAACAAGTACGGCAAGATGCTCCGCTCCACGCTCGAGTTCACCTACAACCAGTCGAGCGACGACGTGAGCGGCAACGAGAACAACACCGGGTTCGTCCTCTCGGGCGGGCTGCTGCTGCTGTTCTGATCCCGGGCGACCGGGAGGGAGGGGGCCGGGCCTTCGGGTCCGGCCCCTTCTTCGTGCCCTGGGGCGCCAGTTGCCAAGAATCAACCAATTGGTTGAAATTCAGGTCCGCGGGCCTCCCTCCCTGCCGGGGGCACCGCTAGCTTGGTGGCCCTGTGGGCGCTCCCGCCCGCTTCTTATAGAGGTGTGCCATGGCCGCGTTGCCGCTGGTCCAGCTCTCCCGGACGTCCGCCGCCCCCGCCGCCGGGGAAGGGGCGGGGCTCCCCGCCCCGCCGGCGTTGGTGCGCAAGCCCACCTGGCTCAAGGTGAAGGCGCCCGGCGGCGAGACGTACCTCGGCGTCAAGAAGATGATGCGCGAGCTGGGGCTCCATACGGTGTGCGAGGAGGCCCGCTGCCCCAACATCGGGGAGTGCTGGGACCACCGCGCCGCCACCTTCATGATCCTCGGGGACGTCTGCACCCGGAACTGCGCGTACTGCGCGGTGAGCCACGGGACGCCCAAGGCGTTCGACCCCACCGAGCCCGCCAAGCTGGCGGAGGCGGTGGCGGCGATGGGGCTCCGGCACGTGGTCATCACCTCGGTGGACCGCGACGACCTGGAGAACGGCGGCGCCGAGGCGTTCGCCGGGTGCATCACCGAGATCCGCGCGCGGCTCCCCGAGAGCTCGGTCGAGGTGCTGATCCCCGACTTCCAGGGATCGGAGCGGGCGCTCCAGATCGTGATGGAAGCGCGCCCCACCATCCTGAACCACAACCTGGAGACCGTCCCCCGCCTGTACCGCCTGGCCCGGCCGGGGGGCCGGTACGAGCGCGCGCTGCAGCTCCTGGCCAACGCGCGGCGGATGGGGGGGAAGGCCCAGCTGACCAAGAGCGGCATCATCCTCGGGATGGGCGAGGAGTGGGATGAGGTGGTGCGCTCGATGAAGGACCTGCGCCGCAGCGACGTGGACATCCTGACGCTCGGCCAGTATCTCCGCCCCAGCGAGTCGCACCTGCCGGTGGTGCGCTGGTACACGCCGGACGAGTTCGGCGAGCTGCGCGACCTCGGGCTCGCGATGGGGTTCAAGCACGTCGAGGCGAGCCCGCTCACGCGCTCGTCCTACCACGCCTGGGACCAGGCCAAGCACGCCGCCGAAGCGGCGACCGTGGAGGGTTGATGGCCGCGACCGCCGCACCCGCGCTGCCCAAGAAGATCGACGGGGCCACCGCGGAGCTGTACAAGTCCTACCTGCGCCAGATGCTCCTGATCCGGCGCTTCGAGGAGAAGGCCGGCGAGGCGTACAGCCTCGGCAAGATCGGCGGCTTCTGCCACCTGTATATCGGCCAGGAGGCCGTGGCGGTGGGGTCCATCGCCGCGCTCCGGATGGACGACTACATCACCTGCAGCTACCGCGACCACGGCCACGCCCTGGCCCGCGGGATGAGCGCGCGGGGGGTGATGGCCGAGCTGTTCGGCAAGGCCACCGGGTGCACCAGCGGCAAGGGGGGCTCGATGCACCTCTTCGACGCCTCGAAGGGCTTCCTGGGGGGCCACGGCATCGTGGGCGCGCACATCCCGATCACCACGGGGATGGCCTTCGCCATCAAGTACCGCGGCGGCGACCAGGTGGCGGTGTGCTACTTCGGCGAGGCGGCGGTGAACAACGGGGCCTTCCACGAGGCGCTCAACATGGCGGCGCTCTGGAAGCTCCCCGCCATCTTCATCTGCGAGAACAACCGCTACGGGATGGGCACCGCGCTCGAGCGCGCCAGCGCCATCTACGACATCAGCGAGCGCGCCTGCAGCTACGACATGGCCAACGAGGTGGTGGACGGCCAGGACGTGCTGGCGATGCGCGCCGCGATGGACCGCGCGGTGGCGCGGGGCCGGAAGGAGAGCCTCCCCACCCTGCTCGAGGTGCGCACCTACCGCTTCATGGGCCACTCGATGAGCGACCCGATCCACGGCCACTACCGCACCAAGGAAGAGGTCGAGGAGCAGCGCAAGCGCGACCCCATCGGCACCTGGGCCGACCGGCTCAAGGCCGCCGGCCTGATGGACGACGCCGCCCTCAAGGCGATGGACGCCGAGGTGACGGCCGAGGTCGAGGACAGCCTCCGCTTCGCGGACGAGTCCCCCGACCCGGCGCCCGAGGCGCTCTGGACCGACGTGTACGCGGAGGCCAACTGAGATGCCGGTCCTGACCTATCGCGACGCCCTGAACCAGGCGCTCCGCGAGGAGATGCAGCGCGACCCGTCGGTGTTCCTGATGGGCGAGGAAGTGGGCGTGTACCAGGGCGCGTACAAGGTGAGCCGCGGCCTGCTCGAGGAGTTCGGCCCGATGCGCGTGGTGGACACGCCCATCACCGAGCTCGGCTTCGCCGGCGTGGGCGTCGGCGCCGCCACCGTGGGGCTCCGCCCCATCATCGAGTTCATGACCTGGAACTTCGCCCTCCTCGCGCTCGACCAGATCGTGAACCACGCCGCCAAGATGCGCTATATGAGCGGCGGCCAGGTGGGCTGCCCGATGGTCTTCCGCGGCCCGGGCGGCGCGGCGCTCCAGCTCGCCTCCCAGCACTCCCAGGCGTTCGAGAGCTACTACGCCCACATCCCCGGACTCAAGGTGCTGGCCCCCGCCACCCCCGCCGACGCCAAGGGGATGCTCAAGGCCGCCATCCGCGACGATGACCCGGTGGTCTTCATCGAGGGCGAGATGCTCTACAACACCAAGGGGGAGGTCCCCGAGGGGGAGCACGTCGTCCCGATCGGCGCGGCCGACGTGAAGCGCGAGGGGAGCGACGTCACCATCGTCTGCCACTCCAAGACCGTCACCCCGGCCCTCAAGGCCGCCGAGCAGCTGGCCGCGGAGAACATCTCGGCCGAGGTGCTCGACCTCCGCTCCATCCGCCCCCTCGACCACGAGGCGCTCTTCCGTTCGGCCGCCAAGACCCACCGCGTGGTCGTGGCCGAGGAAGGGTGGCCGTTCGCGGGCGTGGGCGCGCAGGTGGTGGACGACCTCCAGCGCGAGGTCTTCGACGAGCTCGACGCCCCGGTGCTCCGCGTCACCGGCGCCGACGTGCCGATGCCCTACAACAAGCACCTCGAGAAGGCCGCCAAGGCGGACGCCCCGAAGATCGTGGCGGCGTGCAAGAAGGTGCTCTACTTGAGCTGAGGGTCGCAGGTCGCCCGTCGCAGGTCTCTCCGACCGCGCGGACGTGCGACCTGGGACTTGCGACCCACCCACCGGGAGACCGGCATGGCAACGAAAGTCGTGATGGAAGCGCTGTCCCCCACGATGGAAGAGGGGCGGCTGGTCAAGTGGGTCAAGAACGAAGGTGACCAGGTCGCGAAGGGCGATGTGCTGGCCGAGGTCGAGACCGATAAAGCAGTTATGGAGCTGGTAGCGCGCGGCGAGGGAGTACTGCGAAAGCGCCTCCTCCAAGAGGGCGAGACCGCCCCGGTAGGGCAGCTCGTCGGCGTCATCGGGACGGCCGACGAAGACATCGGTGCCCTGGTCGCGGGCG
>DASTRQ010000042.1:0-4142 GCA_035761145.1 Gemmatimonadales bacterium
GTGCCGGATGGTGACCCCGCCCGACTGCCGCAGGCCGATCAGGTCCCCCATCCCCCGCTCCGCGAGGTCGAGCTCGGCGATCTGGAACCCGTCCTCGGTCGCGGCGAAGGCCTTGAGCCGCGGGGGGATGCGGCCGTCGGCGAGGAGGATGCAGTGGCTCGCGTTCCCGCCCCGCCCCACCCGCCCGCGCAGCTGGTGCAGCTGCGCCAGGCCGAAGCGCTCGGGGTGTTCGATCACCATCACGGTGGCGTTGGGCACGTCGATCCCCACCTCGATCACCGTGGTCGAGACGAGCACCTGCACCTCCCCCGCGCGGAAGCGCCGCATCACCGCGTCGCGCTCGTCCGCCTTGAGCCGCCCGTGCACCAGGCCCACGCCCACGTCGGGCCAGCGGGCCGTGAGCTCCTCGGCCATCGTGGTGGCGGCGCGGAGGTCGGCCTTCTCCGATTCCTCGATCACCGGGAGCACCACGTAGGCCTGCCGCCCCGCCGCCACCTGGTCGTGCACGAAGGCCCACACCTTCTCGCGCGCGGCGGCGGTGCGCACGGCGGTGGTGATCCCGCCGCGGCCCGGCGGGCGCTCGCGGAGCACCGAGACGTCGAGGTCGCCGTAGAGGGTGAGGGCCAGCGAGCGGGGGATCGGCGTGGCGGTGAGCAGGAGCACGTCGGGGCCGGCCCCCTTGCCGATGAGCGCCGCGCGCTGCTCCACCCCGAAGCGGTGCTGCTCGTCGATGATCACGAGCCCGAGCTTCCGGAACTGGACCCCCTCCTGGAAGAGGGCGTGGGTCCCCACCACGATGCGGGCGCGGCCGTCGGCGAGCCGGGCGCGCGCGGCCTGCTTCTCGGCCGGCGCCATCCGCCCCAGGAGCACCTCCGGAAGGATCTGGAGCGGGGCGAGCAGCGTGGCCAGCGTGCGCGCGTGCTGCTCCGCCAGGAGCTCCGTCGGCGCCATCAGCGCCGCCTGGTGGCCGTTCTCGACGGCCAGGAGCATCGCGAAGAGCGCCACCACGGTCTTCCCCGTCCCCACGTCCCCCATCAGGAGCCGGTGCATCCGCTCCGGGCTCCCCATGTCGGCCACGATCTCCTTGAGCGCGCGGGTCTGGTCGGCGGTGAGCGCGAAGGGGAGCGCCTCGCGGAGCCGGGTGGTCAGGTCGCGCCTGGGCTCGAAGCGGATCCCCGCGCGCTGGTGCTTGGCGAGCGTCCGCGCCCGCGCCAGCGTGAGCTGGAGGTCGAAGAGCTCGTCGAACGCGAGCCGGCGCCGCCCGGCCTCCGCGGCCGCGAGGGTGGCGGGATGGTGCACGTCGCGGAGCGCCTGCCGCAGGGGGGAGAGGCCCAGCTCGGCGAGGAGCGCCGGCGGCACCGGATCCTCCGCCAGCGCCACCAGGGCGTCGAGGTGGCGGTCCACGAGCGCCCGGATCGTCTTGTGGGAGAGCCCCTCGGTGGCGGGATAGATCGGGAGCACCTGGCCGTGCGGCAGCGCGGGGGCCGCTCCGTCATCCGGCTCGTCGAGCACCACGAACTCGCGCGGCGCCATCTGGCGGCCGTGGTAGAAGCGCACCGGCCCCGCGACGAGGAGCGTCTGCCCCTCACGGATGCTGCGGTCCAGGAAGGCCTGCCCCGGCCAGACGCACTCGAGCACCCCCGAGTCGTCCCGCAGCACCGCGCGGAAGACGCGGAGCCCGCGCCGCGTGGGCACCACCCGCTTGGCCACCACCTGCCCGATGCACGCGAACTCCCCGCCCACCCGCGCCGCGGCGAGGGGGGTGACGGTGGACGCATCGAGGTAGCGGTGCGGCAGGTGCCAGAGGAGGTCCTGCGCCGTCTCCACGCCGAGCTTGGCGAAGAGCTCCGCGCGCCGCTCGCCGATGCCCTTGAGGAACTTGACCGGGGTGTCGAGCCGGAGCGCCATGGGCCGGCTCAGCCCTCGTCCCGCCCCAGGATCCCGGCCGCGAAGGCGCGCGCGTCGAAGGGCTTCAGGTCGTCGAGCCCTTCGCCCACGCCGAGGAAGCGCACCGGGGCCTCGAGCTCGCGCCGGAGCGCCACCACCGCGCCCCCGCGCGCGGTGCCGTCGAGCTTGGTGACGATGAGCCCCGTCGGCGGGACGACCCGCGCGAACTGCCGTCCCTGCTGCACCGCGTTCTGGCCCACCGTGCCGTCGAGCACCAGCAGCACCTCGTGCGGCGCGCCCGGCACCTGCCGCGCCACCACGCGCTGCACCTTGCGGAGCTCCTCCATCAGCCCCTCCTGCGTGTGCAGGCGCCCCGCGGTGTCGATGAGCACCGTGTCGGCGCCGCGCGCCGCGGCGGCCTTGAGGGCGTCGAACGCCACCGCGGCGGGATCGCCCCCGCTCGCGCCCGAGACGCACGGCAGCCCGAGCCGCTCCGCCCAGGTCTCGAGCTGCGCCACCGCCCCGGCGCGGTAGGTGTCGGCCGCGGCCAGCAGCACCTTCCGCCCCTCGCGGGTGAGCCGCGCGGCGAGCTTCGCCACCGAGGTGGTCTTCCCCACCCCGTTCACCCCCATCACCAGCACCACGGTGGGGGGCGCGGCCGCCCGCGCGATGGCCCCCGGCTCGGCGGGGCCGCCCAGCAGCTCGCCAAGCCGGCGCTCGAAGGCGGCGTGCAGGTCGGCCTCGGTCCTGAGCTTCCCCGTGCGCACCCCGTCCTCGAGCTCCTGCATCAGCGTCATCGTCGCCGGCACGCCGAGGTCGGCCTCGAGCAGCAGCTGCTCGATGCGCTCGAGATCCTCGGCGTTGAACTTGCGCAGCAGCGCGCCGACGTCGGCGGTCGCGAGCCGCTTGAGGCGGCCCCAGAGCGAGGTGGGGGCGGACTGGGTGACGCGATTCATCGCATTGGTGGCCGAACGTGCGGCGGGTGAAGTGATCCGTGGAAAGGTACCTCCGTCGGGGGCGGAATTCCCCTCACCGGAGCCCCAGCCGCCGGCGCCACCACCATTCGAGCCCCAGCAGCAGCACCACCAGCGCATAGGGCCACCACTGGTCGCGGAGCGCCGTGCGCCGCCCGGTCGCGGCCTCGGTGCCCGGATGCGCCGCGAGGGTCGCCGGCGCCGGCACGTACTCGTCCGACCAGGGCTCCACCACCACCGTCCCCACGCCGCCGCCGGCCAGGCGGTACTCCCACCGCCCCACCGGGAGGGGGAGCGCCGCCTCGCGCGCACCGTCGAAGACGAGCGTGTCGGTGCGCGCGCCGCCGTCGCCGGTCACCGTCACCGCGAGGGGGCGGGGCGTGCCCTCCCCCGTCCACCGGAACCGCACCGGCCGGTCGCGAGGCACCACGGAGGTCACGGGACGCGCCGCCCCCGCCGCGGGATCGGGGGTGTCGAGAAGCCAGCTCGCCGTGGCGTCCACGAACTGGCGATAGGTCTCCTCCGCCAGCCCCGGCCGGAACGCCCAGCGCCAGAGGCCGTCGGCCGCCACCTGGACCTCGCGCCGGCCAGCCACCTCGCGGCCGATCACCGCCGGGCGCTCCGCCCCGCGGCGGCCGAGCTGCACCGAGAGCCCCACCCAGTCCCGCGGCCCCGGCACCACCGGGGTGAGCCGCTCGAGCGGGGGGAGGGATTCCATCGGCGTCGCCGCCCACGCGCCGGCGAGCGGCGACGGCGCGCTCGCATCCACCGGATACCACTCGCCGTCGAGCACCGACTCCCCTCCCTCGCCGCTGGGCCACCGCCAGAGCGCGCGGGGGCGCGCCCCGCGGGCCGCCTCCCCGGGATCCCCCTTGAGGATGAGGAGCTCCGCCCCGCGCGCCGCCCGCGCCACCTCGGCGCGGGTCACCGGCGCCAGCTCGGGCATCCGGCGCCACCCGGCCGGCCCCAGCGACGCATAGCCGCGCACCGGGAGCGCCGCGACTTCGCGCAGGGTGGCCAGGAGCTGGCGCGCGTCCCAGTCGGGGGGTGCGGCCAGGAGCACCGCGGCGGGGAGGGTCGTGACGGTGACCAGGAGCTCGCGGGCATCGTCCTCGGGCACGGAGTCCCCGGCCGCGAGGACGCGCACCGCGAGTTGGTGGGTCCCCGCGCCGAGTGTACGGGTCGGGAGGGCCAGGGTGACGCTCGCGCGTCCGCCGTCGAGCCGCACCTCGCGCCCGGCGAGCGCGCGTCCCGCCGCGCCGCGGAGCTCCACGCGCGCGG
>DASTRQ010000043.1:0-19824 GCA_035761145.1 Gemmatimonadales bacterium
CCCCACCACCGACCCGCAGGCCGAGGCCACCGCCGACCTGGTGACCCGCCTCCGCGACGACGTCATCCCGTCGGTCGTGGGTGACCGGGTCGACGTGAAGGTCGGGGGCCTCACCGCCGCTGCCGACGACTTCGCCGCGTACACCGCCGAGCGGTTGCCGATCTTCGTGGGCGCGGTGCTGGTGCTGTCGTTCCTCCTGCTGATGCTCGTGTTCCGCAGCCTGCTCGTGCCGCTCAAGGCCGTCATCATGAACTCGCTTTCGGTGAGCGCCACCTTCGGCATCATCGTGCTGGTGTTCCAGGAGGGATGGGGAGGGCGGGTGCTCGGGCTCGCGGGGGCCAGCGAGGCGATCTTCGTCGCCGTGCCGGTGCTGGTCTTCGCGATCGTCTTCGGCCTGAGCATGGACTACGAGGTGTTCCTCCTGGCGCGGATCAAGGAGGCCTTCGACCGCACGGGACGCAACGGCCCCGCCACGATGGAGGGGCTCTCGGCCACGGCGAGCACCATCACCTCGGCGGCGCTCATCATGCTGCTGGTGTTCGGGGCGTTCGCGTTCGCGCGGGTGCTGATGGTGCAGTTCATCGGCTTCGGCCTGGCGCTGGCCGTTTTCCTCGACGCCACGGTGATCCGGATGGTGCTGGTGCCGGCCTTCATGCACCTGGCGGGGCGGTGGAACTGGTGGCCGGGGGTGAAGGCGGAGGAGCCCCCCCCGGCGCCCTGACTCACCGGAAGCGCGGATTCACGACGTTGTTGAACACGCTGCCGAAGGTGTACCCCAGCCCCACCGACACGTAGTAGGTGTAGTCGGTGGCCAGCTGGCGCCGACGGATCAGGATCTCCTCCGCGCTGGCGTCGCCGGCGGGGAGGTAGCGCTGGTCGTGCACCGAGGCCACCTGGCCGAAGAGCGAGAGGCTGAGCCCGCGCACCAGCCGGATGTCCATGTCCCCCCGGAGCTCCACCCGATGCTGGGCGAGGTCGTGGAGGTAGGCGGAGCCCTCCAGCGAGGCGCCGAGCGTGCCCCACGGCTGCGTCACGTCCAGCGACAGCTCCGCCGTCGTGGAGGTGAGGGTCTCCTCCCGGCGGCCGTACAGGGTGAGATCGTCATACCGGAACCGGTCCACCCCGGCCATCCACCGCACGGTGAACAGGCGCCGGGACACCTCGGCGTAGGGCCACAGGTCGAACTCGAGCCCGGCGGCGGCGTGCAGGGCGAGCTTCTGGTTCTCGTAGGTGGAGCGGTCCGCCGCGAGCCGCGTGGCCCACCCCCAGTGGGTGCCGATGGTCGGGGCGAGGAGGAGGCTCGCCCCGAAACTGCGCTGCTCGTTGACCAGCGTGGTGACGCTGTCCACCTCGAAGGCGTCGCGGTCGTACTGCCCGTAGGTCTGGAACTGGACCTTGAGGCCCTCGGTGATGCGGCTGGCGCGCACGCTGGCGTGGTACGCGCCGCTCGTGTACGTCTGCTCGCCGTTGAGGTACGTGTTGAGCCCCACCCGGAAGGCCCAGTAGTCCCACGGATCGCGCGCGGCCTGGGTACGGGCGGCGCGCTGGCCCTGACCCGCCAGGTAGCGGAGACAGAACATGTCGGCGCCCGGCCGGGCCGCGACGTACGGCGCGAAGGAGAGGGCCATCCGATCCGCCAGGCGGTGGCGCACCTCGTCGGCCGTGGCGTCGGGCGGGGTGAACACGTGCAGGGTGTCGGCGCGGCCGTCGTACTGCCGGCGGCCGAGGGTCGTGACGGTATAGTCGCTCCCGCCGCTCCCGGTCCCCACCTCGGTGACCAGCACCTGCACCTCGGCGTCCTGGGGGGTGACCACGAAGTCCACCCAGGGGAACTCCGCGCGGAAGAAGTCGGGCTCGCACCGCCACGCGGGGCAGTCGAGGAACACGCGCAGGGGCGCCTCGGCGTGGGCGGCGGCCTCCTGGGCGACGGTGGCGCGGGCGCAGAGGAGGGCCGCGGCCGCGGCCGCGGCCACGATGACAGGACGCATGGATCGTCGGTGCGGGGTCAGGGTGGAGGCGACGGGAGGGCTCAGTGCTTGGCGTCGAGCCAGTTCTCGCCGACGCCGATCTCCACGACGAGCGGCACCCGCAGGGTGGCTGCGCCTTCCATCGTGCGCTTCACCAGCGCGGAGACCGCGTCGACCTCCGCCGGCGGCGCCTCGAGCACCAGTTCGTCGTGGACCTGCAAGAGGACCCGCGCCGCGGATCCCTCGGCCACGAGCGCCGCGTGGAGGTCGATCATCCCGCGCTTGATGAGGTCGGCCGCGGAGCCCTGCAGGGGGGAGTTGGTGGCCACGCGCTCGCCGAAGGAGCGGATGTTGAAGCTCCTGTCCGTGATCTCGGGGATGTAGCGCCGCCGCCCCGAGAGGGTCTCGACGTAGCCCTGCTCGCGCGCCTGCTGCACCATCCGGTCGAGGTAGCCGCGCACCCCGGGGAAGCGGGCGAAGTACCGCTCGATGAACGCCTTGGCCTCGTCCTGGGTGATGCCGAGCTGCTTGGAGAGCGCGAACGGCCCCTGCCCGTAGATGGTGCCGAAGTTGATCGTCTTGGCGCGGGCGCGCTGCTCGCCGGTGACCTGGTCCTCGGGCACGCCGAGGATGAGCGCGGCGGTCTCGCGGTGGATGTCGCGCCCGGCGCGGAAGGCCTCGATGAAGCTCGCGTCCTCCGAGAAGTGCGCGAGCAGCCGCAACTCGATCTGCGAGTAGTCGGCCACCACGAAGCGCCACCCCTCGCGGGGGATGAAGCCGCGGCGGATGGCCTGCCCGCGCGCGGTGCGCACGGGGATGTTCTGCAGGTTGGGGTCGCTGCTCGAGAGCCGGCCGGTGGCCGCGCCGGTCTGGTGGAAGCTCGTGTGGATGCGGTGGGTGACCGGGTGCACTTCGGCCGGCAGCAGGTCCACGTAGGTGCTCTTGAGCTTCTGCACCTCGCGATACTCGAGGATGAGCTTCGGCACCTCGTGCCCGAGCTCGGCCAGCTGCTCGAGCACCTCGGCGTCGGTGCTGGCGCCGGTCTTGGTCTTCTTGAGCACCGGCAGCTGGAGCTTCTCGAAGAGGAGCTGCCCCAGCTGCTTCGGCGAGTTGAGGTTGACGGCCGCCCCGGCGGTCTCGGCGATGCGCGCCTCGAGCGCCTGGAGGTCCCGCCCGAGCTCGTTGCCGAGCCGCGCGAAGAGCGCCTGGTCGATGCGGATCCCCTCCCACTCCATGTCCACCAGCACCGGGACCAGCGGCATCTCCAGCTCGCGGAGGAGCCGCTCCGCCCCCGTCTCGGCGAGCCGCGGCGCGAAGAAGGCGTGGAGCGCGAGGACGGTGGCGCTGTCGTGGCCGCAGTACGCCGCCGCCGCCGCCACCGGCACCTCGGCGAAGGGGATCTGCGCCTTCCCCTTGCCGGTGAGGTCCTCGTACCCCTTCATCGGCACCCCCAGGTGCTCGAGCGAGAGCACGTCGATGGCGTGCGAGCGCCGCCCCGCGTCGAGGCAGAAGCTCGCGAGCATCGAGTCGTACACCGCCCCCGCCACCTCGACGCCGGCGCGGCGGAGCACCTGCCAGTCGTACTTGAGGTGGTGCGCGGCCTTGGGGACCGCGGGATCGCGGAGCAGCTCCGCCACCGGGGCGCAGGCGGGGTCGGTGAGCGGGGGGAGGTTGGTCACCGGGGCGGGGGCGGCGAGCTCGCCGCCGGGCGCGCGGTGGCCGAAGGGGAGGTACCACACCTCGGTGGGGCTCGCGGCGAGCGAGAGTCCCACCAGGTCGGCGCTGTGCGGATGGAGCGAGGTCGTCTCGGTGTCGAAGGCCACCAGCGGCGCCTGGCGCAGACGTGCTACCACCGCCGGCAGGGCCGCAGGGTCGTCCACGACGATGACGTCGGGCGCGCCGCCGCGGGGCGCCGCCGGCGCGCCGGCCTCCCCGGGGCGGGGGGCCAGGCCGGCCACCTCGAGGGGCATGTTGGCCGCGTCGGTCCGGGCGCTCCCGATCTGGCGCAGCAGGGTGGTGAACTCGAGCTCCGCGTAGAGGCGCGCCAGCCGGTCGGTGTCGGCCGGGTGGCGGCGCCACGCGTCGAGGTCGAGCGTCACGGGGACGTCGCGCCGGATGGTGGCGAGCTGCCGCGAGAGCCGCGCCTCGGCGGCGTACTTCTGCAGCCCCTCGCGGTAGCGCTTGTTCTTCACCTCGTCGGCGTGGGCCAGCACCCCCTCGAGGTCGCCGTAGGCGGCGAGGAGCTCGGCCGCGCCCTTCTCGCCGATCCCCTTGACCCCGGGGATGTTGTCGGCGGAGTCGCCCACCATCGCGAGGTAATCCACCACGTGGTGCGGGTCCACGCCGAGCCGCTCGCGGGCGTTCCGCTCGTCCACCCAGATGGGGTCCACCGCGCCGGGCCCGCTCCGCCCGGGGTTGAGGATGGCGACCCCGGGGCGGATGAGCTGGTAGAGGTCCTTGTCCCCCGACACGATGACCGCCTCCCACCCCGCGGCGGTGGCGCGGTCGGCGAGGGTGCCGATGGCGTCGTCGGCCTCCCAGCCGGGGACGGCCACGAGGGGGATGCGGAAGCCGGCGAGCAGCTCCTCGACCCGGCGCACGCCCTGGTCGAACTCCTGCTGCTCGGCCTCCTCCATCGCCTCGCGGTTGGCCTTGTAGTCGGGGTAGAGCTCCTTGCGTCCCGAGCTGCCGGCGTCGTTGACCCAGACGACGGCGTCGGGGGCGTACTGTTCGATGAGCTTGGTGAGGAACGCCACCACCCCGCGGGGGATGGAGGTGTTCTCCCCGCGGGAGGTGCGCAGCGGTCGGTCGCCGAAGGCGTGGTGCGCGCGGAAGATCAGCGCGTACCCGTCGATGAGATAGAGGCGGGGCAGCGTCAGCGGTCCTGTTCGCGCCAGAGCCGGGCGCGCACGCGCTCGAAGTCGGCCCGGGACTGGGGGGTGAGGCGGAAGCGGCCGAAGCCGGTCTCGTCCACGAAGAAGAGCACCACGCGCCACTGGTTGTAGGTCCAGCGGATGATGCGGCCCTGGTTGGGGGCGCTGGCGTCGATCTGCTCGTCCGGGTCGCCGAGGGTGATGAAGACCTCGCCGCGGTCGGTGCGCCACCCCGGCTCCCCCTCGTCGGCGAAGCGGCGGTCGGCGACGCCCAGCCGGCCGAAGTAGGCGTCGAGGGCCTCGTTCTCCGGGGTGGCGGGGTTGGGGTCGCTGTCCTTGTAGAAGCGCTGCCAGAGCCGCGGCCGGTCGGCCGGGGTGGCGTGGCGGAGCGCGTCGAGCTGCTGCTCGTGGCCGAAATAGCGGAGCAGGTCCACCATCTGGTCGTAGTTGGAGACGATCCAGTTGCTCGAGAGCGAGACCAGCGCGATGGCGGTCTGGCGCGCGGAGTCGGGCCCGACGACGAAGCGGAGCTCGCCGAGCGGGGCGCTGTCGGGCGTGAAGCGGAGCAGCCGCGTCTCGATCGAGTCGGCGCCGCTGAAGGTGAGCGCCTGGCGGAGCAGCACGCTGTCGCGGCCGTCCACCACGACGATCGGGAGGGTGGCCCCCGCGGGCATCTGGCGCCCCTCCACCATCACCACCAGCGTGTCCATCCCGTATCCCGCCGCGGCGCGGGGGTTGAGGATGCCGCGGAAGGGCTCGTCGGGGGTGCGGCGCGCGGTGACGTCGTACACGAAGACCGGCGCGCTGGTGTGCCCCGGCGGGATGGGGCGGACGTCGAGGGTACGCTCGGCGCGGCTCTGCTGCTCGCTGCTGCGGTCGCGGACGCTCACCGTCACCTGGTAGCGCCCCGGCGCCAGGCGGAGCGGCTCCTGAAAGAGCACGCTCTCCTCGTTGCGCAGCGTCTCCTGGAAGGTGGTGACGCGCACGGTCTGGTCGCGGCCGATCGTGACCGGCGGGAGCGAGTCGCGCCGCAGCGCGATGTCCACCCGGTAGCGCGCCACGAAGCCCCGGTCCCCCTGCCGCTCGAACCCGAGGGCGCGGTTCTCGAGCGAGAGCGCGAGCACGCCGATGACCGAGTCCCCCGGGCCCGGGAGGAGCGCGATGTCCCCCACGAAGGGAACGGGGCCGTCGGCCGCGAGGCGCCCCACGCGGCGGAAGAGCGCGGTCTCGTCGAGCACGGCGGTGAGGGTCTGGCCGGGCGAGGGGGAGGTGTCGCTGCCGATGCGGGACCACCCCCCGCAGGCGGCGACCGCCAGCGCGAGGCAGGGGACGGCGCGCGCGCCCTGGCCGAGGATCCGTGGGAACATGAGCAAGCTCCTGGTGGGCCGTAGGTTAGCCCCCTCCGCAAGGGGCGACAAGGCGCGGCTTGTGGGCCTTTCCCGCGCCGGGTACTTTGCACCAACCCCCATGCGACAAGACAGCCTCGTCGGCCGCACGATCGCCGGTTACCGCCTCCTCGACCATGTCGGCGAGGGGGGGACCGCCGAGGTGTACAAGGCCGAGCACCCGACCCATGGCCTCGCCGCGGTGAAGGTCCTGCGGGCCCGCCTGGCCCAGGATCCCACGGCCGTCAAGCGCTTCCTGCGCGAGGCGGAGTACGGCCGCCGGGTGGTGCACCCCAACATCGTGCAGACCCGCGAGTTCGGGCAGACGGACGACCTCTACTACCTGGCGCTCGAGTGGGCCGCGGGCGAGCCGCTCGCGACCTTCGTGGCGCGCTCGGGCACCCTGGCGCCGCCGCTCGTGGCGACGATCGTGGAGCAGCTCTGCGGCGCGCTCGACGCCGCCCACCACGAGGGGATCATCCACCGCGACCTCAAGCCGGCCAACATCATGTACGACCCGGCGACGCAGGTGGTGAAGCTCCTCGACTTCGGCATCGCCCGGGACGAGAAGGCGGCGCCCGAGGAGCGGCTCACGCGGGCCGGCTTCTTCGTGGGGACGCTCCAGTACGTCGCCCCAGAGACACTCTCGGGGGCGCTGGTGGATGAACGGGCCGACATCTACAGCCTGGCCACGATCACCTACTACCTCCTCACCGGGGTGCTCCCCTTCCCGGGGCGCACGCCGCGCGAGCTCTTCCAGCAGCTCCTCCAGGAGCCGCCCACCCCGCTCAACAGCGCGGTGAAGGGGCTCCGTTTCCCGCCGGCGGTGGAGGCGGCGGTGATGAAGGGGCTCGAGCGCGAGGCCGACAAGCGCTACCAGACGGTGACGGAGTTCGGGGCGGGCTTCTGCGCCGCCGCGCGCGCGGTGCGCCCCGAGAAGAAGGGATTCCTCGCCGGCCTGTTCGGCCGCGACCGGGACGCGTGACCGACGCCGAGGCCCTCGCCGAGCTGCTGCAGCGCCGCTCGATCCGCCGCGGGGACTTCACCCTCGCCAGCGGCGCCCGTTCCTCCTACTACATCGATTGCCGCCCCAGCACCATGAGCGCCGAAGGCCAGGCGCTCATCGGCCGGATGGGGCTGGCCGCGCTGCGCGCCGCGGGGTGGGCCCCGGCGGCGGTCGGCGGGCTCACGATGGGCGCCGACCCCGTGGCCTACGCGGTGGCGCGCGCCAGCGCCGAGCGGCCCCCGGCGGTGGACGCCTTCAGCGTGCGCAAGCAGGCCAAGGACCACGGCACCGGGCGGCGCATCGAGGGGAACTTCCGCGCCGGGGACGCCGTGGTGGTGGTCGAGGACGTGATCACGAGCGGCGGCTCGGCGCTCGAGGCGATCGCCGCCGTGGAGCGCGAGGGGGGGCGGGTGCTCGGCGTGCTCGCCGTGGTGGATCGCGAGCAGGGGGGGCGCGAGCGGCTGGAGGGGGCGGGGTTCCCGGTCACCGCGCTCGTCACCGCGCGGGGACTCGGGCTCGGGGACTGACGGCATGACGGCGGGACTCTCGCTGGTGCGGCGCGCCGCGCGGCGGCGGTGGTGGTTGCTCGCGGCCGGGGTCGCGGGACTGCTGCTGTTCGAGCTGACGGGCGACCACCCGGTCCGGTGGCCGCTCGTGTTCGAGTACGCGGGGCTCGCGGGGGTCACCACGCTCGCCCTGGCCCAGCTGGCGCGCCGCGGCCTGGCGCGGACCGGCGCGGTCATCGCGAGCGCGCTGGTGGACCTCCTCCTCGCCACGGTGCCGGTGGCGCTCGAGGGATCGGCCGGCCTGGCGGTGCTGCCGGTGCTGGCGCTCATCCTCTACGCCGAGGCCGACGGCGGCCTGCTGGGCCTCGCCGCCACCCTCGGGCCGGGGGCGGGGCTCCTCGTGGCGCGCGCCGCGACCGACGGCGTCGCGGGGATCCCCGGCGGCGCCCCGCTCGCCGAGGCGCTGCTCGCCACGCTGGTGATGTTCGCCCTGCGCGCGAGCGGACGGCGGCGGGCGGAACGCGTCGAGGCGCTGCGCGCCGCAGCCGAGCGCGCCGCGCACGGGGACTTCACGATTCGGCTGGGCGGCGACGCCCTCGACCCGCTGGGCGAGGTGGAGCGGGGCTTCGACCTCCTCGCCGAGCGCACCGGCGCCGCCACCGACACCCTGCGCCGCGAGGCGGACGCGGTGGCCGCGCTGGCGGACGCGCTGAGCGAGGCGCTCACCGAGCTCGACGGGAGCGCGGGGCGGCTCTCCGGCGCCGCTTCGGCGCTGGCGCAGGAGCTCCAGGCCCAGCGCACCCTCGCCGAGGAGAGCCGCCAGCGCACCGAGGGGGCGTCGCACGAGGCGGCGCAGCAGCGCCAGCGGGCGCTGCTCCTCGCCGACGAGGCGGCGCGGCTGGTGGCCCACGCCGACCGGGCGCGGCAGGGGGTGACGCGGACCAGCGAGACCCTCACCACCGTGGGCGTGGAGGTGGGCGGCACCGCCGAGCTGGTCACGGGGCTCACCGCGATGTCGGCGCGCATCGGGACCTTCGCCCAGACCATCGCGCAGATCGCGCGGCAGACCCACCTGCTCTCGCTCAACGCCGCGATCGAGGCGGCGCGCGCGGAGGGGGACGGCCAGGGATTCGGCGTCGTGGCGGAGGAGATCCGCACGCTCGCCGCGGAGGCGGGACGCTCGGCCCGCGAGGTGGGCGAGGTCGTCGCGGAGCTGCAGGATGGCATCGCCGCCGCCGCGCGCGCGATGGGGGGCGGGCGCGAGCAGGTGGACGAGGCGGCCCGCCTGGCGCACGACGCGGACGACGGCCTGCGCGACCTGGCGGACAGCGTCCGGCGCGCCGCCGACCGGGTGCAGGCGCTCTCGGGCGGGAGCCGCACGCAGGACGAGCACCTGCAGGCGCTCCGCGGCACGCTGGAAGGGGTGAGCGCGGCAAGCCGGGGCGCCGCGGAGAACTCCGACGCCGCCGCCCGCGCGGCGCACCAGCAGGCGCAGTCCATCCAGCAGCTGGCGCGCGCCACCGAGCAGCTGGCGGGCCTCGCCGAGCGGCTGCGCGCCGCGGTCCGCCGTACCGGCGGCTGAGCTCCGCACCTCCCTGGCCACGACGTCCCCCCCGGCGCGAGCGCCGGGGGCCACGTCCGCACGCTCAGTGTCCGCTGTCCAAGGCCCCCGGGTTCAGGGGATGGAAGGTGCGGAACGTGGCCAGGTAGGGACGGATCATCAGCGCCAGGAAGCGCTCCAGCGCCGCCGGGAAGGGAAAGCGGCGCCGGAACTCCGTGGCCGTGACGCCGAGCATCGCACGCACGTGGCGCCCGAAACTCTGGGGCGAGGAGTACTCGAGGCGGTACGCCACGTCGGCCACCGAGCGCCCGGCGTCCTCGAAGAGCTGGGCCGCGTGCAGCAGCCGGAGCGCGGCGAGGTAGCTCTTGGGGCTGGGGAGCTGCGCCCGCTGGAAACGCGAGAGCAGCGTACTGGGGCGGAGCCGCAGGGTGCGCGCGAGCTGGCGCACGGTGACGTGGTGGGGCGCCACCCGGATCAGCGCCTCGAAGAAGAGCCGCACGTCGGGCGGGGCGTCGGCCAGCGCGGCGAGGACCGGGCCCTGGATGCGCGCCACCGCGGGGGAGCCGGGCCCCTCGATCAGGGCGCGCAGGCGACGGCACCCTTCGGGGGCGCGCACGTCCACCACCTCGCGCACCCCCCGCGCGCCGAGGTGCAGCACCGCCTCGGCCTGGTCGGGCCCCGTCACGAGCGCCACCGTGGGCACCGCCGGGAAGCCGCGGACCAGCCGGTCCACGTCCGGAAGCTGGGAGGCGGGGCAGCGCGCCGCCGAGAGGAGCACCGCGTGGACCGGGCGCTCGCGCACGGCGCGGATCGCCTCGGGCACGCTCCCCTGCACCAGGACCGAGACCCCCTCCCCCACGGCGGCCTCGATCCGCGCCTGCTCGTCGGGTCCCACGACGGCGGCGATGGCCGGCTGTGTCATCTCGTCCCCTCCTCGGCTCGGGTCGGGGGGAACGATGGCACGCGGGGGTCAACCCCCTTTCAACGCCCCGATGGGGCGGGAGAATGGCCCCGGGGTGCAATCCGCAACCCTCCGGACGTCCTGTGCGTCTGATAGGGGGATACTGCCCTCGCTGGCCGACCCTCGGCGGACGGGTATCTTGATGACTTCCGTGACCGACACCACCGCCGACCTCCAGTCCCGGCTGCAGGCCGCCCTGGGACCCCATTACCGCCTGGAGCGGTCGCTGGGGCAGGGGGGCATGGGGGTGGTGTTCCTGGCCCGCGACCTGACCCTGGACCGTCAGGTGGCGGTCAAGGTGGTGCACCCCGAGCTCGCGGTGCACTCGTCGATCACCCAGCGCTTCCTCGCGGAGGCGCGCGTCATCGCCCGGCTCCGGCACCCCAACATCGTGGCCATCCACGCCGCGGGGGAGACCACCGGGCTCTTCTGGTACGTGATGGACTTCGTGCCGGGGGAGACGCTGCGCGAGCGGCTCAACCGCGAGGGGCGGATCGCGCCGGGCATCGCGGCGCGCCTGGTGGCCGAACTGGCCGACGCACTGGACGCCGCCGGGCGGCAGGGGGTGGTGCACCGCGACGTGAAGCCGGAGAACATCCTGCTCGACGCCGAGAGCGGGCGCGCGCTGCTGGCCGATTTCGGGATCGCGCGCGTGCTGGCGGGGGCGGGCGCGGGGGACCGGCCCATCACGGGCCAGGGCGTGGCGGTGGGGACCCCCACGTATATGAGCCCGGAGCAGGCGCTCGGGGACGAGGTGGACCACCGGAGCGACCTGTACTCGCTCGGGGTGGTGGCGTACGAGATGCTGACCGGGCGCCCCCCCTTCCGCGGCTCCCCCCAGCAGGTGGCGGCGCAGCAGATCCGCGCCGAGCCGGCGCCCCTCGAGCGCGCGTGCCCCGAGGCCCCGCCCTCGCTCTCCCGCGCGGTGCTCCACGCGCTCGCCAAGGCGCCCGCGGACCGGTTCGCGACGGGGGCGGAGTTCCGCGACGCGGTCCGCGGCGGCGCGCTCCCGGCGGCGCGCTCCCGGCGGCGCGGGTGGTGGGGGTGGGCCGCGGCGGCGCTGACGCTCGTCGCCGCGGGGCTCGGCGCCCTGCTGCTGGGACGGGGGGA
Organism: Gemmatimonadales bacterium; assembly: GCA_035761145.1. GTDB lineage: Bacteria > Gemmatimonadota > Gemmatimonadetes > Gemmatimonadales > GWC2-71-9 > CAMLHU01. Next base: position 11,370 of record DASTRQ010000043.1, read on the forward strand.
CCGCCCGCCGTCCGGGGTGGACCCGCGCCATTCCATCGTGGTGCTCCCCTTCGACAACCTGCGTGGCGACACCACGCTCAGGTGGCTCGAGGAAGGCTCGGTCTCGATGCTCGGGCTCACCATGGCCCAGTGGGAGGACCTCACCGTGGTGGACCAGGAGCGGGTGCACGACCTCCTGGCCAAGCGCGGGCTCGAGCCGGGGGCGCCGATCGGCCTCGAGGCGGCGCGCGCCATCGCGCGGGAGGCGGGGGTGTGGTCGCTCGTGGTCGGGGACTTCGTGCGCAGCGGCGACTCGCTGCACGTCACCGCGCGGCTCATCGACGTGGCCAGCGGCCAGCGGGTGGACCTGGCCCAGAGCGACGCCCTGGCGCTGGGGGACGTGCGCCCCGCCTTCGACCGGCTCGCGGCCCAGCTGCTCGACGTCTCGGGCGCGCCGGGCGGGGTGCGCCCGGGCCTCGCCGCGGCGACCACCGGCTCGGTGGACGCCTACCGCGACTACCTGTCCGGCATCGAGGCGCTCAACAAGTGGTCGCTCGCGAGCGCCGACTCGGCGCTGCGCCGCGCGGTGTCGCGCGACCCGACCTTCGCGCTGGCGTGGTACAAGCTGGCGGTGACCCGGGGCTGGGTGGGCGGCGCGGCGGACTCGGTGGGACGGCACGCGGTGGACGAGGCGAGCCGCTACGCCGCGCGGCTCCCCGTGCGCGAGCAGACCCTGGTGCGCGCGTACCGGGCCTTCGTGGACGGGGACTTCCCCCGCGCGGTGGAGCTCTACGCGGCGCTGGTGCGCAAGGACAGCACCGACGCCGACGCGTGGTACGGCCTGGGCGACGCCTGGTTCCACCGGCCGGTGGCCACCGCGGAGGAGCGCGCGCGGGCGATGACGGCGTCGCTGCGGGCGTTCCGCCGCACCCTGCGGATCGACCCCACCTACATGCTGGCCTACGACCACGTGGCCACGATGTTCAGCCAGAACGCGCGCGCCCGGCCGGCGTTCGCGGTCACCGCGGCCGATTCGTTCGTCCCCGCCGCGGGGCTCGCGCCGGCGGCGCTCACCCCGGCGGTGGCGCGCGCCCGGCAGCAGGGGATCACCCTGGCGCGCGACTGGGTGAGCGCGCAGCCGGAGACCCCGCGCGCCGAACGGGCCCTGTTCGAGGCCTACGCGGCCGCGGGTCAGCTCGCCGACGCGGACCGCGAACTCGAGCGATTGATGGCGATGGGCGCCCCCGCCGATCCGTCGGTCGCCCGGCTGCTGGCGGGACGGGCGCGCTTCGGGGCCGGCGACCTCGCGGCCGCCCTCTCCACGCTCCGGCCGGTCTACGACACGCTGGCGCGGGACCGTCGGCGGATGGCGGCGGCCGCCGACGCCGATGCGAGCACCCTGTTCGGCGGGCTCAACGCGCTGGCCTACGCCGGGGACATCGGCCGCGCCGCGCGGGTGCTGCGCGAGGCCGCCAACGCCCACCCGCCCACCGAGGCGCCGCGCGACGCGGTGGTGGACCCCCGCTTCGTCGCCGAGCTGCACGCGGGGGCGCTCTACGCCGGCGCGGGGGGCGCGGCGCCGCCGCTCCGCGAGATCTGGCGCACCGTGGCCGAGGCCGCGCGGCGCGCGCCGAGCGACCGGCGCGCCGCGATCGCCCGGGCGGGGACCCCGGCCGCGGTGGGGCTGCTGCTCGGCCCGGCGCGCGACCCCACCCCGCTCGCCGAGCTGAGGAGCCTGACCGGCGAGGCCCCTCCCTCCGACATCGAGGCGCTGCTCGACCTGGCGCGGGGCGACAGCGCCGCGGCGCGCACCATCCTGGCGCACCCCGCCGAGGAGGTCTCGAAGGAGCGCCGGCCGGCGATGTCGGGATGGGCGGGCTTCCCCTATCCGCTCCGCGCGTACGCGCTCCTGCTCCTCGGCGAGCCGCACCGCGCCCTTGCGCTTCTCGACGACCACGGGCCCGAGATGCTCGACCCGGCGATGTTCAGCACCGCCTGGGGGTCGGTCGGGATGGTGCGGATGCTCCGCGGGATGGCCTACGAACAGCTCGACCGCCGCACCGAGGCGGCCCGCGAGTACCGCGCCGCCCTCACGCAGTGGGACGGCGCCGACCCGCGCGAGGTCCCCTACCTCGACCAGGTGCGGCTGGCGCTGGGACGGGTGACGGGGACGGGATGAGGTCGGGAGGCGCGGAAGGCGCGAGAGGCGCCGAGGATCCAGCCTCCAAGATGCTTCGGGCGCCTTTCGCGCCTTGCGCGCCTCGGCGCTATCTTTCGACCACGGCCCCGCGTGATGGTCGCGGTGGGAGCGATCCCATCGAGGAAAGTCCGAGCTCCACAGGGCAGATCGCCAGGTAACGCCTGGGCGCCGCAAGGCGACGGACAGGGCAACAGAAAGCACACCGCCGATGGTCCCGAGCGCGAGCGAGGGAATCAGGCAAGGGTGAAACGGTGGGGTAAGAGCCCACCGCGCTCCCGGCAACGGCGAGCGGCACGGCAACCCCCGGTCGGAGCAAGGCCAAATAGGTGACGAGGTGCGGCCCGCACCGCGCCCGCAAGGGCACAGTCACGGGTAGGCTGCTCGAGGCGTCCGGCGACGGACGTCCCAGACAGATGACCATCCTCCCCGCCTTCGGGTGCGGGGGAACAGAACTCGGCTTACGGCGGGGCCTTTTCAGGGCGCGACGGGACAGCGGCACGGCGGCAGCGGATCCTTCCTCGGATCTCCCTGCCGCGGTGCCGCTGTCCTGCTGGAAGTCTTTACCCCGCCGTGACTTGCACCCCCCGGAGCGGGACCGTATCCTTCCCGATGTACCGGTCTTGGAACACCTGTTGACGGCTTCGAGCACCAAACCCCCGAGCGAGGAGCGTCCCTACCCGGACCATTGGGAACGGGTGGCGGAGCTGCGCGTGTTCCGCGCGCCGCACGCCGCGTGGGATCGTCTCATCGCGTGGCGCAATGACATGCGCAAGCGCGGGTGGCGGCTCCTCCGGGTCACGAGCGACAACCAGGAGCTCGTGGCCGTCTTCGGGAAGACCAAGGCCGACCTCGAGGCGAAGGGGCGCTAGCCCTCGCCGCTCATTTTCCCCAACTCCAGGTCCCCCATGCAGGTGCGTTCCCTTCTGGCCACCGCCGCCCTCGTCGGCGGGCTCACGGCGTTCACCGCGCCCCGGACCGCCCCGGTGACCGGGCATTACCGCATCAGCGAGGTGATCGACCAGGTGGTGGATCTCTCCGCCGTCGGCGGCGGCGAGCAGACCACCCACCTCGTCACCTCGACCTTCGTGACCCTCTCGACCACCGATTCGGCGGGGGGGCGCGCGGTGCGGATGGTGATCGACAGCGCGCGGGGCGACACCCTGCCGGAGGGCGCGGGGATCGACCCGGCGCGCTGGGACAGCCTGCGGGGCGGCTTTGCCACCGCCTTCCTCGACGCGAACGGGAAGCTCACCGCCGGCCCGGCGGACAGCTCGATGGGAGGGATGCAGGCTCGGGCCCTCCTCCGGGAGTTCTTCCCGCGGATGCAGGCCCGCGCGCGCACCGGCGACCACTGGACCGACACCACCGAGTTCGCCGCGGAGGGGTCCGGGGCCCCCGGCAGCACGCGCCGGGTCACCAACTGGGCGGTGACGGGCGAGGAAGCGCGCGGCGGGGTGCGGGCGCGCAAGGTGGAGGGGGCGTACAGCCAGTCCTCCTCGGGGCAGGTGGAGAGCCCCAATGGGCCGATGACGGTGGACGGCACCGGCACCGGGACCCTTACCTACTACGTCGGGCCCGATGGCCGGCACCTCGGCGCCGCGAGCACCCTCGCGATGCAGCTCTCGATCACGATGGCGCAGGCGCCGGAGCCGATCCCCGTGCGCGTGAGCCGCAGCGCCACGATCACGCCGCTCCCCTGACCGGTCGCGGCGCGCGAGGTCCCGGAAGGCACGGTCACTCCCGACCGTGCCTTCCGTTCTTCGCCCCGGGGCCGTTCCTTACGGTATGACGCGAATCCACCTTCCCGCCCTCTGCCTGGCCCTCGCGGCGTGCGCCGGCGCGCCCGCCGCCACCGGTCCCGGCCCCGCTCCCGTGCGCCGTGCCCACGGTCCCCTGGCCCCCCTTCGCTACGGGCCGGGGGGCCCGTGGGGCTATCGCCTCACCCGGCAGGACACGATGTACGTCACCCTGCCCAACGGGGACCGGCAGATCCAGGTGCTCGACCGGATGCTCACCTTCCGCTGGAACGTCACGGCGGGCGCCGGCGGGGGCGAACTCGTGATCACGGTGGACTCGGTGCGCCTTGGGGGGCTGCCGGACGCGCTCCGCCGGGCGCTCGAGGACAGCACCCGTGGCGCGGTGCTCCGCGGCCCCCTTGCCGCGGACGGCCGCGGGATGGCGCTGTCCGTGGCGCCCGACAACCCGGTGACGCAGGCGAGCGCGGCGACGGTGACGTGGCTCCTCCCCGCGCTGCCGGGGGTGACCGCCGCTGACACGCTCGGGGTGACCGACACCCTCCGCGGCACGACCCGCTTCAACGTGGTGGACGCGGCCGAGGTGACGGTGCGGCAGCAGCGCGCCGTCGCGGCGGACAGCGCCTGGCTGGTCACCGCCGAGGCCACGCTGACGCGCGACGGGGTGAGCCCCGACCTCACCCTCACGGGGAGCGGCGCGCGCTGGGGGACCACGCTGGTCGAGCCCGACGGCCGGATCCTTGCCGCCAGCGGACGCGACTCGGTGGCGATGTCCATCACCGTGCCCTCGATGGGCCAGCAGTTCTCGATCCTCCAGTTCACGACCTACCAGCTCACGCCGCTCCCCTGATGCCGCGGGTGCTGCGCCGCGCCGTGCGCGCGACGGGCTGGCTCGCCGCCGCGGGCGTCGCGTGGCTCGTGGCGGTGTGGCCGCCGCCCGGCTGGTACCGCACCCATTGGCCGGCGGAGACGGCGTTCCAGGCGATGCGCCGGGGCGAGCCCGGCGTGCGCGCGCGCGCGGCCGCCGACAGCGTCGCGCGACGCCCCCTCCTGGAGGGCTGGGGGGCGGGCCATCCCCCGCGGACCTGGCGGCTGTACCACCCGGTCCCGCTGGCCACCCTGCCCGCCGCGCTGGCCGCGGCCGCGATGGCGGGGGAGGACCAGCGCTTCCGCGACCACCACGGGATCGACTGGGTCAATCTCCGCCGGGCACTGGGCTATCCGCGCGACCGCTTCGCGTGGGGCGCGCCCCGCGACCGGGCCGACCTCCGGCGCGCGCTGGCGCGCGCCTGGGCGCGCCGCGCCGCCCTGCGCGGCGCGAGCACCATCACGCAGCAGCTCGCCAAGAACCTCTATCTCTCCCCTTCCCGCAACCCGCTGCGCAAGCTCAAGGAGGCGGTCACCGCCTACCGGCTCGAACAGGCATTGGGGAAGGACCGCATCCTCGAGCTCTACCTCAACGTGGCCGAGATGGGGCCCGAGATCTGGGGGGTGGAGGGGGCGAGCGAGCGGTACTTCGGCATCCCCGCCGCCCGGCTCTCGCGCGACGAGGCGGCCCAGCTCGCCGCGCTGCTCCCCTTCCCGCTGCGGAGCAACCCGCTCACGCGGCCGGGACGGATGTTCTCGCGCCAGCGCCTCATCCTGCGGAAACTGGGTGGCGAAGAGGTGACCCTCCCCCCGGTGCCCGAGGAGGAAGCGACCCCGCCGCCCTCCGACACCCTGGCGCCCCCGCCCGACTCGCTCCCGATGCCGGCCGACTCGCTCCTCCCCCTGCTCCCCGACTCGTCGGCGAGCGACACGGTGCCGGCGCGGGACAGTTCCGTCGCGCCTCCTCCCCCCACCGCCGCCCCCTCGACGAGTTGACCGGGGACGACGACGAGCGCGCACCGCTCCGCTCGAGTCGGTCGAGTCCCACGCAAAAGGCGCCCAGGGAGGACTCCCCTGAGCGCCGTTCGCGCCTCGAGCGCCTGGCCGTCTACTGCCGGCAGGGCTGGTTCGGGTCCTGCCGCTTCCCGTCCACCACGTAGCGCTGCGGCCGGTCGGCCGAGGCGACGAGGATGTCGTGGACGAAGTGCGCCGCCTTCTCCGAGCGGGGGTAGTCGATGTACTGCGGCTCGTCGCTCACCATGTGGTAGTCGGGCGAGTAGCCGAAGGAGAAGTAGGTGATCGGGATGCCGTAGCGCGCGTACATGAAGTGGTCGCTGCGGCAGTAGCGGTTGAGCGGGTGGCCCGGCGCGTCGTACGAGTAGTCGATGGCCATCGAGTCGCGGCCGTAGCTGGCGTTGATCGAGTCGATGGTGGCGCCGAGCTGGGTGGAGAGGCGGCGGCTGCCGATCAGCTGGATGCCGTAGGGCGTGCCCGGGGTCCAGTTCGGGTCCCGGTTGGCGGCCGGCATGTCCATGTTGAGCGCGGCCACGATCGAGTCGCGCGGCACGGTCGGATGGTCGGTGAACCACTGGGAGCCGAGCAGCCCCTTCTCCTCGCCGGTGTGGGAGACGAAGAGGATCGAGCGCCGCGGCGCGGGCTCGTGGACGAGCGCCTCGGCGATCTCGAGCAGGATCACCGTGCCCGAGCCGTCGTCGATGGCGCCGTTGAAGATCGAGTCGCGCCGGATGGCGCCGCCGCGCTTGGCGCGGGCGTTCTCGAGCAGCTGGGCGATCTCGGCGGCCTCGTCGGGACTCGGCGTGCGGGGGCGCTGGTTGGCGCCGATGGGACGGGTCACGATGTTGGCGGCCCGGAGCGAGTCGTGGTCGAGCGCCTGCGCGCCGATGCCGACGTGGTCGTTATGCGCGCCGATCACCACGTACTGCGCCCGCAGCGCCGGGTCGCTCCCGGGCAGCATCGCGATGACGTTGCGCGCGGGGTCGGGCACCGGGCGGTAGGCGTAGTGGAACGCCGCGGTGAGCGGCGCCCCCATCGTGCCGGGGGCCACGCTGTCGATCGGCTGCGGGAAGAGCGCCCCGGTGAGGCTCGAATCGGCGGCGACGAGGGCGGGGAAGGTGCCCGCCTTCGGCGCCGGGAGGAGCCCCGTGCGCCGGGCCTGGAACACGTTGGTGAACGCGGCCACCACGGTGCGCGGCGCCACGAGGAGCACCCCGGCGATCGAGCCGCTCAGCGCGGCCACCCGCGGGTCCGGCACGTTCCAGAAGCCGATCACCGGGGCGCCGCGCGGGTCGAGGGGCACCTGGAGCACCAGGATGGCGCCCTGGGCGCGGGCCGGGTCGATGGCGACGGCCGTGTCCCCCCAGCGCCCGGCGTAGAGCGTGGGGACGTCGGTGCGGTCGAAGTCGGGCTGCAGCGGGGCGTTGCTGATCGGGGCGAGGGGGGCGAACTCCTGCCACGCCACGAGACCCTGGCCGCGGAAGGAGAGGGCCGGCGTCCCTTCGAAGCCGCCGGAGACGAAGCCGATGGTCTGGAAATAGGTGCCGTGGTCGCCCATGGGGCGGAGCCCCAGCCGCGCGAACTCGCTCGCGATGTAGTTCGTCACCATCACGTTGCCCGGCGTGCCCGCCTCGCGGCCCTGCATCGAGTCGTCGGCGATGATGTAGAGCCGGGTGGCGAGGTCGGCCGCGGTGATGGCGGGGGTCGTGGGGCGCGGGGCGAGGAAGCGCGGGAGCTCGTACGGCCAGGCGCCGTGCGGATCGGGCGCGGGCACCTGGGGGGCGCTGGCCCCGCCGCAGGCGGCCGCGAGGAGGAGGAGCGGAAGGAGAGTGCGCATAGGTCGGTCCGGACGGGGGCCCGGCGGCATCGGTTTCGGGGAAGGCGGGCGCGGCCGGGGCCGCCCCGTCAGTCGACGAGGCGGAGCGGCATGACGAGCGTGAGGTAGCTCGCCGGGTCGTCCCAGCCCACGGGCTCGCAGGTGGCGGCGCGCTCGGGGCCCTTGAACGTGAGCCGCACCTCGTCGGTGGGCATGAACTTGAGGATCTCGAGCAGGTACGCCGCGTTGAAGCCGATGTCGAGCGGCTCCCCCTCGTAGGTCACGGCCAGCTCTTCCTGGGCCTCGCCGAGGTCGGGGGTCTGCACCGAGAGCTTGCACTGCCCGCTCGCGAGCGACATCCGGATGCGGTGGGTCTGGTCGCTCGCGACGATGCTCATGCGGCGGAGCGCCGCGGTGAGCGCCGCGCGGTCGCAGGTCGCGTTCTTGTCGTTCTCGCGCGGGATGACCTGCTCGTAGTTGGGATACGGCCCCTCAATGAGCCGCGTGAAGACCTGGGTGTCCGCGGTGCGGAACCCGAGGTGGTTCTCGCTGCGGCCGATCTCGACCTCGGCGTCCGCGGCGAAGAGCCGGCGGATCTGGTCGAGCGCCTTGGGGGGCACGATGAGCTTGGCCTCGTCGGCGACGCCGGTCTTCAGCGGGATGTCCATCTTGGCCAGCCGGTGGCCGTTGGTGGCCACCATCCGCATCCGGTCGCTCTTGAGCTCCCAGTGCACGCCGTTGAGGATCGGCCGGCTCTCCTCGGTGCTCGCGGCGAAGGCGACGTGGGCGATGAGCTTCTGGAGGTCGCCGGCGGAGCACTTCCAG
>DASTRQ010000044.1:0-15992 GCA_035761145.1 Gemmatimonadales bacterium
GGGGCACGTCGGCGAGCGCCAGCCGGTCGAGCCCGCCGGTCGCGGTGAGCACCAGGGCGCGCATCGGCGGCGCGCCGCTCAGAACGCCGGGAAGCCGAGCGTCTCGGTGACCGGCGTGCGCACCGCCGTGGGCGTGCTGCCGGCCGCGATCGCCTGGAGGTAGAGCACCGACTTGGTGCGCTGGTTGCGCACGTTCTCCAGCGGCTCGGTGGTCACGTAGGCCAGGGTCTTCCCGTCGCGCGAGACCGCGAACCCGGTGATGGGATAGGGGGTCACGGCGAGCGTCGTGCGGGTGTTGGTGCCCTGCGCGATGCGCACGATCTGGAAGCCGTCATCGCGGTCGTCGGCCTCGACGAGGATGACGAGGTCGCCGTTGGCCATCCACCGCACCTGGCGTTCCTTGTCCTTGCCGGTGGTGATGGCGCGGGGCGCGCCGCCGCCGATCGGCATCACGAAGGCGTCGGGCTTGTCGCGGTCGCGGCCGCCGACGAACGCCACCCACTGCCCGTCGGGGGAGACGGCGGGCGCCTCGGCGGTGCCCGGCGGCGTGGTGAGGACCCGGCGCCCGGTGCCGTCGGCGTTGATGACCATCAGCTGGTCCCCCTGGCGGCGGGTGGTGATGGTGTAGACCACCTTCTGGCCGTCGGGGGTCCAGGCGGGCGCGGTCTCGGGGATCGAGTCCGCCGTGAGCACGCGCGCGTTGCGGCCGTCGGCGTCGGCGATCCAGAGGTCGTAGTTGCGGCCGTCCGCGGTGGCGGAGTACACCACCCGCCGCCGGTCGGGGGAGAGCGCGGGAGCGTAGAGCCGCCGCGTGTCGGTGAGGAGGGGGAGGATCGAGTCGGGGCGCCGGAGCGCGAGCTGGTAGAGCGCCGGAGTGCCGCGCAGGCGGCGATCGGAGGTGAGGAGGAGGTCGCCGGTGACGATCGCGTCGAGCGTGTCGCTCCGGCCCCAGGGGGCGGCCGCCACCACCAGGGCGTGCCCCGGCGCCAGCGCCGCGACGTTCCCCGCGGTGACGCGGGCCACCTCCGGGCGGTCGCTGGTCCAGGCGAGCTCGGGCGCCTCGCCGTAGTCGGTCCCGGCCTCGTCCTTGAGGTGGACCGCCACCGCCAGCGAGTCGCCGACGCGGAGCCCGGCGCGGCGCGTCGTGAGCGCCACCAGCGCGGGCACGACGTTCACCGTCCAGACCTTGGGCTCGTAGCCGCGCACGCTCAGCACCAGCGTGGTGGTGCCCTGCTTGCGGCCGGTGAGCCGGTGGCTCGCGGTGTCGTACACGGCGACGGTGGTGTCGGCCACCTCCCACCGGAGCGGGGCCTCGGGGATCGCCGTGCTGTCGGCCGCCTCGGCGCGCCCGGTCACCACCCGCCACCCCTGGATCGGCACGCTCACCGGTCCCTCGGCGGGGGCCGGCTGCAGCGCGAAGTAGGCGATGGGCCGGTGCACCGTCGCGGTGACGCGCCGCTCCTGGAAGTAGCCGGAGACGACGATCTCACACTGCCCCGGCCCCTTGGCCTGCATGATCCCGGTGGGGCCGATGGCCACCACGGCGGGGTTGGTGCTCGTGAAGGTGAGCCCCGCCTCGAGCCGGCGCCCGCTCTGCGCGGGGACCACGACGTGGAGGGTGTCGAGCTGGTCGGGGGAGAGCGCCACCGACGGCGCCTCGATCTCGAAGGGCACCGCGCTCACCTGCACCGGCGCGGTGGCGACGAGCCCGTTGGAGAGCCGCGCCTCGATCGTGCCCGCCCCGGCGCCGATCCCCACGACCACGCCGTTGAGCGAGTCGGAGATGCTGATGGCGCCCGCGGTGAGGCTCCGCCAGAGCGCGTTGACGTTGCCGAGCACCGTGCCGTCACCGCCGATGGCGCGGGCCACGAGGCGCTGGCTCTCGCTCGGCAGGAGATACACCGTGGCGGGGTCGATGATGATCCGCGTGGCCCCCGCCGGCGCCGAGGTCGGGGCCGAAGGCGCGGCCGCCTGGGGACCGTTCACCACCGTCACCGTGACGCGCACCGAGCGGCTCCCCGTGGCCACCGTCACCAGCGTGACCCCCGGCCCGCGCCCCATCAGGATCCCCTCCGCGTCCACCGTGGCCACCGCGTTCGACGCGGAGGTGTAGCGGAAGCGCGCGGTGGTGATGATGTTGCCCGACCGGTCGAACGCCGAGGCGTACAGCGGCTTCCGCTCCCCGACCTTGAGGGTCACGTTCTCCGGGGAGACCTGGAGATCGGCGACCTGGGCGCGGAGCGGGGCGGTGGCGGATAGCGCGAGGAGCACGCCCGCGACGGACACGAGTCGGCGGCACAGATGCATTGGACGCACCGAATTCGGGGATGGAGAGGGGGGTCCGGGAGCCGGACCCCGGGTAATATGCCCCGCCATCGGACGGTCGGCAACGCATTGCAGGGCAAGGACATCGGCGCCCGACCCCGGGGTCCGGAGGTGCCCCGGGAGGGGGGGCGGTGCGCACAGCTACATATATAATGAAGGGGAGGGGCGGTCAAATCGCCGTAAGTCGCTGCAATCAAACAACTTACGCCGAAATCGCCGGTCCAGTCCCTCAGGGGCCGCTCAACGGGGGTGCGGTGCGGGATCCTGGGTCGCCCGCTTGCACTACGTCCGTACTCGTGCAACTTATAACGCGGTCGAGCAGGGGCGCTGGAGCGCCCGTCACCACGGCGGCGGGGTACGCCGCAGTCACCCGGAGGACGGAACGATGGCCGAGCTGAGCGATATGGACATGGGCTGGTCGGGGGCTGGCTGGATGGATCCTGCGCCGACGCCGAGCGCGCCGGAGCCGGTCGCCACGCCGGCGTGGTCGCCGATGTCGGAGCCGGCGATGCCCGCCAAGCCGAAGGCCGCGAAGAAGCCGGCCAAGAAGAAGGTGGCGAAGAAGAAGGTCGCGAAGAAGGCGGCCAAGAAGAAGGTCGCGAAGAAGCCCGCCAGGAAGAAGGCGGCCAAGCGGAAGGTCGCGAAGAAGCCCGCCAAGAGGAAGGCGGCCAAGAAGAAGGTCGCCCGGAAGCCGGCGAAGAAGCGCGCGGCCAGGAAGGGCGGCAAGAAGCGCAAGCGGTGACCTCGGTCGCCGATCACCAGCCGGGGGCGCGGGCGACCGCGCCCCTCGCCATAGGGACCCCCGCATGATCCGCACCTTTCCCGCCCGCCTGGCCCTTGGCCTTGGCCTCATCCTCGCCGCCGCGTGCAGCGCGCCGGTGAAGGACCGCGTCGCGCTCGTCGGCGTCAACGTGATCGACGGCACCGACGCGCCCGCGCGCGAGGACCAGGTCATCGTGGTGCACGGCAGCAAGATCGAGACGATCGCGCCGCGCGCCGGCTTCAAGATCCCCAAGACCGCGGCCGAGGTGCGGCTCGAGGGGAAGTGGGTGATCCCGGGGCTCATCGACGCGCACGCGCACGTGGACCGGTGGAGCCTCCCGCGCTACCTGGCCTTCGGCGTGACGGCGGTGCGCGACCTGCACCACCAGGCGGACAGCATCCTGGCGCTGCACGAGGAGGTGAGCCTCGGGGCCATCCGGTCGCCGCGGCTCTACATCGCGGGGGCGATGATCGACGGCACCCCCGCCTCGATCACCGACGCCACCGCGGTGGACGGCCCCGACGCCGCGCGCCGCGCGGTGGACGAGCGGGCGGTGGCGGGCGTGGCGGTGGTCAAGGCGTACACCCACGTGACGCCGCCGATCCTCCGGGCCATCGTGGACGAGGCCTCGACCCTCAACATCCCGGTCGCCGCGCACCTGGGGCTCACCGACGCGCTCACCGCCGCCAGGCTGGGGGTGCGTTCGCTGGAGCACCTGAGCGGCATCCCCGAGGCGATCGGCCCCGCGGCGGGGTACTACGCCGCCCACCGCCAGGGGCTCCTCGAGGGGTGGACGATGTTCGAGCGCGCGTGGGCGGGGCTCGACTCGAGCGCGCTCTCCCGCATGGCGGCGGAGCTGGCGGCCACCGGCGTCACCATCGTCCCCACGCTGGTGGAGCACGAGACGTGGAGCCGGCTCGACGACCCCGCGGTGCTGAGCGACCCCGACCTGGCCTACGTGCCGCAGGGGGTCAAGGCGGGGTGGGACGTGCCGGGCCTCCTGGCGCGCGCGCGGTGGGATGCGCGCACCTTCACCGCCTTCCGCGCCAGCCGCGCCAACGAGGACCTCTTCGTGCGGGAGTTCCGCGCCGCCGGCGGGAACGTGGTGGCGGGCACCGACGCCGCCAACACGATGCTGGTGCCCGGCGCGAGCCTGCACCGCGAACTGGCCCTCCTGGTGCAGGCGGGACTCTCGCCCGAGGACGCCCTCCGCGCCGCCACCTCGCGCGCCGCCGCGCTCCTGGGCGCCGACTCCCTCGGCACCCTGGCGGCGGGCCAGGTGGCCGACCTCGTCGTGCTCGACGCCGACCCGCGCGCCGACATCACCAACACCCGCAAGATCGCGCGCGTGATGCTCAACGGCGCGCTGATGCCCGCCGACTCGCTGGACCGGGTGGCGCGCCGGTGACGCTGTGGCGGCTCGGGGGCGCGGCGCTGCTCGTCGCGCTCTGGTTCGCGGCCTGGGGCGCCGGAGCGCGGAAGCTGCGCCCCGCCGCACCGGCGGCCCCCCTCCCGCTCCTCGCGCTCGAGGCGCTCGGCTTCACCCTCCTCGCCACGCTCTGGTTCGCTTCGCTGGGTCACGGCGGGTGGTACATCCTCTTTCCCACCCTCGGGCTCTTCGTCGAGGGCCCGGTGCGCCGGCGGCACGCTCCCGACGCCCCCTGGCTGCCCGGGATGCTCCTCGGCGCCCTCCGGCTCACCGTGGCCGGCGGGATCCTCGCCTTCCTCCTCTAGTGCGGGACCGGCTCGCCGCCTGGTGCGCCGCGGGGACCTCCCGTCCCGCGTTGCTGGCGCGCCGCGCGCTCGGGACCGCGCTGCCCGGGGATGACGCGCTGTCCACGGCGCTCCACGCGGCACTCGCCTCCGCCTCCCTCCCGACCACGCTCGCGGCGTTGGCCTGGCGCTGCATCGAGCTGATGGACCTGGGGCCGCCACCGGAGGGGCCGCTCGACCGCCTGGAGACACTGCTCGCCGCCGGGGCGCCGGCGCCGCTCCCGCTCGCGCTCCCGTCGGGGGAGGTGGTGACCGATGCGGCGACGGCGGAGGTGGCGGCCAGTGCGCTCGCGCTCCGCGCGCTGACCAAGGCGCACCGCACGGACCACCCCGAGGTGCGGCGGGCCTTGGACGCCCTGGCGCGCCGCGGCCCGGCGGTCCACGGCGTCGTTGCGCGCGCGAGCGCACTGCACGGCATCGCGGCCGATGCGGTGCATTACCCTACCGCGGTGCACCGGCTGGTGGACGAGCTCGTCGCCGCCCAGCGCGCCGACGGCGGCTGGGGGGAGGCGGAACTCTTCCACGTGGCGCAGGCGCTCCTCGCGGTGGAGCACGCCGGCGCCGACCGCGCGCTCGGACGCGGGCTCGCGGCGCTCGCCGTGCGCCTCGCCACCGCGGTCCCGCCGCCCACCGACGAGCAGCGCTGGATCGCGACGCGGTGGGTGCTCCGCGCGGGATGAGGCGCGGCTAGGCGGTCACCCCGGCGGCGCGCAGCACCCACCACACCCCCACCACCACCCCGGCCAGCCCCACCCCCATCGCCATTCGCCGCCCCCAGACGATGGAGCGGTCGCCCACCGAGCGCATCGCCACCGCGGCCGCGAAGGCGAAGCCCGTCATCCCGAGCATCGTGCCGAGCCCGAAGGCGAGCAGGTAGGCGAGCCCGAAGAGCCGCGACGCCATCAGCGTCACCGGCACCAGCGCCACCACCGCGCTGGTCCCCGCGAGCCCGTGCAGCAGGCCGACGATCCCCACCCCGCGCCGTCCGTCGTGACCGTGCGGATGGGGGTTGGACGCAGGGTGGTCGTGCGCGTGGGACTCGGCGGGGTGGCCGTGGACGTGCAGGTGCGCGTGGTCCCCGTGTTCCTCGGCGGGGTGCAGGTGTAACTTCGAGGCGGAACGGAGCGCCCACGCGCCGAGCCCCACGAGGAGGAGGCCCACCACCCCCTCCCCCACCGCGTCCCAGTGCGCGGGCCAGTGGAACCCGGAGAGGAGCAGCAGGCCGCCGGCGACGAACACCGCCGTGGAGTGGCCCACCCCCCAGCGGAGCCCGAACCCCGCCGCGGCGCGGAGGGCGGGGCGGCGGCTCACGAAGGCGCTCACCGCCAGCATATGGTCCACCTCGAGCGCGTGAAGCGTGCCGAGGAGGAACGCGGTACCCAGCAGGATCAGCGGCTGCACGATGGACTCCCGACCAGGAGAGGGTGATGTCCGACGCCCCGCGCGACCAGCGGCCCAGCATCCGGCTCACGACGCTCAGCCACGGCGCCGGGTGAGCGTGCAAGCTCGGCCCGTCCGAGCTGGCGCAGGTCCTGCGCCACCTGCCCCCCGTCACCGATCCCCGGATCCTGGTGGATGCCGCCACCCGCGATGATGCGGCCGTGGTGCGCATCGCGCCAGACCGGGCGGTCGTGGCCACCGTGGACGTCTTCACGCCCATCGTGGACGACCCGTACGACTGGGGCCGGATCGCGGCGGCGAACGCCCTGAGCGACCTCTACGCGATGGGTGCCCGCCCGCTGCTCGCGCTCGACGTGGCCGGGTGGCCGAGGAGCGGGCTGCCGCTCGAGCTCCTCGGCGAGGCGCTCCGCGGCGCGGCCGAGGTGTGCCGCGCGGCGGAGTGCCTCCTGCTGGGCGGGCATTCGATCGACACGGCAGAGCCGCTGTTCGGGCTCTGTGCGGTCGGCGAGGCCCATCCCGACCGGCTGATGACCGTGGCCCAGGGGCGCGCGGGGGACCTCCTCGTGCTCACCAAGCCGCTCGGCACCGGGATCCTCAGCACCGCGCTCAAGCGCGACCTGCTCGGCGCAGCGCCGCTCGCCGCGATGGTGGCCTCGATGACCACCCTCAACGCCGGCGCGATGCGCGCCGCCCTGGCCCACGAGGTGCGCTGCGCCACCGACGTCACCGGCTTCGGGCTCGCGGGCCACCTCGGCAACATCGCCCGCGCCAGCGCGCTGGGGGTGGAGGTCTGGGCCGACCGCCTCCCGCTCCTGCCCGAGGCGCGACGCCTGGCGGCCGAGGGGGTGGTCCCCGGCGGCACGCGGCGGAATCTAGCCGAGGTCGAGGGGCTCGGCTTCGACGACGACGTGGCCGAGGTGGAGCGGCTCCTCGTGGCCGACGCGCAGACCTCCGGAGGGCTGGTGCTCGCCGTGGCGCCCGCGCGGGTGGAAGGGCTCGTGGCCGCGCTCCGGGGGGAGGGCACCCCGGCCGCGGCGGTGATCGGCCGGCTCCGCGAGGGCCCCGCAGGCTCCATCAACGTGCGCCGCGCGGCGCCGGAGGGATGATGCGCTGGACGACCGCCCGGATGGACCAGCTCGAACGCGCGATCCGCGACGGCCTGCGGGTGTCGGTAATGCGCCGCGGGTCGGAGCACGTGGTGATCGCGCGCCGGCTCACCACCGTGGGCACCCGCGATGCCCTCGTGGCGCTGGTGCCGATGTCGGGCCACGAGCTGACGTTCGTGCTGGACGAGATCGACGAGTTCCAGGTGGTCGGGTCGTAGCCGTCGGCCATCGGGCATCAGCCATCGGCCATCAGCCATCAGCCTGCGACCCTGCGACCCTGCGCCCCGTGACCACACCCTCCATCGCCATCGTCCACCTCGACGAGTCGTGCCTCGGCAACGGCCGTGACGGCGCCACGCCCGGGGGCGCCGGCGGGCTCATCGAGGTGCGTCACGGCGGGGTGGTGGAGCGCCGGGATTTCTGGCTGGCCGACCGCGACACCACCAACAACCGGATGGCGCTCGAGGGGGCGACGCGGCTGCTCGAGCTCCTGGCCGCCAAGGGGAAGCGGCTCCGGGTGCTCGCCGTCTCGGACTCGGAATACCTCGTGAAGGGGATCCGCGAGTGGCTGCCGGGGTGGGTGACCAAGGGGTGGCGGCGGAAGGCGGGCCCGATCGAGAACCTGGAGCGGTGGCAGGCGCTGCACGCCGCGCTCCGGCTGCACGACGCCTCGTGGGCGTGGGTGCGCGGGCACGCGGGACACCCCAAGAACGAGTACGCCAACGACCTGGCGGTGCGCGCCGCCACCGAGCAGACCACGAGCGACGGGATCGTGGCGAGCGGCTTCGGCCCCTGGCTGGCGGAGGCGCGGCGGCGGGGGAAGTACCTCGCCTTCGATCCCGACGCCGCGTTCGCGCGACTCGAGTCGCTGGTGGCGGCGGGGGCGCCGATCCCCCTGGCGCTCAAGGAGTAGCCGCTCGCTTGACGCCCCCGGGGGCGGCGCGTAACCTCCCCGCACCCCTACCCCCTCCCCCGCGTGACCGACCTCGACCGCCTCTTCCGCCGAGTGGTGGACGGCCTCATCGCCATCGACCCGGCCCGGCTGCACCGCCCGCTCACCGTCGCGGAGCTGGTGCGCTCCATCGTGCCCTACCGCACCTCGCGCGGCGCGCTGGGCCTCGACACGAGCGAGGACTACGACCTCCTCATCCTCCGCCTGCTGAGCGAGGAGGGGGGGTACGCCAGCGTGCGTCCTCCCGAGGTGGCGGAGCGGTGCCGCGACGAGCTGCAGGGCGCCAACCCCGACCCGGGGCTGCTGCGGGAGTTCGGGGGCGCGGAGCTCACCCTCGCCACCGACCGGCTGGCGCAGGCGCTGGGCCCGGGACCCGATGCGGCGTTCGCGCCGCCGGAACCCGAGGAGCCGGCGGGGGAGGACGAGGAGGAGGACCTGGGCGTGGTGGAGACGGGCCGGGTGCCCTGGGTCGTGGAGCCCGCCCCCGCCGCGCGGGGAGGGGTGATCCCCCTCAACACCGGCGCCGTCCCCGACGCCGGGACCCGGTGCGGCTACTGCGGCGGGCTCCTCCCCGCCGGGCGGCAGGTCAACTTCTGCCCCCACTGCGGGCAGAGCCAGACCTACATCCGCTGCCACGAGTGCGGCAGCGAGGTGGAGTTCGGCTGGAAGCACTGCGTGGCCTGCGGGGCGGCGGTGGGGGAGGTCTAGGGCGACTATCTTTCGGCCATGCCCGCCGCCACCGACGTCGTCATCCTGAGCGCGGTCCGCACCGGTTTCGGGACCTTCGGCGGCACGCTCAAGGAGCTCAGCGCCACCGACCTGGCCGTGCATGCGGCCCGGGCGGCCGTGGCGCGCGCCGGCGTCCCCGCCGATCTGGTGGACCACGCCGTGGTGGGCAACGCACTCCAGACCTCGGCCGACGCGATCTACCTGGCGCGGCACGTGGCGCTCCGGGCGGGGTGCCGCGTCGAGACCCCGGCGGTGACGGTGAACCGGCTCTGCGGCTCCGGCTTCGAGGCGGTGATCGAGGCGGCGCGCCAGGTGATGCTCGGCGAGTCGAAGGTGGTGCTCTGCGGCGGCGCCGAATCCATGAGCCAGGCGCCCCACGTGCTGCGGGGCGCGCGGTGGGGGTATCGCTTCGGCCAGGCGCCGCCGCTCGAGGACACGCTCTGGGAGGCGCTCCGCGACCCGCAGTGCGGCCGCGCGATGGCCGAGACCGCCGAGGCGCTGGCGACGATGCACGGCATCTCCCGCGCCGAGTGCGATGCCTACGCGCTCCGGAGCCAGCAGGCCGCCGCCGCCGCGTGGCGCGAAGGGCGGATGGCCGACGAGGTGGCGCCGGTGCCGGTGCGTGACCGGAAGACCAGGCAGGAGCTCCCCTGGGCCGACGACGAGCATCGCCGTCCCGACACCACCCCCGAGGGGCTCGCGAAGCTCCCGCCGGTGTTCCAGAAGGATGGCGTGGTGACGGCGGGGAACGCCTCGGGGATCAGCGACGGCGCGGCGATGCTCGTGGTGGCGCACGCCGACGTGGCGCGCGCGCACGGCCTCCGGCCGCTGGGCCGCCTGGTGAGCTGGGGGCTCGCCGGGGTGGACCCGGGGATCATGGGGATCGGCCCGGTGCCCGCCGCCCGGACGGCGCTGGCGGCGGCGGGGCGCGCGCTCCCCGAGATGACGCTGGTGGAGGTCAACGAGGCGTTCGCCGCCCAGTACCTCGCGGTGGAGCGCACG
The DNA here is from genome assembly GCA_035761145.1 of Gemmatimonadales bacterium. GTDB lineage: Bacteria > Gemmatimonadota > Gemmatimonadetes > Gemmatimonadales > GWC2-71-9 > CAMLHU01. Next base: position 10,052 of record DASTRQ010000044.1, read on the forward strand.
CTGGGCCTCGACCGGGAGCGCACCAACGCCGACGGGGGCGCGATCGCGCTGGGGCATCCCCTCGCGGCGAGCGGCGCCCGCCTGACCGCCCACCTGTTGCACGCCCTGCGCCGCCGGGAGGGCCCGCTCGGGCTCGCCGCGGCGTGCATCGGCGGCGGCCAGGGGGCCGCCGTGGTCGTCGAAGCCCTTCCTGCCTGAGGAGCTACCCATGGGTGCCGTGGTCCTGATGGTCGCGCTGGTGTACGTGCTCGGCTCGATGCGCGTCCTGAAGCAGTACGAGAAGGGCGTGGCCTTCTTCCTGGGCCGGTTCTGGGGGGTGAAGGGGCCGGGGCTCTTCTTCCTGCCGCTCGGCGTGACCACGATGAAGAAGATCTCGCTCCGCACCGTGGCGCTCGACATCCCGCCCCAGGACGTCATCACCCGCGACAACGTCTCGGTCAAGGTCAACGCCGTCCTCTACATGCGCGTGGCGCAGCCGGAGAAGGCGGTCATCGAGATCGAGAACTACCTGTATGCCACGAGCCAGCTGGCGCAGACCACCCTGCGCGCCGTGCTGGGCGAGGTGGAGCTCGACGAGCTCCTGGCCGACCGCGAGAAGATCAACGGCATCCTCAAGCGGATCATCGACGAGCACAGCGACCCCTGGGGCATCCAGGTGACCCAGGTGGCGGTGAAGGACGTGGACCTGCCGCAGGAGATGAAGCGGGCGATGGCGCGCCAGGCCGAGGCGGAGCGCGAGCGCCGCGCCAAGGTCATCGCCGCGCAGGGGGAGCTGCAGGCCTCGCAGACCCTCGCGGAGGCGGCCAAGGTCATCTCGCAGGAGCCCGCGGCGCTCCAGCTCCGCTACCTCCAGACGGTCACCGAGATCGCGGCGGAGAACAATTCCACCACGATCTTCCCCCTCCCGATGGACCTCCTCTCCGCGTTCCTCGGCCGGGGGCAGTCCATCGGCCAGGGGTCGGGCCACGGGGGGGCGCCGCAGCTCCCGGCGGGGGCCCCCGACTTCACCGTGCCCAAGATCGCCGTGACGCCCAAGGCGGAGCCCAAGTAGCCCGATGGCCCAGGTGCCCGCGCGGTTCGACCGCGCCCAGCTCGACCGGATCCTCCAGCGCGCGGCGGAGCTCCAGGCGGGGGAACGCGACCCCGGCGGGGAGCTCACGCGCGAGGAGCTGCTCGCGCTGGGGCGCGACGTGGGGATCCCGGGGCGCTTCCTGGAGCAGGCGATCCTCGAGGAGCAGACGCGCCAGCCCGCCCAGGTGCTCGACGGCTTCTGGGACAAGGCGGCGGGGCCCGCCGAGGTGGGGGCGATGCGGGTGATCCGGGGGGAGGCGGCGGCGCTCGAAGGGGCGCTGGTGCACTACATCGAGGAGCACGAGACCCTCACCCTGACGCGACAGACGGGCGGCCGGCTGCTGTGGGAACCCGCCTCGGGGTTCCAGGCGGGGATGCGGCGGCTCACCGCGGTGATGGGCGGGGGACACAAGCCGTTCCTCCTGGCCCGGGCCGATTCCGTCGGCGCGAGCTTCACCCCGCTCGAGCCGGGCTACGTGCACGTGGCGCTCACCGCCACGGTGCGCGAGGCGCGCGGCGGCTTCATCGGCGGGGCGATCGCCGCGACCAGCGTGGGCCTCGCGGGAGGGATCGCCGCGGTGGCGCTCGGGGCCGCCCTCCTCGCCCCCGCGCCCCTCGCCCTCGGCATCGGGATCGGCTACGGCGTGCTGCGCCGCTACCCGCCGGTGCACCAGCGGGTGCAGCTCGGGCTGGAGCGCGCGCTCGACATGGTGGAGCGGGGAGAGCCCCGGCCCCCCAAGGCGCTGGGCCGGGGCGCCTCGGTGGTGGGCGCGGTGGTGGACGAAGTGCGCAAGGCGCTCCGGTGACCCGCGCGCGCCTCGTCCTCGTCGCGGTCGCGCTCGGCGCCGCCGCCTGCGACCCCGGCACCACGCGTCCCGACCTGCTCCCCTTCCCCGAGGCGCGGAGCTTCGAGGTGACGCGCGACCGCGGCGCCGCGATCGGGCTCCTCGCCGACCGGCTCCGCGCCGACACCATCCCGGTGGGGCGGGTGGACACGCTCGACGCCTGGCTCGAGACGCCCTGGTTCGACGCCGGCACCCGGCGTCCCGTCCGCGGCGACCACGTCGGGATGCAGTTCGTGAAGCTCCGCGCCTGGGCCGACCCCGCGCGCCCGACCCACGCGGAGCTCATCGTGGAGCTGGCCTACCGCCCGGTGGCCGACCCCTCGCTCCCCGGGCGGATGCTCGAGCGGCCCCTGCCGGAGACGCACTACTTCGCCCGGCACCTCGACAGCCTGCTGAACCGGCTCCAGGCGGAGGTGGGCTTCGAGCCGCCGGCCGGCGCGCGATGACCGCCGACGACCGGGCGTACGTCGCCGCGATGCTCCCCAAGGTGAGCCGCACCTTCGCGCTCGCCATCCGGCTCCTGCCGCCGGGCCTGGAGCATCCGGTCGGGGTGGCCTACCTCCTCTGCCGCATCGCCGACACCATCGAGGACTCCGCCACGCTGAGCGCCGCCGAGAAGGCGCGGCTCCTGGCGGAGTTCCGTGACCGGCTGGGGGACGACGGCGCGCCGGCGGCGCTGGTCGCCGCCTTCGCCGCGGCGGGCGCCGACGACGCCCGCCTGGCGCACGAGGCCGACCGGAGCCTCGGCGCCTTCCGCCGGCTCCCGGCCGCCCTGCAGGACGCCATCCGGCCGCACGTGCAGGAGATGTGCGACGGGATGGCGGAGTTCGCGCTGGCGCACCCGGGCGGGACGGCCCTCGCCGCGCTGCCGGACATCCCGTCGCTGGAGCGCTACTGCTACTTCGTGGCCGGGACGGTGGGGCACCTGCTCACCGCCCTCTTCGCGCTGCACCTCGGGCTTCCCGAGGCGCGGCGGGCGCGGCTCGCGGCGCTGGCCACGAGCTTCGGGCTCGGGCTCCAGCTCACCAACATCGTCAAGGACGTCACCCAGGACCGCGACCGGGGATGGAGCTTCGTGCCGGCGGAGCTCTGCCGGCAGTTCGGGCTGGCGCCCGAGGAGCTGCTGCGCCCCGAGCGCCGCCCCGACGCGATGCGGGTGATGCGCGCGCTCGCGGCCAAGGCGCGCGCGCACCTCGACGACGCGGTGCGCTACTGCACGCTGCTCCCCCGGACCGCGTACGGCATCCGGCGGTTCTGCCTCATCTCGGTCTTCCTCGCGGCGCGCACCCTGCACCTCGCCGAGCGGGACGAACGGCTCCTCGACCCCGCGCACCGGCTCAAGATCACCCGCGGCGCGGTGAAGCGGTCGCTCCTCACCACCACGCTCATCGTGCCGAGCGACACGCTGGTGCGCGGGTACTACCGGCTCCTGGCCGGGTGACGGGCCCCTCGCTCCGCGGGGCGTTCCGCGACGACCCGCGCGCGCGCGGCCTACGCGGAGGGGGCGGGGATCTACCGCATCGTGCCGCGCGCCGTGGCGCGCCCCGCCGACGCGGCCGACGTGCAGGCCCTGGTGCGCTGGGCGGCGGCCGCGGGGGTGCCGCTCATCCCGCGCGGCGCGGGGAGCGGGATGGCAGGGGCCAACGTGGGGGAGGGCGTGGTGGCGGACCTGAGCGCGCTGGCGCCCGCGGTCGTCGTCTCCGCGACCGGGCGCACCGCGCGCACCGCCGCCTCCGTCCCGCTCGGTGCCCTCAACGCCGCCGCCGCGCCCTACGGGCTCCGCCTCCCCCCCGACCCCTCGAGCGGCGCGTGGGCCACGGTGGGCGGGGTCATCGGCACCAACGCGGCGGGGCCGCGTTCGATGCGGTACGGCTCCGTGCGCCCCTGGGTGCTGGCCGCGGAGGTGGTGACCGCCGAGGGAGAGGTGGTGGAGCTCCGGCGCGGCGAGAGCGTGGCGGCGGGGGTGGCGGCGCTCCGCCGCTTTGCCGAGGAGGCGGCCCCCGCGATCCTCGCGGCGCGCGAGCGGGTCGTCGCCCGGTGGCCCCGGGTGCGGAAGAGCAGCACCGGCTACGCGCTCGACCGGTGGCTCGAGACGGGGGACGTGCTGGACCTCGTCATCGGCGCCGAGGGGACGCTCGGGATCGTCACGGCGGCCACCTGGCGGCTCGATCCTCTCCCGACCCACCGCGCCGCGCTCCGCCTCACCCTGCGCCGGCTCGAGGACCTGGGCGAGGTGATCCCGATGCTCGTGGCCCGCCGGGCGAGTGCGGCGGAACTCCTGGACCAGACCTTCCTGCGGATCATCCGCGAGACGCCGGCGGCGCGCGCGGTCGGCATCTCGGGGGACGAGGCGGGGGTGGTCCTGGTGGAGTTCGAGGGGCGCTCGGCCGACGAGGTGGACGCCGCGGCGCGCGCGGCGGCGGCGCTGGCCGGGCCGATGGGGTGCGACGCCCAGCTCGCGCTCTCCCCCGCCGAACTCGACGCGCTGCTCAAGGTGCGGAAGGCGGCGAGCCCGATCCTCGCCGCCCTCCCGGGGCGGCGGTCACTCCAGGTCGTCGAGGACGCCTGCGTGCCGGTGGAGCGGATCGGGGAATACGTCGCGGCGGTGCGGGAGGCGGCGGGACGCCGGGGGCTCGATGTCGTTATCTTCGGGCACGCGGGGGACGGGAACCTGCACGTGAACCTCCTTCCCGAGCTCGACCGCCCCGACTGGCCGGCGCAGGTGGCCGGCCTGTATGAGGAAGTGACGGCCGCGGTGGTGGCGCTGGGCGGGGTGCCGAGCGGGGAGCACGGCGATGGCCGGCTGCGCGCCGGGGCGCTCCCGGCGGTCTTCGGCGAGGAGATCGTGGCGCTCTTCCGGCGGGTCAAGCACGCATTCGACCCCCGCGGGATCCTGAATCCCGGCATCAAGGTGGACCCGAGCGGGCCGCCGGTGGCCCGCCTCAAGGCGGCCCCCGACGCCGCGCCCATCCCGGACGACATCGCCCAGGCCCTCCGGCGCATCGAACGCGAGGGGGGCTACGCCGAGGACCGGCTCGCGCTCGCCGATGGCGCGGGGGTCCAGGGTCCAGGGTCTCGGGTCTAGGGCCCCGGACGGCGCACCTCGGACTTCGGACATCGGACTTCGGACCCCCGACCCCGCACCACGGACCCCGCATGGAAGCCATCCGCACCCCGACCGTCACCCTGCTCGCCCATCCGGTCTTCCACGAGCCGGCGCACCTGCCGGTGAAGTGGAACGAGCCGGGGACCGACGGCGAGCGGCTCGCGGAGTTCGCCGGCCGGCTCTGTTACATGAGCCAGCACAACCCGGCGGGGCGCACCACGGCCGAATATCTCACGAACATCCTGAAGCAGGGGCACGGGTCGGTGTTCGAGCACTCGACCTACGTGCTGCTCCTCGAGGGGATCAGCCGGAGCTGTACCCACGAGCTGGTGCGGCACCGGGCGGGGTTCGGGTACAGCCAGCTCTCCCAGCGGTACGTGGACGAGGGGCGGGCGGCGTACGTGATGCCGCCGGCGATCCAGGGGGACGCGGCGCTCGAGGCGGCGTGGACCCGGCAGATGGAGGCGGCGCACGCCGCCTACGTGGCGCAGGTGGAGGGGCTGATGGGGAAGTACGGCTGGGTGGCCGACAAGGTGCACCGCCGCAAGATGGCGCGCGAGGCGGCGCGGAGCGTGCTCCCCAACGCCACCGAGACCAAGATCGTCGTGAGCGGCAACGTCCGCGCCTGGCGCACGATGCTCGAGCTGCGCCTGGGCGAGGGGGCGGAGCAGGAGATCCGCCGGCTCGCGGTGGCCATCCTCGAGGTGCTCAAGGGCCAGGCGCCGCGGCTCTTCGGCGATTTCGAGGTCTACGACGCCCCCGACGGCACGAAGGCGGGGCGGGTGGGGTTCCACAAGGTCTGAAACCAGGTGAGCGGTGAGCGGTAAGCGGTGAGCGGGCCGCCGGTCGGACGGTCCAGGTGGAAAAGTCGGGTCATCCGGTCGCTCGAACGACCTCTCACCGGCTGCGATCACGATAC
>DASTRQ010000045.1:0-12911 GCA_035761145.1 Gemmatimonadales bacterium
CCCGTCCCCGCGAGGAGCCCCGCCAGCCAGACCGCGGTGGCCTCCCCCTCGAGCGAGGGGTTGGTCGCGAGGATCACCTCACGGAGCTCCCCCGCGCGCGCCCGCGCCAGCACGGTGCCGGTGCGCAGCTGGTCGGGCCCCACCCCCTCGAGCGGCGCGAGCCGCCCGCCGAGCACCTGGTAGCGGCCGCGGAACCCGCCGGCCCGCTCCACTGCGGCCACCGTGGCCGCCTCCTCCACCACACACACCACCGCGGCGTCGCGGCGCGGGTCGCCGCAGATCTCGCACCGCTCCCCTTCGGCCAGGTTGCCGCACTCGGCGCAGGGCCGCACGCGCGCCCCCACGGTGCGGAGCGCCTCCGCGAGGCGTTCGAGCTGCGCGCCTGGCTGCTGGAGGAGGTGGTACGCGAGCCGCTGGGCCGTCTTCCGTCCGATCCCGGGGAGGCGCGCGAACTCGGTGACGAGGTCGTCGAGGGCGCTCACCCGGTCAGGGCGCGAACGGGAGGGCCGGCGGGGCCATCCGGCGGAGGGTGTCCTGGGCCAGCTCCCCCGCCCGGCGCTGGGCATCGGCCACCGCGGCCAGCACGAGCTCGCTCAGGAAGTCGGCGTCCCGCTCGGCGAAGACCGCGGGGTCGATCCACACCCCGCGCACCACGCCACGCCCGTCGGCCGTGACCCGCACCATCCCGCCACCGGCGGTGGCCTCGACCGTGAGACCGGCCAGGTCGGACTGCATCTGCGACAGCCGTCCCAACGCCTGCGGGCCCAGCTGCATCACCTGCGGAAGATCTGCCATCGTGGGGATACCACCCGATTCCGGGGAAACTTAGCCCGGACGAGCCGCCGGGCAAGGAAGCGACATCGTCCCCGGGACCTAGTCCGTGACCTCCAAATCTAACTCCGTGGCGGCGGCATCGAGGGCGGGATCCTTGGTCCGGAGCTGCTGGAGCCGCTCCGCCCGGTCCGAGGCCTCGGTGCGCCGCCGGGGACGAGCCGAGGCCGCCCCTCCGCTGGTGTCCGGGGGCCGCACCTCGAACCGCACCGCGGCGCCGAGCCGCTCCCCCAGCAGCCGCTCCACCGCCTCGCGCATCCGCTCGAGGGTCTCGGCCTGCATCGGGTTCGCCTCCTTCTGCGCCACCGCGACGAGCGGCGGCGCCACCTCGACCAGCACCGTGTCGCCGAGCGCCACGCCCAGGAGTCGCTTTTCCTCCCGGGCGGCGTCCACGACCTGGGGCCACGCGGCCCGGAGGGCGCTCAACGTGAACTCCACCGACGCGCCGGCCGGGGCGGACGCGGTGGCGGCGGGCGGGCTCGCGGGGGCCGGGGCGGGAGCGGCCTTCCCCGCGGGTTCCTCGGGCTTCGGGACGAGCGCGCGCCAGTCGGCCCGGCCGGAGGGCGCCGCGGGGGGCGCCGCGGGGGGCGCGCTCGGGGCCCCCCCGCCGCCGGCGGGCGCCGGGCCCCCGCCCCCCGCGAGGACCTTCTCGAGGTCCACCACGCGGTCCATCATCGCCCACCGGAGGAGCAGCGTCTCGATGAGGAGGCGGGGGTCGCCGCTCCGGCGCACGCTCCCCTCCACTTCGGCGGCGAGCTTGAGCATCCGGAGGAGGTCCCCCGGCTGCAGCCGGTCGCGGTACGACTCGAGGAGCTGGCGGAACCCCTCGGTGAGCCCCTCGGGTCGGGCGCCGAGCTGGAGCATCAGCAGGGCGCGGAGCCCCTCCTCGCATCCGGCCAGGAACTCGCCCAGGTCGGCGCCGGCGCCGGTGACCCGGTCCACGATCGCGAAGACCCGCACCGGGTCGCGCTCGGCCACGCAGGCCAGCACCTCGCCGTAGACCTCGTCGGCCACGAGCCCCAGCGTCTCGCGCACCTGGGCCGCGGTGACGCGGGCGTCGCCGAAGCTGATGCACTGGTCGAGGACCGAGAGGGCGTCGCGCATCCCGCCGTCGGCGAAGCGCGCGATGAGCCGGAGCGCGTCCTCGTCCACGCTGAGCCCCTCGGCCCGCGCCACGTGGCTCAGCCGCTCGTAGATGGCGGCGGGGCCGATCCGGCGGAAGTCGAAGCGCTGCAGGCGGCTCAGCACCGGCGCCGCGGTGCTGGCGATCTTCTGCACCTCGGTGGTGGCGAAGACGAACACCACGCGCGGCGGAGGCTCCTCGAGGATCTTGAGGAGCGCGTTCCACGCCTCGCGCGTGAGCATGTGCGCTTCGTCGACGATGTAGACCTTGTAGTGCCCCTCGCCGCTGGCGGCGTACATCGCCCGCTCGCGCAGGTCGCGCGCGTCGTCCACGCCGCGGTTGCTCGCGGCGTCGATCTCGACCACGTCGAGGTTGGCCGCGCCGGTCCAGATCCGCTCGCAGGTGGGGCAGGCCCCGCACGGCTCGCCGGGGGCGCTCGCGTCCTGCTTGCGCTCGCAGTTGAGCGCCATCGCCAGGATCCGGGCGGCGGTGGTCTTCCCCACCCCGCGCGGTCCGGTGAGCAGGTAGCCGTGCCCCACCCGCCCGCTCGTCACCGCGCCACGCAGCACCTGCGCGACGTGGTCCTGCACCAGCAGGTCGCCGAAGGTGCGGGGACGGTACTTGCGGGCGAGGGCGAGGGCCATGGAGGATCCGCGGGGGTGACCAGTGACCGGTGACAGGTGGCCAGGCGCGCGGGCCGACTCGCCCGGTCACCGGTCACGCCTCACTGGTCAGAAAAGGAAGTGCCCCAGGCTCCCCGAAGCTGCACCGGACATCGCTTAGCGCTGCTACCGGCGAGGTCCTGACGCGATTCACGCGCCGGCGCCCTTCGGACCTGGGGCACCCCAAATATAGCTAGGTGGCGGGGGCAGTGAAGTGCGGGGTGAGGGGTGACCGGTAAGGGGTGACGAGGGAGCGGTCAGGGGTACATTCCGTCACGTCTCACGTCTCACGTCCCAGGTCTCGGGTCTCACCCCTTACCCCTTACCCCTCACCCCTCACCCCTCACCCCCCATGCCTCTTCCCATCCGCTCCCAGGTCTACGACCTGCCGCACGAGATGACCTCCACCACCTTCGACCTCCCCGGCTACCGGGTGACGCAGTCGCTCGGCGTGGTGCGCGGGATCGTGGTGCGGTCCCGCTCGATCTTCGGGACCATCGGCGGGAGCCTCCAGACCCTCGCTGGCGGGAACATCTCGATGTTCACCGCCCTCGCCGAGCGGGCGCGGGAACAGGCCTTCGAGACGATGCTCCACCAGGCCCACGCCGCCGGCGCCAGCGCCGTGATCGGCGTGCGCTACGACGCCACCGAGATCATGAAGGGCGTGACCGAGGTGATCTGCTACGGGACGGCGGTGGTCGTCGAGCCGGACGCGTGACGCGACCTGCAGTGAGCGGTGAGCAGTGAGCAGTGAGCGGGCCCCACGGTCGAGATCTCTGCCGCAGGGCCCGCTCACCTCTTACCGCTCACAGCTCACGTCGTTCAGATCACCGCCCCGTCCCGTACACCACCGCGTTGCTCACGAGGCGCGCCGGGCCGCGCCAGAAGGCGCGGAAGAGGGGGTCGTCGGCGAAGACGACGACCTTCCCCCGCCCCACGTTCTCCACCGCCGCATAGACCGACCCGGAGACGAAGCGTTCCGTGTTGGGGAAGGTGAAGCCGCTCACGAGGAGCCCGGTGCCGGCGAAGGCGACCGGGTTGTCCCCCTCGGTGCTGGGCTTGAGGAGCTCGCTGGTGGTGAGGAGGACCGGGAGCTCGTCGCGCCCGTACCCCCAGGTGAGCCAATGGGAGCGGTCGAGCGTGGCGCGGAAGATGGCCCCGGGGATCTGGTCGGGGCGGGTGCCCTGGGGCGCGTTGGGGCTGGCGAGCGGCGGGGCGAGCCGCGGCATCGCCATCGCGGTGTCGCGCGCGCCGGCGCTGTCCACCGTGGCCACGGTGGTGAGCGCGAGGTCCTTGCGGGCCAGGAGCCCCGCGGCCGACCCCCACGCCACGACCTCCCCCCCGCCCCGCACCCACGCCTTGAGCCGCGCCGCCCCGTCGTCGCCGAGCTGGCGCCACATCCGTCCCGGGCTCCCGTCCGGGAAGACCACCACGTTGTAGTCGTCCAGCGTCATCCACGCCAGCGCACCGAGGTCCACCGGCGTCACGCGGACGCCGAGCTCGCGCTCGAAGTAGTACCACGCGTCGCCGAAGCCGGCCTGGGAGACCCCGTCCCCGCCCACCAGGAGGAGCTTGAGCGGGTGGAGGGGGGTCACCGACTCGCTGCCGACCCCGGTGGGGCCGCTGTCGGGGAAGCCACTCTGGACGGCGGTGACGCGCACGCCCAGCTCACGCGCGAGGGCGTCCACGCGGGCGTGGAGGGAGTCGCCGTTCCGCCCGACGCGGGCCACGAAGGTGCCCGCGGGGTAGCTCACCCCGTCGGCCACGAGGGGACGGGCGCTGGCGCCGACGCGGAACCCTTCGTCCATCAGCCGCAGGGCGAGCCGCGCCGCGGCCTCCTCGTCGTTGGCGAAGACGTACGCCGCCTGCGCCCGCCCGGTCGCGCCCCCCGCCGGCGCGGGCGCCTCGCGCGCGGGGCGGCCGGTGGCGGCGGGCGCGTCCTCGGTCCAGTACGCCTCGACGCCGAACGCGTACGGCAGCGACCAGGCGGTCACGTCGTAGAACTCGTACCCCTCCGTGCTGGCGCCGGGACCGCGGCGCTGGTTGCGCCGCCAGCGCTCGAGCTGGGCGCGCACGAAGGCGCTGTCGAGCCGGCTCTCCGGCTCCAGGATGGCGGTGGCCAGCCGCGCCTGCGGCTGCGCCAGGTCCACCACGTAGCTGCCGGCGGGGAAGGTGCGCCGCGCGGCGGCGGCGGGCCCGAGGTACCCGTGCGCCCTGGCGCTCGTGAGGGGCTGGGTCAGCTGGGTCACCTCGATCCCCTGGCGGTCGAGGAGCGCCACCAGCTGGCGCACCCGGCCCGGATCGTCGCCCGGGGGGAGGATCACCCGGCGGAACGGCCGCGCGGCCGCCTCGGCCATCCCGGTGGCGCGGAAGTCGTAGTAGTCGCGCAGCATCTCCGCGCGCCCCGCCGCGGTCGTGGCGAGCGTCGCCATCGCCGCCACGTGGTGGTGCGCGATGCCGTCGGCGAAGGTCGTGACCGAGCCGTCGTCCTTCCGGGTGCGGAGCAGCGGCCCCCCGTCGGTCTCGAAGGTCATCCCGATGGCGCCGTTGAGCGAGGGCCAGCTGTCCCAGTACCCGGCGTAGTACAGGTCGAACACGTCGCGCACGTAGTACGGCCAGCCGAAGCGGTCGAACGCCGCGCCGTTGCCGCGCCCCAGCCGCTCCAGCCACTTGGTGGTGGTGGCCGGGAAGTTCGTGTTGACCGGCGACGCGGCGGGGGGGAAGAAGTACTGCGCGGTGGTGCTGTGGAGGTCGGCGGTGACCTGCGGGTGCCAGCGGAGCACCACCCCGGCCAGGGCGCGGGTCTCCGCCTGCGAGAGCGCCAGCACGTCCCGGTTCATGTCGAACCGGTAGTGGTTGGAGCGCCCCTGGATGCTCCACGGCTCGCGCCCCTCGAGCGCGGCGGGCTCGTCGCTCCCCACCGCCACCGAGTTGCTCCAGGCCGCGAAGCGCTCGTGCCCGTCGGGGTTCTCCGCCGGGTTGAGGAGCACCACCACGTCCTTGCGGATGGCGGCCACCTCGGGGGCGTCGCTCGCGAGGAGCTGGTAGGCGGTCATCATCGCCGACTCGAAGCCGGCCGGCTCGTTGCCGTGGATCGAGTGCGTCAGCAGCACTACCGCCGGGGTCCGCGCGGCGATGGCCTGGGCCTCCGCGCGCGAGGTGGCGCGGGGGTCCGCCAGGCGCGCCAGGTCGGCGCGGATCTCCTCGAGCCGGGCCAGGTTCTCGGGGGAGGAGATGATCAGGAGCCGCATCACCCGCCCTTCGGCGGTGGTGCCGATGACCTCGGTGCGCACCCGGTCGGGCGCGGCGGCGACGAGCCGGTCGAGCACCCCCTGCTGCTCGCCGTACATCGTCTGCCGGGCGCCGAGGGGGCGGCCCAGGAGCGAGTCGGGGCGCGGCACCGCGGCGCGGTACGGCGGGTGGCCGTACCAGTCGAAGCCCTGCGCGGCGAGCGGGGCCGGCGCGGCGAGGCCGAGGAGGACGAGGAGCGGAAGGGTGCGGGTCGGCATGGGGAGGCGGGTGAGGACGGGGGCCGGCGCTACGCGCCGGCGGAGGCCGCGCCGTTGAGCGTGGCGCGCTCGGCCCAGGTCTCGGCGATGACGCCGCCGAAGAGGAACACGACCGCGGAGTAATACGCCCACAGCACGAAGAGCGCCACCGAGGTGAAGCTCCCCCAGGCCGAGACCCCGTACACGCCCGAGGCGGCCACGAGGTACAGCCCGAAGAGCCGCTTGGCGAGCTCCACGGCGAGCGCCGCGAAGACCGCCGCGATGGCGGCGGTGGCCCACGGCACGCGGCGCACCGCCCCGTAGCGGTAGACCACCGTGAACACCGTGAACGCGAAGAGGAACTGGAGCGACACCGCGAGCAGCCGGCCGAGGTAGCTCACCGACCCGGCGGCGCCGGGCATCTGGGCGGCGCCCCACGCCTCGGCGGCGGTGAGCCCCGCGCCGAGGGCGATGTTGGCCACGAACAGCGTGAGGAGCGCGCCGACCATGACGACGTCCCACCCCTTGTTGAGGAGGAACCGCACCACGAAGTGGCGCTGGGGCCGGGGGGGCGCGGCGAAGCGGTAGATCCGGTTGAGCCCGCTCCTGACGCTGGCGAAGAGCCGGGTGCTGAACCAGATGAAGAGCAGCGCCGCCCAGGTGGAGATGGAGCCGCGGTTGGCGCTCACGGTGCGGATCAGCCCGGCGGTGAAGGCCACCGGGTCGGCGCCGGCGCCCGGGGCGGCGGGGGGGAGGAAGCGCGCGAGGACCGGCGCGAGCTCGCTCACCGGTCCCCGGCCCTGCACCAGCACCGTGAGCCCCACGAGGAGGAGGAGGACGAACGGCACCCCGGCGAGCAGCGCGTCGAAGGTCAGCGCGCTCGCCAGGAAGGGGACGTTGGCGACCTCCGCGGCCGCGAGCGCCCGGCGGATGAAGCCGAGCAGCGAGCGGTGCCAGCCGTGGTGCGCCGCCGCGCTCAGGCGCCCGCGTCCTCGTCGGCGGGGCCGGCGCCCTCGGTGGCGGTGCGCGCGCCGCGCCGGCGCGCCCGCGCGGCGGCAAGCCGCCGCTCCAGCTCCTCCCGGGCGCGGCTGGGCCGCGGCGCGTCAGGCTCCGCCTCGTCGCCGTCGTCCCCCAGCGCCTCGGCGTCCTCGGCCTCGGCCAGGGCGCGGCGCAGGTCGCGCGCCTTCCCCCGTCCCTGCCGCACCACCTCCTCGAACTGGTCTTCGGCCAGGTCCCGGAGCTTCCGGGCCCGCTTGCCCAGCGCGCGCCGGGTCTCGGCGCCGGTCTGCGGGGCCAGCAGGAGGCCCAGCGCGGCCCCCAGGCCGATCCCGAAGAGGAACCAGGGGAGCCCGCTCCCCGCGTCGTCGTCGTAACGCGCCATCGTCATTCTCCCGCGTCGGGGTCGTCCTCGGCCAGCGCGCCCACGGCCGCCAGCGGCGTGTGGTGCTGCTCCGGCGCCGTCACGAACTGCCGCACCAGCGCCGCCGTCCCTCCCACCTTGAGCTGCGCGAAGAGGAAGCCGAAGGTCCGCTCGAGCTCCGCGCCGATCGCGGCGCGCGTCGCGGCGGGCAGGCTCCAGCACTCCTGCTTGAAGGGGCCGATCGCCTTCTTGCGCGCCTTGTAGTAGAACTGCTCGGGGGTGTCCCCCGCCTTCTTCTCGGACTGCGCGTTGGCGTCGAGCCAGGCGTACATCCGGCCGCGCAGCTCGGCGGGGAACGCCGGATGGTCGAAGACGATCGTCTGGAAGTTGGTGGCCAGGTGGATCTCCGCCGTCTCGATGCGGGGGAAGTTCCCGAACGCATCGGGCGGCAGGGTGCTGGCGCCGTGCTGCACCGCGCCGGACATCCCGTACCCCTCGCGCGCGGCGCGCGAGAGCGCCTCGAGCGCCTCGAGGTCGAGCTTCACCTTGGCGATGCTCCCGTCGGGGAGCACCACGCCGCCGTGGCTCGTGCCGGTCTGCACGGAGATCTTGCTGATCCCCTCGCGCACGCCGAGCCCCTTGAGGGTGGCGGTGTAACCGGCCATGAAGGCGTGCAGCTCCTCGACCGTGCTGTTCTTGTGCCCCACCTCGCCGATCTCGGCGCCCACCGAGACGGTGACGCCCGCCGGCTCGCGGTCGCGGATGAACTTGGTGATCTCGGCCGCGCGCTCGAAGTTGAGCCGCTGCTGGGCCTCGAGGGTCGGGTGCGAGAGGTCCACCAGCGTGGAGGTGTCCACGTCGATGTTGTAGAACCCCGCCGCCAGCTCCTCGGCGATGAGCTTCTTGACCTCGCCCACCTCCCCCTCCGGGTCGGCCTGGTACTTCTTGGCGTTGACCTGGCAGTGGTCGCCCTGGACGAAGAGCGGCAGGTGGTACCCCTCGCGGAGCGCCGCCGCCGTCAGCACCGCCACGTACTCGGCGGGACGCTGCTCGGTGTAGGCGATCTCGGAGCGGGCGATCTCGAGGAGGATGGCGCCGGCATCGGCCTGGCGCGCGGCGCGGAAGACGGCCCGGGCGGTGTCGTACGCCAGCATCCGCACGTTGATGGCGGGGACGGTGAAGCCGCCGCACTTCCCCTCCCCGCGCGCGGCGTAGAGCCCCTGGATGGAGGCGGGCCGGCACCCCACCGCCTGCCCCAGCTCCCAGAGGAGCCAGCGGGCCCCCTCGCGCACCGGGGCGTCGCCGAAGACGGCGTCCCACGCCAGCCGGTCGGTGGCCTCGCCCTGGAGCGCGGCGGGGTCGGCCACGACGATGCGGTCCCCCTCGCGACGGACGGCGCCGCCGAAGCGCGCGAGCATCTGCTTGATCGGATCGGACATCCCTGCTCCTCGTGAAGGCCCCCGGTCCCGCCGGGACGGCTCGAACATACCGCCGCGGCGGGCCCGAAGGGAGGGACCCGCCGGGTCAATCCCGACGGATCGTGTAGGCGCCCATGCTGCGCGAGCCCACCCCGTAGGCGTGGACCAGGTACCGGCCCGTGCGCGGGGCGACGAACTCGAGATGGGCGTCGGTCCCCACCCCGCCGTCGTCGTCCTTGTCGAGTTCCGCCCACTCCCCGTCCTCGTGCCCGATGGCCACGATCGGGTCGAAGTCGGTGCTCATCATCCGCACGACGACGGTGTCCCCGGCGCGGGCCTCGACGACGTAGGTGTCGAAGGGGCCGTCGGTCGTGGTCTCGTCGGTGTCGGTGAGCGTCCCCGCGAGCGTGCGGCCGGGCGCCAGCGCCACCGGCGGGGAGGGGGGCGGCGCGTCGCCCAGGTCCTCGAGCAGGAGGGTGTAACGCCCGGTGTCGGCGCTCAGGCCGTGCGCGGCGATCCAGACCTCCCCCCGGGCCGTGGTGACCCAGCTGAGACGCGCGTTGGTGCCGCCCCCGCCGTCGTCATTGCTCCGCTCCTTGAGGAAGGCGCCGTCGGCGCCGGGGCCGGCCTCGAGGAAGGCGTCGAACGCCTGGGAGAGCATCGTCACCGCGTAGCGCCGCCCGGCCCGCGCGGTGAACCGGTAGTAGTCCACCGGCTTCCCGTCGTCGGTCACCTGATCCTTGCCGTCCAGGGTGCCGCTGACCGCCTGGCCCGCCTCGATGGCCACGGCCCGGAGGGGGGGCGCCTGGCCCTCGTCGAGCACCACCAGGGAGTAGGCGCCGGTCTCCCCCTCGCGCAGGGTGTTGGCGCGGATGACGTACTCGCCGTCGGCCGGCGCGGTGAAGGTCACCTCGGCGTCGCTCCCGCCCGCCGCGTCGTCGTCGCTCGCGATCTCGGTGAACGCCTCCCCGGTGCCGCGCCCCACCGCCAGGAAGGCGTCGAAGTCGCTCGAGCGCAGGGTGACGCGGTAGCGCGTGCGCGCCTTGCCGGCGAGGCGCCACAGGTCGTAATGCGACCCGTCGTCGAGCACCGGGTCGGCGTCGCTGATGCTGCCCTGCGCGACGCGGCCGGGGGTCAGGGTGCCCTGCGCCGCGAGCGGGAGCGGCGCGAGCAGGAGGAGCGCGAGGGGGAGGAGTCGTCGGGTCACGTCGAGAGGGGTGAAGGGACCTGGGTTCAGCGCGACGGGCGCGCGGTGTATACCGATTCGAGCACGGCCACGTAGGCGGCGAGCGGCGGCATCCCGAGCGCGGCACGGCGCTCGTCCACGTGGGCGGAGTCGTCGATCGGGTCGAGCACCACGCGGCCGCCCTGGATCTGCGCCTGCGTGCCGTAGCGCTGCCGGCCGCCGCGGTGCACCGCGATGCGGTCGGCGAGCATCGCCACGTCGGCCCCCCGGGCCTCGCCGGCGGCGGCCGCGCGCTCGAGCAAGGGGAGCATCCGGGCCTGGAAGGCGGTGTCGTGGGTGGCGTGCTGCACGATGAGGAAGGCCGCCTGCGCCCCCTCCTCCCCCACCCGGGAACGCGTGGGCCACCCCCCGTCCGCCACCACCCGGCGCAGCCACTCGGTGTTGGCGCTGTCCACCGCGAGCATACGCCGGGCCACCAGGGTGTCGGGGGGGAGCCCCTGCCGGAGCGCGGCGGTGAAGGTGTCGCGGATGGCCTGGTCGGTGGCCAGGCGGGCCAGGAGCTCGCGCTGGAGCGCCGAGTCCACGCTCACCCGTGGCGCGGGTGCCGCGCAGCCGAGCAGCGCCAGCAGCAGGACCGCGCCGGCCCTCACGCCACGTCCCCCGCGGGCGGCGCACCCATCCGC
This sequence comes from Gemmatimonadales bacterium, assembly GCA_035761145.1. Lineage (GTDB taxonomy): Bacteria > Gemmatimonadota > Gemmatimonadetes > Gemmatimonadales > GWC2-71-9 > CAMLHU01. Next base: position 10,752 of record DASTRQ010000045.1, read on the forward strand.
CTCCCCTCGTATCCCTTCCGCCCCATCGCGGCGTAGGTGAGCACCTTGCCGAGCTCCACCCCCGGCTGGTCGAAGGGATCCACGCCGTACCACACACCGGCGACGCCGGTGGCCACCTGGAAGAACATCAGCAGTTCGCCGAGCGACTCGGCCGTGAGCGCGTCGAGCGCGAGGGCGCTGCTCATCCGCCCCCGCTCCGCGAGCGCGGCGGCGGTGGCGTCGTGCTCGGCGCGGAGCAGCTGGCCCAGGGTCTTGCCGCCGAGGTACGCCAGCTCGTCGGGGAGGCCGGGGCGCGCGGGGATCGTCACGTCGGCGCCGCCCTCCTCCACCCGGAGGAAGGTGACCGTCTTGTCGAACGGCCCCTCCATGAAGAGCTGGACCTGGCTGTGCTGGTCGGTGGCGCCCACGGAGGCCACCGGGGTGGGGCCCGCGAACACCTCGCGGCCGTCGCGCGCCCGCGCCTTCCCCAGGCTCTCGGCCCAGAGCTGGCGGAACCACTCGGCCACGTCGCGCAGGCGGTCGCTGTAGGGCATCAGCACGTGGATGCGGGCGCCGAGCTCGGTGTCGGCGGCCCACTGGAGCGCGGCCCAGAGCGCGGCGGGGTTCTTGAGGAGGTCGGGCTCCTCGCCGCGGGCCACGGCGCGGCGCGCCCCGGCCAGCAGCCCCTCGATGTCGATCCCCACCAGCGCCGCGGGGAGGAGCCCCACGGCGGAGAGCACGCTGAAGCGCCCCCCCACGTCGGGGGGCACCTCGAGCGCGGCGATCCCCTCGCGCCCGGCGATCTCGCGCAGCGCCCCCTTGGCGGGGTCGGTGGTGAAGACGAGGTGGCGGTGCGCCCGGTCGCCCAGCGCCTCCTCGAGCCAGGCGCGGACCACGAGGTACTGCGCCATCGTCTCGGCGGTGCCGCCCGACTTGCTGATGACGTTCACCAGCACGCGGCGCGGGTCGATGCGCCGGAGCGCGGCGGCCACGCTGCCGGGGTCCACGTTGTCGAGGATCGTGAGGCGGGGGAAGAAGTCGCGCCCCTCGTCGCTCAGCTCGTTCCACGCCGGCGCGCGCAGGGCGGAGAGGAGCGCGCGCGCGCCGAGCGCGGAGCCGCCGATGCCGAGCACCAGGACGTGGTCGTACGCCTGCCCCAGCCCCTCGGCGAAGCGCGCGATCTCCCGCGCCTGGTCGGTGCGCTCCCCGAGCCGCAGGAAGCCGTACTCCCCCGCCCCGCGCCGGCGCGCCACCTCCTGCTGCACCTCGGGGAAGCGCGCCGCGAGGGCGGCGAGGCGCGCGCGCGGCAGGCCGTGCGCCCCGTCGAGGCGGTCCTGGAACATCCGGCCGTAGTGCAGGTGCAGCGTCATCCCACCTCCAGCGTCAGTCCGTCGTGGCCCGGGGCCACGCCGCCGGGGAGCGCGGCGGCGAGCGCCGCGTGCCCCGTCTCGTGCGTCAGGTGCGTCAGGAAGGTCTGCCCGGCGCCGAGCGCCGCGGCCACCTCGAGCGCCTCGGGGATCGAGAGGTGCGTGGGGTGCGGGCTCGGGCGCAGCGCGTTGAGCACCAGCACCTTGAGCCCCCGCAGCCGCTCGGCCGCCTCCGGCGGCACCGTCTTGGCGTCGGTCACGTAGGCCACGTCGCCGATCCGGTAGCCGAAGACCTCGGTGCCGCCGTGCGGGAAGGCGAGCGGGAGGACCTCGACCCCCGCCACCGTCGCGGGGCGCCCCGCCGCAAGCGGATGGAGGGTGAGCCGCGGCTTGCTCGTGCCCCGGGGCACCGTGATGCCGTCGTCGAAGATATAGGCGTGCCCGCGGCGGATCGCCTCGAGCGCGTCGGCGGGGCCGTAGAGCGGCAGCGCGGCGCCGGTGCGGTCGCTGAAGACCCGGAGGTCGTCGATCCCGGCCACGTGGTCGGCGTGGGCGTGGGTGTAGAGCACCGCGTCCACCCGCGTCACCCCCGCGGCCAGCAGCTGGAGCCGGAGCTCGGGCGGCGTGTCGATGAGCAGGGTGCGCCCGCCCACCTCCACCACCGCCGCGCAGCGCCCCCGGCGGTCCCGGGGGTCGGTCGAGGTGCACACCGCGCACCCGCAGCCGATGACCGGGACGCCGAACGAGGTGCCGGTGCCGAGCAGGGTCAAACGCATGGTGCTGGGTGCTGAGTGCTGGGTGCTGGGGGTGCGAC
>DASTRQ010000046.1:0-20541 GCA_035761145.1 Gemmatimonadales bacterium
CCGCCGTCAGGAGGCCAAGGAGGATGCGCGGCGCGGTGGCCGGGGGCGTCGCGCGCGCCCCGGCCCCCGCGCCCTCGACGGCGCTGGCCGAGGGCAGGAAGGCGTGGGCCGTGTAGCAGGAGTGCGCCACCACGTGCAGGACCGCCAGCGGGAAGGCGCCGAGGCCGCAGAGCAGGAGCGAGAAGCCCATGTGCGCCGCGCTCGAATAGGCGAGCGCCACCTTGACGCTGGGCTGCGTGGTCATGGCCAGCGACGCGATGGCGGCGGTGGCCCCGCCGAGCAGGACGAGCGCCGCCATCGCCGCCGGCGCGCCGCTCACCGCCGGCGCCAGCCGGGCGACGAGGAACGGCCCGCCGTTCAGGATGCCGGCGTGGAGCAGCGCGCTGACCGGGGTCGGGGTCTCCATCACCTCGACCAGCCAGCCATAGGTCGGGAACTGCGCCGACTTGAGGGCGGCGCTCGCCACCAGCAGGAGCGCCGCGACGGTGGTGCCGGCCGGGAGGACGCCGCTGGCCAGCGCGTCCTGCGCGCGCGCGAGCAGGGTGCCCAGGTCGGTCGTGCCGTAGGCCAGGGCCAGCAGGGCCAGCGCGGCGAGGAGGGCGGCGTCGCCGAGCCGCGCCACCACGAACTTCTTGCGGGCGGCGCGCCGTGCGCCGGGGCGCTCCGGGTAGAAGAGGAGGAGCCGGTGGAGGGCGAGGCTCGTGCCGATCCAGGCCGCGGCGAGCTGCCAGAGCGTCCCGGCCACCACCAGGAGCATCACCGCGGCGAGGGTGAGCGCCAGGCCGCCGACGAAGCGCGCCTGGCGCGCCTCGCCGTCGAGGTAGCGGCGGCTGTAGCGCACCACCACCGCGCCGATGAAGGCCACGAGGGCCAGCATCACCGCGCCGAGGGCGTCGAGCCGCACCGCGAGCCCGACGCCGCCGGCGCCGAGGAGGGGGCTCGTGGCGGGCCCGATGCGCCAGGCGAGCATCCCGCTCAGCGCGGCGACGCCGAGGGTGAACGCCCCGGCGGCGTCGGCCAGGGCGAGGAGGGGGCGGGGGCGGGGCCCCGGCGCGCGGCGCGCGGCCAGCGCGACGCCGAGCCAGGCCAGCGGGGCGAGGAGCGGGAGCAGGGCGAACGACTGGGTCGGGTGCGGCATGGCGCCATAGATACCGACGCCCCCCGGCATACGTCCAATAGATTGTTACGAATAATATGATATATTGGAAAGAACGACCAACGGCCCGATGAACGCGCTCAACTACCATCACCTCCAGTACTTCCGCGCGGTGGCGCACGAGGGGAACCTGACCCGGGCCGCGGCGCGCCTGCGCGTGGCGCAGTCGGCGGTGTCGCTCCAGGTCCGGAAGCTCGAGGACGCCCTGGGGCACCCCCTCTTCGAGCGGCGCGGCCGCCGGCTGGTGCTCACCGAGGCGGGGCGCATCGCGCTCGACCACGCGGACGCCATCTTCGCCGCGGGCGACGAGCTGGTGAGCACGCTCCGCGACCGCGGGCGCGAGCGGCTCGTGCTCCGGGCGGGCGCCGTCGCCACGATGTCGCGCAATTTCCAGCTGCGCTTCTTCCGCCCCCTCCTTGGCCGCGCCGACGTGGAGGTCGTGATCCACTCGGGCTCCGTCGGCAGCCTGCTGGGCGCGCTCGAGGCGCACGAGCTCGACCTGGTGCTCGCCAACGCCGCCCCCCGCCGCGACGCCGGCACCGCCTGCGTGGCGCACCCGATCGCCACGCAGCGCGTGAGCCTGGTGGGGCGGCCGCGCCGGGGCCGCCGCCCCCTCGCCGAGCTCCTGGCCGAGGAACCGCTCATCCTGCCCACCCAGGGCACGGTGATCCGCGCCGACTTCGACGCGCTGGCCGACCGGCTCGGCGTCCGGCCCCGGATCGCCGCCGAGGTGGACGACATGGCGATGCTCCGCCTCCTGGCCCGCGAACGGGTGGGGCTCGCGGTGGTGCCCGCCATCGTGGTGCGCGACGAGCTCGACACCGGCTCCCTCGCGGAGGTGGCGCCGATCCCCGGGCTCCGGGAGACCTATTACGCGCTGACCCTGACCCGGCGGTTCCCCAATCCCCTGATCCGCCCGCTGCTGGCCGAGGCGCGCGCCACCTTCGGCGCCGACGACGCGGCGGCGGGCCCGGGACGGAAGTGAGGCCGACGATGCGGATCCGACGCTGGTGGGCGCTGGCCGGCTGGCTCGCCCTTCCCCTCCTGGCCGGCGCGGCGGGGGCGGTGGCCTCCCTGGACGCCCGCGAGTTCTACACCGCCCTCGTCCGCCCCGCGTGGGCACCCCCCGGCGGGGCGTTCGGGCCGGTATGGACCGCGCTCTATCTAATGATGGGGACCGCGGCGTGGCTCGTCTGGCAGGCGGAGCCCGCGACCGCCCCCCTCGCGGAGGCGCGGCGCATCGGGCTCCGGCTCTTCGTGGTGCAGCTGGGGCTCAACGCGGCGTGGACCTGGCTCTTCTTCGCCTGGCGGCTCGGTGCGGCCGCGCTCGGCGAGATCGTCACCTTATGGGCGTTCATCGCCGCCACGGCGTGGTGCTTTGGCCGGGTGCGACGGATCGCCGGGTGGCTGCTGGTGCCCTACCTTGCGTGGGTCACCTTCGCCACCGCGCTCACCTGGGCGCTCTGGCGCGCCAACCCCAGGCTCCTCTAGCCCTACCCTCGCCGCGGACGACCATGTACGGACTCATCGGCAAGATGCTCGCCCACCCCGGCCGGCGCGATGCGCTCCTCGAGATCCTGCTCGAGGGAACGGCCGCGATGCCGGGGTGCCTCAGCTACGTCATCGCCACCGACCCCGCCGACCCGGACGCGCTCTGGATCACCGAGGTCTGGGTGGACCGTGCCCATCACCAGGCGTCGCTGCAGCTCGCCGCGGTGCAGGCGGCCATCGCCAAGGGCCGTCCGCTCATCGCCGGCTTCGGCGAGCGGCACGAGACGCTGCCGGTGGGGGGCCAGGGGCTGGCGCGCGGATGAGCGGGGAGCGCCGGGCCCGCGCCATTGGCCCCGGCGCCCGGTGCGCGGTACCTTGGGAGGTCACCCACCCCTCTCTCCGTTGACCGACGCCGATCCGCTCCCGCCCGAGCTCGTCGCGGAGTTCCTCGAGCGCCTCGCCCTGGCCCGCGCCGAGCTCGACCGCTGGCTCGCCGCGCCCGGTGCCGATGCCGCGCCGATCCGCCGCCTGGGCCACCAGCTCCGCGGCGCCGGTGGCGCGTACGGCTACCCGGAGGTCACCACCCTCGCGGGCGCGGTCGAGGACGCGGCCCCCGCCGCGCTCCCCCGGGCGGTGCGCGCCCTGGCCGACCACCTGCGCACCCTGGGCAACGACGTCCGCGAGCGGCTGCTGGTGGTGGACGACGACCCGGTGATCACGGCGCTCCTGGTCGCGGCCCTGGGCGGCCCGCAGCGGCAGGTCACGGCGGTGGCGACGACCACGGAGGCCGAGGCGGCGCTGGCGCGCGACCGGTGCGACCTGGTCCTGCTCGATCTCTTCCTGGCGGACGAGGACGGGCGCCGGCTCCTGCAGCGGTGGCGCACGGCGCCCGAGACACGGGAGCTCCCGGTCTTCATCCTGAGCGCCGACGTCGGCCCCGAGGTGAAGCGGGAGTGCTACGTGCTGGGCGCCGACGGCTACTTCGAGAAGCCGCTCGACGTCGGGGTGCTGGCGGCGGCGGTGGAAGGGCGCCTGGCGCGCGCCGCGGGCCGCCACCCCGCCCCCGCCCCGCCGGCCGGGCTCCCCCGCCCCGCCGCCCCAGGCCCGTCGGGCCCCGCGCGCATCCTCGTCGCCGACGACGACCGCCTCATCGTGAGCATCGTGACCCACCGGCTGGGGAAGGCGGGGCACAGCGTCGTCGCCGCCGCCGACGGCGGCGCGGCGCTCCGCGCCATCGCCGAGGCCCCTCCCGACCTGCTGATCCTCGACGTCAAGATGCCGGTGATGGACGGCCACGAGCTTCTCCGCCGCCTCCGCGCCGACCCGGGCACGCGCGCCCTCCCGGTCATCCTCCTCACCGCCCTCGGGGGGGAGGAGGACGTGGTGAAGGGGTTCGCGCTCGGCGCGGACGACTACCTGGTCAAGCCGTTCTCCCCCACGGAGCTGACGGTCCGCGTGGACCGCCTGCTGCAACGCCGCTGAACGGGCCCCTCCTCCACGCCGTCATCGAGGCCGCGGGGACCTGCTCCCTGCTCGCGGTGGCGGCGGCGCTGGCCACCGTGCTGGTGCGCGTGCGGCACGCGCGCACCGCGGCGCGCTGGGCCGCGGTGGAGGAGGCGTGGGAACCGCGGCTCCTCGCGGTGCTCACCGGCGACGTCCCCGCCGCCACCCTGCTGGAGGCGCTCACCCCCGCGGAGCGCCCCTACTTCGTGGACTTCCTGGGGCGCTTCGCTCGGCGGGTGACGGGCCCCGAGCGGGACCGCCTGCTCGAGGTGGCGCGCCCGCTCCTCCCCGAGATCCGCGCCGGGCTCCGCGCCCCGCTCCCCTCCCGGCGCGCCCGCAGCGCCGACCTCCTCGGCGTGCTGGGGCCGGCGGGGGAGCTCGCCGACCTGCGCGCCGCGCTCGAGGACTCCTCGCCCCTCGTGGCGATGGTGGCCGCGCGCGCGCTGGCGCGGCTGGGGGGAGAGGACCACGCGCGGCTCCTGGTAGCGCACCTGCACCGCTTCGCGCCGTGGCGGCCCAGCCACCTGGCCGCGATGCTCGCGGCGGTGGGTCCCGAGGCGGCCCGTCCCCTGCGCGTGGCGCTCGAGGACCTGAGCCTCCCCTCGCGCGCGCGCGCCGTGGTGGCCGACGCCCTGGCCCTGCTCAACGACGCCGAGAGCGGCGACGCCGCCGTCACCGCGCTCCGCACCACCGACGACCCCGAGCTCCGCGCCGCGGCGCTCCGCCTCCTGGCGCGCGTGGGGCACGCGGAGCACCTTCCCGCCGTGCGCGAGATGGCCGCCGCCCCCGAGGAGGCGGTGCGGCTCGCCGCCGTGCGCGCGCTGGGCGCCCTGGGCGCCGGCCCCGAGGTCCCGCTCCTCGCCGCCGCGCTGCGCGACCCCTCGCGCTGGGTGGCCGAGCAGGCGGCGCGCGCCCTCGCCGCGGGGCCGGGACGCACCGCCCTCCTGGCCGCCGCCGGCCGCGGCGGCCCGGTGGCGCTCCTGGCGCGCGAGGCGCTGCTCGAGGGGGGCGCCTGATGCTCGCCACGCTGCTCGACCGGCTCAACACCCTCGCGCTCGGCTACTTCGTCCTCCTCAACGGCCTCTACTTCCTCACCACGCTGGTGGCGCTGGTGGCGCTCCGCCGCTACACCGGCCGGCTCCGCGCGCTCGACACCGGCGACGTGCTCCACCTCGGCGGCGCCCCGCCGGTGACCCTCCTGGCCCCGGCGTACAACGAGGAGGCCACCTGCGTGCAGTCGGTGCGGTCGCTCCTCGCGCTCGAGTACGCCGACCACGAGGTGCTCGTCATCAACGACGGCTCGCGCGACGGCACCCTCGCGACCCTGATCGCGGCCTACGACCTGGTGCCCGCCACCCGCGGCCCCACCGCCGACATCCCCTCCCGCCCGGTGCGGCAGCTCTACCGCAGCCGCAGCCATCCCGCCCTCTGGGTGCTCGACAAGGAGAACGGCGGCAAGGCCGACGCGCTCAACGCCGGCCTGGCCCACGTCCGCACCCCCCTCTTCTGCGCCATCGACGCCGACTCGCTCCTGGAGCGCGACGCGCTCTCGCGCATCGTGCGGCTCTTCCTCGAGGACGACCGCACCGTCGCCGCCGGCGGCATCATCCGCATCATCAACGGGTGCACCGTGCGCGCCGGGATGGTCACCGGCGTGGGCCTCCCCGACAACCTCCTCGCGCGCATCCAGGTCGTGGAGTACCTCCGCTCCTTCCTGAGCGGCCGCGTCGGCTGGGACGCCCTGGACGGCACGCTCATCATCTCGGGCGCCTTCGGGATGTTCAAGCGCAGCGCCGTCGTCGCGGCGGGCGGCTACGACCCGACCACGGTGGGCGAGGACATGGAGCTCGTGGTGCGCCTGCACCGCCACTGCCGCGAGCAGGGGATCCCCTACCGGATCGCCTTCGCCCCCGACCCGGTGGCGTGGACCGAATGCCCCGAGTCGCTCCGCATCCTCGGGCGCCAGCGGGTGCGTTGGCAGCGCGGCCTGGCGGAGGTGCTCTGGCGCCACCGGCGGATGCTTGGCCATCCGCGCTACGGCATCATCGGGATGGTGGCGATGCCGTATTACTTCTTCCTCGAGATGCTGGGCCCCGTGATCGAGGCGGTGGGCTTCCTCGCCTTCGCGCTCACGGTGGCGCTGGGCCGGGCCAGCGGCGCCTACGTCGTCGCGTTCCTCCTCCTCGCGTTCGCGCTCGGCACCGCGCTCTCGGTGGCCGCCATCGGCCTCGAGGAGCTCACCTTCCGCCGCTACCCCCGCACCAGCGACCTCGGCAAGCTGATGCTCACGTCGGTCGTCGAGGCGGTCGGGTACCACCAGCTGAGCACCTGGTGGCGGCTCCGCGGGCTCTGGGCCGCGCTCCGCCAGCGCGGGGGATGGGGGGAGATGACGCGCAAGGGGTTTGCCACGGCCCCGACCGCCGATGGCGGCCCGGGGTGACCTCCCCGGGGGGAGCTCGACGCGGATGAAGCCCCCTTTCCCCTTGCGGGCTCCCCCCATCGGGCGGCATCCTTTCGGCCTCCCCTGAGCCCACCCGCGATCCCGAGAGGCGCGTCGCGTGGGCAAGATCCGCCGCGGTACCCTGCTCGTGCACGGCTGGACCGGATCCGGTCCCGACCATTGGCAGCGCTGGCTGGCCGAGCGCCTCCGGGCGCGCGGGGCGCCCGTCGTGTTCCCGAACTTGCCGGACGAGGACACGCCGGAGCTGGAGCGCTGGCACCAGGCGCTGGTCACGGCGCGCGCCGAACTGGCGGCGCTCGGGGCCGAGGAGCACGTGATCCTCTGCCACTCGCTCGGCGCGGTGCTCTGGCTGCACCACGTGGCGCGGCTGGCGGCGGCGCGGGTGGCGACCCCCGCGGTGCGCACCCGGGTGCTGCTGGCCGCCCCGCCGTCGCCCGAGGCGATCCGCGCCGCTCGGGTGATCCGCGGCTTCCTCCCCGTGCCGCTCGACGGCGAGGCGCTCCGCCGCGCCGGGCACGAGGTGGCGCTGGTGGGCTCCGCGCGCGACGAGCACGATGCCGCCGGCGTGCAGGCCACCTACGGCGACCCGCTGCATCTCCGCGCGACGATCCTGCCCGCGGAGGCGGGACACATCAACACCGCCGCGGGGTACGGTCCCTGGCCGGGGCTCGAGGCGTGGTGGGAGACGGGGGCTCCGCTCGCGGCGGCCTGAGATATCTTTCGCGGATGCCCACCTACTCCGAGTACCTCCAGATCGACGAGCTGCTCACGCTGCAGCGGCCCCTCTCCGACGGGCCGGAGCACGACGAGATGCTCTTCATCGTCATCCACCAGGTGTACGAGCTCTGGTTCCGCCAGGTGCTGCACGAGCTCGACCACCTGGAGCGGCTCCTGGCGCGGGACGAGGGCCATCGCGCGCGGCACACGCTCAAGCGGGTGCTCACCATCCTCAAGGTGATGGTGGGCCAGCTCGACATCCTCGAGACGATGACGCCGCTCGAGTTCCTCTCCTTCCGCGACCGCCTCGAGTCGGGGAGCGGGTTCCAGTCGTTCCAGTTCCGCGAGCTCGAGTTCGCCCTCGGCAAGAAGGACCCGCGCGCCCTGCAGCGCTACCCGGCCGGGGGCCCGCACCGCGCGCGGCTCGAACGCCGCCTGGCCGCGCCGACGCTCTGGGACGCCTTCCTGAAGCACCTGGCCGCCCACGGCGTGGCCGTCCCCGCCGCCGACCTGGCGCGCGACGTGACGCGCCCGGTGGCCCCCTCCCCCGACCTCCGTCCCGCGCTGGTGCAGGTGTACCGCACCGAGCCCGACCTGGCCGACCTCTGCGAGCGGCTGGTGGACCTCGACGAGGGGCTGCAGGAGTGGCGCTACCGCCACGTCAAGATGGTGCAGCGCACCATCGGCACGCGGCAGGGCACCGGCGGGAGCGCGGGGGCGGAGTACCTCAAGACCACGCTGGACCAGCCCCTCTTCCCCGACCTCTGGGCCATTCGCGCGGAGCTCTGACGGTGGAGCCCGCCGCCCTCCACGCGACGCCGAACGCGCTGGCCCCGCACTACGCGCGCTTCCGGGTCGCGGAGCGGCTCCTCCTCACCGGCCACTCGCACCAGGCGTGGCCCGACGTCGGCTTCGAGGCGCAGGCCGAGGCGTGGCTCGACGCGGCGCGGTACGTGGACGACAAGTGGGAGCACGCCTTCGCGCGCGCCGACCGGGTGCGCGCGGGCTTCGCGCGCCTCCTCGGCGACGCCGGCGGCGGGATCGCGCTCGCGCCCAACACCCACGAGCTCGTGGTGCGGCTCCTTTCGGCGCTCCCGCTCCGCGAGCGGCCGCGGCTCGTCACCACCGACGGCGAGGTCCACACCATCCGCCGCCAGCTGGACCGCCTGGCCGAGGAAGGGCTCGAGGTGGTGCGGGTGCCCGAGGCGCCGGTGGAGGGCGTGGCCGAGCGGCTGGCGCGGGCGGTGGACGGCCGCACCGCGCTGGTGCTCGTCTCGGCGGTGTTCTTCGACACCGGCCGGATCGCGCGCGGGCTGGCGCAGGTGGCCGCCGCGTGCCGCCGCCACGGCGCCTCGCTGCTGGTGGACACGTACCACGCGCTCAACGTCGTGCCGTTCGACCTGCGCGCCGAGGGACTCCTCGACGCCTACGTGGTCGGGGGCGGGTACAAGTACTGCCAGCTCGGCGAGGGGAACTGCTTCCTGCGGATCCCGGCGGAGTGCGCGCTGCGGCCGGTGGTCACGGGGTGGTACAGCGAGTTCACCGCCCTCGCCGACCGCCACGACGCGGGACGGGTGGCGTACGGCGCCGGCGGGGACCGCTTCGCCGGCGCCACCTACGACCCCGCGAGCCACTACCGCGCCGCGGCGGTGTTCGACTTCTTCACCGCGCAGGGCCTCACGCCGGCGCTGCTCCGCGAGGTGAGCCAGCACCAGGTGGGGGTGCTGGCCGAGGCGTTCGACGCGCTGGACCTCGACCCCGCGGTCGTGACGCGGGACCGGAGCGCGCCGCGCACGGAACTCGGCGGCTTCCTGGCGCTCCGGGCCCCGCGCGCGCCGGCGCTCGCGGCGGCGCTCCACGCGCGCGGCGTCTTCACCGACGCGCGGGGCGAGGTGCTCCGCTTCGGCCCGGCGCCGTACCTCTCCGACCGCCAGCTCCGGGACGCGATGGCGGCGCTGGGCGAGGCGGCGCGCTAGAAGCTCATCCACCACTCACCGTCGAGCCGCGAGAGCCAGAGCTCCCCGCGCGCGACGGCGCCCCGGATCGCGGCGTCGCGGCTCTGGCACACCACGCTCGGCCCTTCGTGGCAGAGCGTGGCGCGGCGCGCGGCCAGCGGCCCGAGGAGCGACGGCCCGAGCCGCCCGGTGAGCGCCACCCCGCCCCGCGCCCAGGCGTGGGCCGCCAGCGCCTCGAGCAACGTGGCCTCGTCGCGTCGCGCCGCGACCCCCTGCACCACCTCGCACTCCCCCGCGTCGTTCCGGTAGTACAGGAACCACCCCGTCACCCCCTCCTCCCCGAGCACCATCGCCCCCTCGAGGGCGCCGAACTCGCGCTTCTCGGCCGCCTGGTGCAGCCGCCAGCGGAGTTCCGGCGCATCGTAGCGCGGCCGGAGGGGGTAGTCGCCCAGCAGGCGGTCGGCCGCCGCGGCCATCGCGTCGGCATCGAGCGGCGCAAAGCGGAGGCCGGCGGGGAGCGTTGCGGGGCGCGCCGCGAGCCGGTCGGCCACGGCGAGCGCGGGACGCGCGCCGTAGAGCGCCGCGCGCGCCAGCCGTCCCGCGCCGGCGATCACGCGCCGGTTGGCGCGGTGCCGCCAGGGCCGCAGCGCGAGGGTCCACGACTCGGCGAGCCAGGGCACCGGCGCGCCGCCCAGCCCTTCCCAGAGCCGGCGCGCCGCGTCGTTGGCCACGTCGCTCAGCGTGAGGTCCTGCGGGCCGTCGAAGAGGGCGCGCGCCAGCGCGCGCCCGGTGAGCCCGCGCGCCTCGGGGGCCACCATCAGCTGGGTGCCCACCGCCGCGATAAGGGGCCGCGCCCCGTACCACATCCGCGCCGGCACGACCCCCTGGAACCCCACCACCCGCCCCGCGGCGTCCTCCGCGACGAGCGACGCGATCCCGGCCTCGGCGAAGGGGTGGCCGAGGAACATCCGTTCGAGATACGCCTCGAGCGCGCCGGGACGGGTGCGCTCGCTCCGCGCGAAGGCGCGCCGCCGGAGCGCGGCGACCGCCGGGAGGTCCGCCATCCGGAAGGGCCGGATGGCGGTGGCGGCGTGGCCGCGCGGGGGCGCCGGGGCGCTCAGGCCACCTGGCGCGGCCATGCCGCCGATCCTTCCCCCGAGGCCAGGCGCTCCCGGACGTAGTCGGCGATGGCGCCGAGGGTGCCGAGATGCGCCTCGGTGATCTCCGATTCGGGGATGGTGAGGTGCCAGGTGGTCTCGAGCCATCCCACCAGCTCGACGACGCCCACCGAGTCCACCACCCCGCCGCGGAGGAGCTCGGTCTCCTCGGTGAGGGGCCAGTCGGGGCGCATGTACAGGAAGTTCTCGCGGATCCATTGCCGCGCGGCGTCCACGATGGCGGCGCGGTCGGGGAGGGCGGGGGCGGTCATCGGGACTCCTCGGGGTCAGGCGCCGGCGAGCTGGAGCCCGGCGACGGGGGCGGAGATGCGCGGGTCCTCGTCGTCCGCGCGCGGCGGCGACGAGGGCCCGAGGAACGTGTGGTGCCACAGCTGGGTGCTGATCACGGCGACCAGCGCCTGGTGCTCGCGCATCCCCGTGGCCTGCCCGGCGCGCGCGCGGCGCACGAGGGCCGCCACGCGTCCGGGGTCGAAGACCCCCGCCCCGGCGAGCGCCGCGGGGGTGAGCAGGTCGTCCACGTACGCCGGCGCCTCCGGCCCCACGAAGGGGGCGAGCGCCGGCGCGCGGTACGGCTGCTTGGGGCGCCGCGCCAGGCCGGGGGGCAGGACCCGCGCCGCCCAGCGCCGCAACAGCACCTTGTCCTTGAGGCCCAGGAGCTTCTGCGATTCGGGGAGCCGCACGGCGAACTCGGCCACGCGGTGGTCCAGGAACGGCACCCGCAGCTCCACGCCGTGCGCCATCGCCATCCGGTCCCCCTGGCTCGAGAGGAGGTAGGGCGAGAGGAGCGTCGTGATCTCGAGGTACGCCGCCCGCTGCACCGGCGACCAGCGCGCGAAGTCCGCCGGCAGCTCGGCGCGGAGCTCCGCGAGGGGGTCGGTGCGGAGGTCGCGCAGGTGCGCCGCGAAGTCGTCGGCGTAGAAGCCGCGGATCCACTGCGTGAGGCGGATGCGCGGCAGATGGGAGAAGAGCGGGTCGCCCACGTCATCCGCGGCGAGGAACGACGCGCGCCAGAACTCCGCCCCCCGCCCCGCCGGCCGGTCCTCGGCGTACAGCCGGTCGAAGAGCCGGGGCCGCCGCGCCGAGGCGGGGTGGCGCAGGCAGAAGCGCCGCACCGCGGTGTCCTTGAAGAGGTCGTAGCCCCAGAAGAGCTCATCCGACCCTTCCCCCGAGAGTACCACCGTGATCCCGCGCTCCCGCGTGAGCCGCGACAGCAGGTAGAGCGGCGCCGGGGCGGAGCGCACCAGCGGCGTCTCCGCGTGGCGCACCACCTCGGGGAAGACCGCGCCGATCTCCGCCGCGCCGATCTCGGCCACCGCGTGCCGGCTCCCCACCGCGCCCGCCACCTCCTCCTGGAAGCGGCGCTCGTCGAAGCGCGGGTCGGCGAAGGCGACGGAGAAGGTGCGCAGCAGCTCGCTCCCCTCGCGCGCGGCGAGCGCCGCCACCGCGCTCGAGTCGAGCCCGCCGCTCAGGTAGCCGCCCACCGGCACGTCGGCCAGCAGCCGCCCCCGCACCGCCGCGCGGAGCAGGGCGTCGAGCGCCGCTTCGCTCCCCGGCGCCTCCTCCCCCGGGAGCGGGTAGCCCAGCCGGTACCAGGCGTGTTCCTCCAGGCGACCCCCCTGCCAACGGAGCCAGTGCCCCGGCCGGAGCGCGCGCACCCCGCGGAACGGCGTGCGCGGCGGGCGCACCGCCCAGAAGGTGAAGATCTCGTCGAGCGCGGCGGGGTCGGGCTCCGCCGGCACCAGGCCGCTCGCGAAGAGCGCCTTCATCTCCGAGCCGAAGACGAGGTCCCCCGCGGCGTCCTGATGGTGGTACAGCGGCAGGACCCCGAAGCGGTCGCGCGCGAGCACCACCGAGCGGTCGCGCCGGTCCACCAGCGCGAAGGCGAACTGCCCCTCGAGCCGCGGCAGGAGGGTCTCCCCCCACTCCTCCCAGCCGTGGAGCACCACCTCGGTGTCGGTGCGGGTGCGGAAGCGGTGGCCCAGCGCCTCGAGGGTGCGACGCAGCTCGGGGAAGTTGAAGATCTCGCCGTTGTACACGATGGCGAGGCGGCCGTCCTCGTTGGTGATGGGCTGGGCGCCGTGCGCCAGGTCGATGATGCTGAGCCGGGTGTGCGCGAGCCCCACCTGCGCGCCGAGCTCGTACCCCTCGCCGTCGGGGCCGCGGTGGCGGAGCGCGGCGGCCATCCGGCGCAGCATCGGCAGGCCGACACCGCCGGGTTCCACCCGCGCCACCCCGGCCAGGCCGCACATCAGCCCACCTCGACCGCCACCTCGGCCTCCACCTCGAGCGCCGGGTCCACCAGCAGCGGGGGCAGGTGCAGGTAGCGCGCCGCGCGCCGCTTGCGGTCGATCTCGTCGTACATCCGCTCCACCTGCCGCGCGCCGAGGCCGAGCTCCCGGGCGGCGGCCGCCGCGTCGCGGCCGGCGTTGCGCGCCTCGAGCACCCGGTCGAGCTCCCCGAGGGGCGAGGCGAAGAAGAACTCCTCCTGCGACTGCGGGAGGGAGTAGGTGTCGGTGGTCGGCGCGCGCGCGCGGATGGCGGCGGGGAGCGCCAGGTGCTCGGCCAGCTGGTACACCTGCGACTTGTAGAGGTGCGCGATCGGCTTCACGTCGGCGAGGCCGTCGCCCCCCTTCACGAAGAAACCGAGCTCGTACTCCAGCCGGTTGGGCGTGCCGACGACGGCGTATTGGAGGCGGTCGGCGTGGTAGTAGGCCAGCATCGCGCGGACGCGCTGCTTGAAGTTGGTCGCCGCCACGATCTCGCGGTGCTCGCGCACCGGGAGCCGCACCCGCTCCTCCCGCCCGTCGGGGTCGCGCACCACGAGGTAGCTGAGCGGGAGCCGGTCGCTGTCGCGTCCCCCCCCTTCCACGACCAGCTTGCTGCGCCACCCGGGGCCCCAGGGGACCAGCCGCGCGATCGCGGCGTCGCGGCGCGCGTAACACCCCGCCGCCTCGAGGAGCGGGCTCACGTCCTCCACCACCAGCTCGACGCCGAGGTGGGTCGCGAGCGCGCGCGCGAGCTCGAGGCTCGCGGGGTCGCTGTCGCGCTCGGGGAGGGCCAGCGCCAGCACCCGCTTGGCCCCGAACGCCTGCACCGCCAGCGCGGCACAGACCGAGCTGTCGATCCCGCCGCTCACCGCCACCACCGCCCCGCTCCGGTGCAGGACCTGTCCCACCTGTTCCCGCAGCGAGACCACGATCTGCGCCATCGCACGCCCGGCCTCGAGCCGGAGCCGCTCCCCGCCCGCCGCGTCCATGAGGGTCGCTCCCGAAGGGTCCGCCGCGAGGGAGAGCAACAACCGAGCCGCCGCCCCGCGTATCCGGTGTTCGCCGGACGGCAGGACCCGCGGTGGGCGCCGTCCGCGGTGCGGCGCCGGCGCCACACCCTCCGCACCGCCGCCGCGGCCGCGCCACGCTGCCCCCGCTCATCCGCGGCTCACGGCCCGGTACAAGACGTGCCGCATTCCGCCAAGCGACCCCTTCGGAGTGCCACGATGCCCGTGAACGCCGCCCGCCTGCTCTGGGACTCGGCCGACCGCCGGCCGGACCACCCCGCCGTGGTGGACGGAGCGCGGCAGGCCACCCACGGCGCGCTCCGCGCCCGCGCGGAGGGCGTCGCGAGCGCGCTCCGGGCCGACGGGCTCCGTCCCGGCGAACGGGTGGCGCTCCTCCTGGAGCGCGGGGCCGAGGCCGCCGCGGCGTTCGTCGGCGTGCTCGCGGCGGGAGGGATCGCGGTCGTGGTCAACGAAGGGCTCCGGCCCCGGCAGATCGACCACATCGTCGGCCACGCCGGCGCGGCGCGGCTCCTCACCACGGTCGAGCTCCTCGCCCGCCAGCCCCGCCCGCTGCAGGGGGGGCTCCACGTCATCGACCTGGGCGAGGTACCCGCGGCCGCGGAGGCGCCCCTGCCGCTCCACCCCTGCCGCCCCGACGCCCCCGCGCAGATCGTGTACACCTCGGGTTCCACCGGGCAGCCCAAGGGGGTCGCCGTCTCGCACGCCAACCTCCTGGCCGCGGCGGGGACGGTGGCCGGCTACCTCGGCCTCACGCCGGAGGACCGCCTCGCGGGGCTGATGACGCTCAGCTCGGTGTACGGGATGAGCCAGCTCCTCTGCACGGTGGCGACCGGCGCCACCCTGGTCGTCGAACGGGCCACCCTGCCCCGCACCATCGTGGAGACGCTGCGCGCCGCGGAAGTCTCGGTGCTCGCCGCCGTGCCGCCGCTCTGGCTCCGGCTCCTCAACGGCGGCGGCCTGCGCGAGGCGCCGCTTCCGGCCCTCCGGCTCCTCACCAACGCCGGCGGGCACCTTCCGGTCGAGGCGGTGCGCGCCCTGCGCCAGGCCCAGCCGCAGGCGGCGCTGGTGCTGATGTACGGGCTGACCGAGGTCCTGCGCAGCACCTTCCTCCCCCCGGAGGAAGTGGACCGCCGCCCCGACTCCATCGGCCGCGCCATCCCGGGCGCGGCGGTGCGCGTGGTGGATGACGACGGCCACCCCGTGGGCCCCGGCGAGGTGGGGGAACTCGTGCACGAGGGCCCCACGGTGACCCTCGGCTACTGGGCCGACCCCGCCCTCACCGCGCGCGTCTATCGCGACGGGGCGGGCGGCGCGCGCCGGGTCCATTCGGGCGACCTCGTGCGCAGCGACGACGACGGGTACCTCTACTACGTGAGCCGGAAGGACCGCCTCATCAAGGTGATGGGGTTCCGCGTGGGGCCGGACGAGGTGGTGGACGCGCTCCTGGCCTCGGGGGAGGTGCACGAGGCGGAGGTGGTGGGGGAACCCGACCCGGTGTGGGGGGCGCGGATCGTGGCGCACGTGGTCCTGGCGCCGCACGGCGACCTGGCGCGGCTCAAGGCCTTCGCCGCGCGGGAGCTCCCGCGGCACATGCAGCCCGCGCGGTACGAGGTCCACGCCGCGCTCCCCCTCCTGCCGAGCGGCAAGCACGACCTCGCCGCCCTGGCGGCGGCGCCCCCCGGCCTCCCCTCCCCGCTGGTGTAGCCCGGCCCTGTCGCGCGGGCCGCGCGGCGGGTACGTTGCGGGGACACCCACCCCGCCCCCGCGTGACCCGCAAACCGCTCGACGACGAGATCGACGTCTACGGCCTGACCCACCCGGGCCGGGCGCGGCCGACCAACCAGGACCACTTCCTGGTCGGCTCCATCCACCGCCGGCTCGACATCCAGCAGACCAGCCTCACGCGGCAGGAGCGGCTGCTCTTTCCCGAGGAGCGCACCGCCTTCCTCGCGATGGTGGCCGACGGCGTGGGGGGCACCGGCGGGGGCGAGGAGGCGAGCCGCCTGGCCCTCGAGGTGGCCACGCAGTACCTCACCGAGAGCCTGCACTGCTTCCAGGAACGCCCCGGCGCCGAAGGGCTCGAGAACGCGCTGCAGGAAGCGGCGCTCACCGCGCACGCCGCGGTGCTCGAGCGGCTCAAGGCGGAGCCCGACCTCGTGAGCATGGCCACCACGCTCACCGTCTGGCTCGGCGTGTGGCCCTGGTACTACCTCCTGCAGGTGGGGGACTCGCGCTACTACCTGTACCGCGACGGCACCCTGACGCAGATCACCCGCGACCAGACGATGGCGCAGGACCTGGTGGACCAGGGGGTGCTGAAGCGCGCCGACGCCGGGCGCTCGCGCCTGGCCCACATCCTCTCGAGCAGCATCGGCGGCCCCGCGGCCGTCCCGGCGGTGACGCGGCTCCGCGCCGACTGGCGCAACGTGCACCTGCTCTGCTCCGACGGGCTCACCAAGCACGTCCCCGACGAGGCCATCGCCGAGCGGCTGCGCACGATGACCTCCGCGCGACAGGTGGCCGAACAGCTGCTGCAGGACGCGCTCGACGGCGGCGGGAGCGACAACATCACCATCGTCGTGGGCCGGGCCGTGCCCAGGCAGGACCCCTGATCACCCTCTCCACTGGACCGATGACACCCCAGCTCGCACGCACCCTCCGCGGCCCCCTCCTGCTCACGCTCACCACGCTCGGCGCCTGCGGCGGCGATGGCGGCACGGCGGAGGGGACGCCGGACTTCCGGATCGCGATCGCCACCGCGCCCGCCACCACCCTCGGCACCACGACCGAGATCCCGGTCACGCTCCGTTCCGATGGCTTCGCCGGGACGGTGACGCTCGCGGTGAGCGGCGCCCCGGCCTCCTGGAGCGTCGCCACCTCGGACACGGCGGTGGACCTCGCCGCCGGCGACAGCGTCACCGTCACCCTCCAGGTGACCATCCCGGGGACCGCCGCGGCCGCCCCCACCGGCCAGACGCTCACGGTCGAGGCCACCGCGGGCGAGCTCCACCACAGCGCCGGCACGCCCCTCACGGTGGCCAACGAATACGTGGTCCACCTGCTGCTGGGCGCCGGCGCCACCGGGGTTCACTGGGGGGACCAGGCCGCCAGCGGGGTGCTCGTCAACACCAACACCGTGGTGCGGATCGAGAACGACGACACCGTGGCGCACATCATCCACACCAACACGGTGGACCTCGGGTTCCCGCACCAGAACACCGGCGGAGCCGGGACCCTCCCGGATTCGTCGTACTCCGGCACCTTCAGCGCCCCGGGGTCGGACAAGGTGACCTGCCACAATCACCTGGCCGACACGCTCACCGTCACGTTCCAGGCGCCGCCCACGCCGTGAGGATCCTGGCCGGCCGGCTGGCGGGACGGCACCTCACCTCCCCCGCCGACCGGCGCGTACGCCCCACGGCGGAGCACGTGCGCGGCGCGGCGCTCGACGCCCTCGCCGCCGACCTCCCGAAGGCGCGGGTGCTCGACCTCTTCGCCGGCACCGGCGCCCTGGGGCTCGAGGCGCTCTCGCGCGGGGCCCGCACCGCCGACTTCGTCGAATTCAACCCGGGCAGCCTGCACGCCCTCCGGTCCAACGTCGCGCGGCTGGGGCTCCGCGAGCGCTCGCGCGTGTACAAGCGCGACGCGCTCCCCTTCGCCGCGGCGCTGGCCGAGGGGAGCTACGACATCGCCTTCGCCGACCCGCCGTACGGCTCGGCGGTGCTCGACCGGCTGGTGGAGACCTGGAAGGGGTGCCCCTTCGCGCGGGTGCTGGTGCTCGAGCACGCGCGCGAGCACCGGCTGCCGAAGGGGGGCACGCGGCTGCCGTTCGTGGACACCACGGTCACGATCTACCGCGCGGAGGGCGGCAGGCCGGCAGCGCGTCGGGAGGCCGGGCCCCGAGCAGCAGGTCGCAAGGACGCGGAACGACCGCGAAAGCGCTGACGGCCCCGTGGCCGGTGCACGACGAACGGGAGGCTCCTGTCCAAGGGGCCTCCCGCGCTTTCGTCGACCGCCGCATCACACCCGCGAACTTCGGCTCCCGCTTGCACGCTCGCCAACGTCCGCGGCCGCCGCGGTCGGGCCCGAGGCCGTGACGGGCTCGGGACACGATTGGAAGAGGACCGGACCCTCCGCGCCACACAGCGGCGCACCATCTCCCGCCAGGGCGGATGTCACGACGTCCAGGACGACGGCAGGTTCCACCGCGACGCCGAGACAGATGCCGTCGCCGGTGATGGCCACGTCCTCCCCAGAGAGCCCGGACACGGTCGCATTGCTGAACGCGATCCGATTCAGCGTGGAATCATCCTCCCAACGCACGAATCGCGCCTGCACGCTGAAGGTGATCGTCGAGTCCGTTCCCGCGCCGGTGTCGATCGCGAGCCCGCATTCGGCGCCCACCACCGTGATGGGGATATCCGTGCCCGTCTTCAGCGTCAGCCTGACGTTCAGCGACCACCGGGTCGAGTCGATCGCGGCGATGGAATCGCCGACCCGGCCGATGTCGAGGTCGATCGGGGCTCCCGGGACCCCTCCCGGACAGTCGATCGCCCAGCTCTCCCTGCACGCGGGGAGGACCGTGCCGCCGCGCGCGAGGAACACCGACTCGGCCGCGGCCACCGTCGTCGAGTCCTGCGGCAGCCACTCGTAGGCGAGCGGGGTGGGGCCGGTCGACCCGCCACCGCAGGCGGAGACCAGGAAGGCCAGAAGGAGGTGCCCGCTCCGGAGAGGACGGGAGGAGGGAGGAACGATCCGCATTCGGGCTCCGGGTCGAGGAAGGGACAGCCAAGCCATCTTACGGCCCGAGTTCGGGGCCCGCAATGCCGCCAGGGGCCTCCCCGACCGCCGCGAGCCCCTACTGCACCGCCCGCGCGACGACGTAGTAGTTCCGGTCCACGCTGACCGTGCGCGCCCCCGGCCGCGCCAGGGTCTGCCACGCCTCGGTGGGCCGGAGCCGCATCGTCTCGCCGTCCACCGCCACCCGCACCGGCATGTCGAACCCCGGCACCACGTCGGCCCAGCGGTAGCGCACCCCGGCCGGCGTCACCTGGTACTCGAACGCCGGCACCCGCACGTCGCGCAGGTACTGGTCGAAGACCTTGGAAAGGTCCATCCCCGCCTGCGTGCCGATGTAGCGCTCCACCTCCGCGCCGGTCACGATGCGGTGCCAGAAGGTGGCGTTGAGCCCGCGCAGGATCCCCTTCCAGCGCACGTCATCGTCCACGAGCTGGCGGATGGTATGGAGCATGTTCCCTCCCTTGGGATACATGTCCCCCGAGCCCTGCGCGTTGACCCCGTACGCGCCGGGGACGATCGGCCGGTCGTTCCGGATGCCGCGCCGCGCCCCGACGATGTAGTCGGCCCCCGCCTGCTTCCCCCAGCGGCACTCGACGTAGAGCCCCTCGGCGTAGTTCGCGAAGCTCTCGTGCACCCACATGTCGGCCAGGTCCTGGCTGGTGATGTTGTTGCCCCACCACTCGTGCGCGCTCTCGTGGATGATGATGAAATCGAAGAGCAGGCCGAGCCCGGTGAAGGAGACGTCGCGGCCCTGGTAGCCGTTGGCGTAGCGGTTGCCGTACGCCACCGCGCTCTGGTGCTCCATCCCGTTGTGGGAGACCTCGACCAGCTTGTACCCGTCCGCGTACCACGGGTACGGCCCGAACCAGTCCTCGAAGCAGGCGAGCATCGAGGGCACCTGCGCGAACTGCCGGCGCGCGGCGTCCACGTGGTAGTCGATGGGCCAGTAGTCGAGCGTGAGCGGGCCGCGCACCCCCTGGTACACGTCGCCGAAGTGCGTGTACGAGCCGGCGTTGACGGTGACGGCGTAGTTGTTGATCGGCGAGCGGTCGAACCACTCAAAGGTGGTGGTCCCGTCGGGGTGGTGCGTGGTGCTCCTCAGCCTCCCGTTGGAGACGTCCACCATCGGGTCGGGGAGGGTGATGGCGACGCGCTGGCTGTCGGGTTCGTCGGCCTGGGTGTCCTTGTTGGGCCACCAGAGGCTCGCGCCCACCCCCTGGTCGGTGGTCACCACCCAGGGGCGGCCGAGGGAGTCGGTGCGCCAGCTGAACCCTCCGTCCCACGGGGGCCGCACGGCGGGGTGCGGGTGGCCGTGGTAGTACACCGTCACGGTGGCCGTGGCGCCGACCGCCGCGCGGCGCGGGGCGACGAACCAGGCGTTGCCGTCCTGGCGCACGCGGAGGCGGCGACCCGCTTCGGTCACCGAGTCCACGCGGAGCGGGGGCATCAGGTCCACCTGCAGCTCGCGGCCGGGGGCGGTGACGCGGTAGGTGATCGCGTTCCAGCCGGCGATGCTGCTGTCCGCCGGGGTCACCGCGACGTGGAGGTCGTAGAAGCTCACGTCCCACCAGCGGCGTCCGGGCGAGGCGGGGTCGCCGCGCAGCGAGTCGGCGTGGGTGTAGGGTCCTCCCGTGGCGGCGATCTGGGCGGCGAGCGCGGCGGGGAGCGCCAGCAGGGGCAGGACGAGGAGGCGACGGAGCATAGGAAGGCGCGTGGGGCGCGGACGGCGCGTGAGGCGCGGCGGAGCGGAACGATCGGAAGCTATCCCGCGCGCGGCTCGCCGGCCAATGCCGGCGTCGATCGGCTCCCGGCCAAGGCGCGGAAACCCCAAGACCCCGAAGCGCGCGCGGGGTCGGGATCGGCTCGATGGACGGATGGGCGGGAACAGAAAGCCTGAGAACCCTGAAAGCCACAACAGAATTTTTGTGAGGCGAAAGGGTTCAGGATCTTGGGGTCTCCGCGCGTCGGCGTGCTTCGGATCGAAC
>DASTRQ010000047.1:0-4574 GCA_035761145.1 Gemmatimonadales bacterium
CGAGCGCGCCGAAGAGGTGAAGAAGCTCCTCGGCGCCGGCCGTATCGAGCTGGCCCCCGACTCGACCCGGCGGGTGGACGTCACCGTGATCCTGGGGAAGGACTGGACGCCGCCGGTGGAGCTGCATCCGTGACCGCGGGACGGCCCGCCGCCTCGCTCCTCCTCTACGACGGCGCCTGCGGCTTCTGCGCCGCGAGCGTGCAATGGGTCCTGCGCCGCGACCGGCGCGGGACCTTGTCGTTCGCCCCCCTGCAGGGAACGACGGCCGCGCCGATCCTCGCCCGCCACCCGGAGCTGGCGGAGGTCGATTCGGTGGTCTGGGTCGGGGAGGACGGGGAGGTGCTGGTGCGGAGCGCGGCCGCGTTGGCGGTCGCGCGGTATCTGGGCGGGGGCTGGGCGGCGGTGGCTCGCCTTGGCGCGCTCATCCCGACGGGGCTCCGCGACCGGTGCTACGACCTGATCGCCCGCCACCGGCACCGGCTGCTTGGGCGGGACGCGGCGTGCCTGGTACCGGGCCCCGAGGAGCGCGCGCGGTTCCTTCCCTGACGGGGTGCGGGGCGACCCCCGCTATTCCGGCGCGCCCCCCACGCGGGGGTCATCCCCTTCGATATTCTGCCCCACCTCCCCCGGCGCCAGGCGCCGCGCCTTGAGCGCGCCCGATGGGCAGGTGGCCACGATGGCCAGGATCCGCTCGGTGGTCTCGTGCTCGAGCTCGATCCAGGGCCGGCGCTTGGGGTTGAACACCCGCGCCGACCCCCGCACGCAGTTGCCCGAGTGCCGGCACAGCGCCGGCTCCCACGAAACCTCGAGCTCGGCAGTGGAGTAGAGCTTCTTTGTCATGGCGGGTCCGGGGTGGGGGTGGTGTAAGGTAGTCCGAAGTCCGCCGATCCTCCCGAGGCCCCAGGCCCCAGGCACCAGGCTCCAGGCTCCAGGCCCCAGGCCCCAGGCTCCAGCCTCTAGGCACTGACCGGTCCTCCCCTAGATTCCCACCATGCCCCGCCCGTTCTACTACGCCGAGTCCGAGGGGATCCGGGTCACCGTGCGGCCGCTCTATCTGCCCGAGCAGAGCGACCCGGCGCACCGGCGTTTCGTGTTCGCGTATTTCGTGCGGATCGAGAACGTGGGGACGGAGGGGGCCCAGCTCCTGTCGCGCCGCTGGCTCATTCACGACGACGTCGGAGAGGAGACCGAGGTGATCGGCGACGGCGTGGTGGGGCAGCAGCCCGCCCTCCCCACGGCGGGGGTGCACGAGTACAACTCGTTCTGCATCCTCAAGTCGGCGTCGGGATGGATGGAAGGGCACTACCGCTTCGTGCGCCCCGACGGCCGCGCGTTCGACGCGCGCATCCCCCGTTTCCATCTCAACGCCGCCGCCGACGCGGGGCCCGTGCAATGACCGACCTCGCCGCGCTCCGCCGCGAATACGCCCGCGCCCGCCTCGACGTGGGCGACCTCCCCGCGGATCCCTTCGCCGCGTTCCGCGCCTGGTTCGCCCAGGCGGAGTCGGCCGGGGTGCCCGAGCCCAACGCGATGACGCTGGCCACGGCCGATGCGCACGGCGTCCCCTCCGCGCGCGTCGTCCTGCTCAAGGGGCTCGACGACCGCGGCTTCACCTTCTTCACCGACTACCGGAGCCACAAGGGCGCCGACCTCACCGCCAACCCGGTGGCGTGCCTGCTCTTCTTCTGGCAGGAGCTCGAGCGCCAGGTGCGCATCACGGGCCGCGTGACCCGGCTCAGCAGCGCCGAGTCGGAGTCCTACTACAAGAGCCGTCCCCTCGGCTCCCGGCTCGGCGCCTGGGCCAGCGAACAGAGCCGGGTCATCCCCGACCGCGCCTGGCTCGAACAGCGTCTCGCCGAGGCGGAACGCACCCACGGCGACGATCCCCCCCTCCCGCCGCACTGGGGAGGCTTCCGCGTGGCCCCCACCGAGATCGAGTTCTGGCAAGGCCGCCCCAGCCGCCTCCACGACCGGCTGCGGTACCTGAAGGGGGAGGCGGGGTGGAAGGTGGAACGGCTGTCGCCCTGAGGGCCATCGGCTATCGGCCATCGGCCATCGGCCACAGCCATCGGCCAACGGCCATCGGTCAATAGCCAATAGCCAATAGCCAATAGCCGTCCCTCGTCCCTCGTCTCTCGTCTCCAGTCTCTCGTCCCCCGAAATGCTCCCTCTTCTCCTGCTCCTCCAATCCGTCCCGGCCGACACCACGGCGCCGCTCACGGTCCGCTACATCATGCGCGGCGTCGAGAACACCGGCCGCGAGCCGAGCGACATCCGCTGGAGCCCGGACGGCAGGTACATCCACTTCCGCTGGCTCCCGCCGGGCACCGACTGGCGCGCGCCGCTGAAGCCGTACCGGGTGCGGGCGGTGGCGGGCGCGGTGCCCGAGGAGCTCACGCCGGCGGCCGCCGACGCGGTGGCGCCTCTCCTGGCCGAGGGGAGCGATTCGCGCGACCGGCGGTGGCGGGCGGTGGTGACGCGGGGGGATCTCTACCTGGTGGACCGCCGCGCCGGCACCGCGCGCCGGTTGACGGAGACCGCCGAGACCGAATCGGACCCGGTGCTCTCGCCCGACGGGCGCACCCTCTACTTCACCCGTGAGGGGAATCTCTACTCGCTCGGCGTGGCCGACGGCGCGCTCGTCCAGCTCACGGACATCCGTCGCGGCCCCAGGCCCGCGGACAGCGCCGCCGCCACCGGCCAGCGCGGCTGGCTGGCGCAGGAGAACCGCGCCCTCCTGGGTGCGGTGCGCGATCGCCTGGCCGCCGACTCGCTCGGGAAGGCCGAGCGGGCGCGGCGCGACTCGGCGTGGGGCGCCCCGCTCTGGCTCGACGCCGGTGAGGAGGTGGACCGGATCCTCCCCTCGCCCGTGGGCGGCGCCGCCATCGTGCTCACGAGCATCCCCGCCAAGGGCGCGCGGCGCACCGCGGTGCCCGACTACCTGGACCCGAGCGGGTACACCACCGAGATCCCCGGGCGCCGCAACGTGGGCGACGCCGAGGGGCGGCGCCGGGTGGGGCTGCTGCGCCTCCCGCGCGGCGAGGTGACGTGGATCGCGCCGATCCCCGGCGACAGCACGCGCCAGGTGAGCGGGCTCGCGCTGCGCGGGTGGGACCCGAGCGGGCGGCGGGCGCTCCTCTGGGCCGTCTCGGCCGACTTCAAGCGGCGCTTCCTCCAGTCGGTGGCGGTGCCCGCGGCGGGGGACACCGCCGCCGTGCGCCCGATCCTGGTGGACTCGCTCCGCGACAGCGCGTGGGTGGGCGGGCCCTGCGCCTGGTGCGCCGGCTGGGTGGACGATTCCACCGCCTGGTTCGTCTCGGAGCGGAGCGGGTATGCGCACCTCTACAGCGCGGTGGTGGGTGGGGCGGAGGCGCGGCCGGCGCGCGCGCTCACCGCGGGGCGGTGGGAGGTGCTCCAGGCGGAGTTGAGCCCCGACCGCCGCGAGTTCTGGATGCACACCTCGGAGACCACCCCCTACGAGCGGCACTTCTGGCGGATGCCCGCGTCGGGAGGCGCGCGCACGCAGGTGACCCGCGCGGAGGGGGGGCACGACGTCACCGTGAGCCCCGACGGCCGCCTCCTGGCCGACGTGTACAGCACCTCGAACACCCCGCCCGAGCTCTTCGTGCTGCCGTTCCGCGCGGGGGCGGCCGGG
The DNA here is from genome assembly GCA_035761145.1 of Gemmatimonadales bacterium. Classification (GTDB taxonomy): domain Bacteria; phylum Gemmatimonadota; class Gemmatimonadetes; order Gemmatimonadales; family GWC2-71-9; genus CAMLHU01. The sequence continues at coordinate 3,656 of DASTRQ010000047.1, forward strand.
AGCCGGCTCACCCACTCGCCCACGGCGGAGTGGGAGCGCCACCGCTGGGTGGCGCCGCCGATCGAGGAACTCCCGATGAGCGACGGGGTCACGGTGCCCGCCCGGGTCTACCTCCCCGAGAGGCTGGGCGCGTCGCGGAACGGCGCCGCGGTGATCTTCGTCCACGGCGCCGGGTACCTCCACAACGTGCACCGGTGGTGGAGCGATTACTTCCGCGAGTACCAGTTCCACCACCTCCTGGCCCAGCGCGGCTACGTCGTGCTCGACCTCGACTATCGCGGTTCGGCGGGGTACGGACGCGACTGGCGCACCGCCATCTACCGCCATATGGGGGGGCGCGACCTGCAGGACCAGGTGGACGCGAGCGCCTGGCTGACCCGCACCTACGGCATCCCCGCCGAGCGGGTGGGGATCTACGGCGGGAGCTACGGCGGCTTCCTGACCCAGATGGCGCTCTTCACGGCGCCCAAGAGCTTCGGCGCCGGCGCGGCGCTCCGGTCGGTCACCGACTGGGCCTACTACAACCACGGTTACACCGCCGAGATCCTGAACCGGCCCCAGGACGACTCGCTGGCCTACCGGCGGAGCAGCCCGATCTACTTCGCCGAGGGGCTCGAGGACCCGCTCCTCATCGCCCACGGGCTCATCGACACCAACGTCCACGCGCAGGACGACATCCGGCTCGTGGAACGCCTCATCGAGCTGGGGAAGACGGGGTGGGAGTTCGCCGTGTACCCGGCCGAGGACCACGGCTTCGTGCGCCCGGAGAGCTGGACCGACGAGTACACCCGGATCCTCTCGCTCTTCGAGCGCACGATCGGGGCGCGCCGATGATGGTGCGGGTCCGGCGCGCCCGGCCGGAGGACGCCGCCGCGATCCGTGAGGTGTACCGCGCCGCGGCGGAGCAGGGGACCCTGAC
>DASTRQ010000048.1:0-5103 GCA_035761145.1 Gemmatimonadales bacterium
GCGCAGGAGGCGGCGCTCCGCTCGCCGGCGGGCCAGCGGCTCTATGCGCAGGCGGTGTACGAGGGGACGCTCGCCTTCCTGCGGGCGCGCGCGCGGGCCGACGCGCGGGCGGCGGCGCGGTAGTGCACCGCGGGCCCCGCCGGGCGTCTCCTAGGGCGTGAACCTGATGCGTGCAGTGGCTCTGCTCCGGTGGAAGCTCCGCGGCGTGGTCGTCGCGGGGCTTCTGCTCCTTCCCGGCGCGCTCGGGGCGCAGGCGCCCGCGCAGCGCGACTCGCTCGACGCCCTGCGCGACTCGCTGGCGCGGGTGGCGGACAGCGCCGCGCTCGCCGCGCTCGAGACGCGGATGATCGCCTACGCGCGCGAGCACCGGGAGGAGCCGATGGTGCATCTCCGGCTCGGGCTCGTGGCGCTCCGCCTGGGCCAGCTGGGGCGGCGGGACGGCTTCGACGACGCGGCGGGGGAGTTCGAGTGGGCCACCGACCTGGCGCCCGACTGGCCGTGGGGGTGGTACGGCCGGGGGCTCGCGGAGTCGGGGATCCTCGACTCGCCGGTGAGCCTCGTGGCCGGGCTGCAGGCGATGTTCGGCAAGGACCGCCTGGCGCGCACCGCCGCCAACTTCGCGCGCGCCGCCGAGGTCGATCCCTCCTTCACCCGCGCGCTGACCGACCTGGCCGCCACCGCGCTCGAGCAGCGCATCAACATCAAGCTGGAGCTGGCGCTCGAGGCGCTGCGCCGCGGGGCCGGCACCGTGGCCGGGCGCGACACGGCGGTCCTCCTCGCGCGCGGCCGCGTGGAGCGCGAGGCGGGGGACGCCGACTCGAGCGTGGCCGCCTTCCGCGCCTACCTGGAGCGGGGCGGGGACGCGGCGCTCGGGCGGCTCGAGCTCGCGCGGAGCCTCTTCGTCACCGGGAGCCTCGACGGGGTGGCCCCGTACTACGAGGCCGCGGCGGCGGGCGCCCCCGCCGCCGACAGCGCCCTCCGCCGCGACCTCGTCGCCCTCGCCGCCGACAGCGACCTCGCCGCGCTCGACGCCCGCCACGGCGCCGCGCGCGCCGAGTGGCTGCGCGCCTTCTGGGAGCGCCGCGACGTGGCCGACCTGCGGCCCGCGGGGGAGCGGCTCCGCGAGCACTACCGCCGGCTCTGGTACGCGCGGCGCAACTTCCGCCTCGTGAGCACCCGGCGGCAGTACCGGATCGAGGAGCGCTTCCGCTCGTACAGCAAGGACTGGGACGACCGCGGGATCATCTACATCCGCCACGGCGAACCCACCGCGCGCGCCACCATCGCCATCAACGACCTCCCCCTCAACCAGTCGTGGCGCTACGAGCGCCCCGAGGGGGACCTGATCTTCCACTTCGTGGCGCGCGAGGACGTGCAGGACTGGAAGCTGGTCGAGAGCCTCTATGACATCCTCGGCTTCGACCAGGCGGTGGCGCTCCGGAGCGGGATCGCCACCCCGGACCAGCGCGCCCTCCTCTCGACCCTCCTGCAGTCGCGCTCCGGCTTCGCGCCGGTGTATGACCGCCTCCTCGCCTCGGGCGGGGTGGGCACCGTGGGGCTGATGGACCGCGAGCGCCTCGCCGGCCGGCGCTCCATCGCCACCGGCACCACCACCGACAGCTACGCCCTGCGCTTCGCCGGGCCCCTCCCGGCGGCGCAGTGGGAGCTGCTCGCGGCCGGCACCGCCGACGGCACGCCGATGGTGCACTTCACCTGGGCGGTGCCGGGGGGGAGCCTCGTGGCGGTCCCCTCGACGCGCGGGCCGCTCTACCCGGTGCGGGTCAGGATCGCCGTCACCGCGCTCCCGGGCGGCCGCACCGCCGCCTTCGTGGACACCACGACCCTCTTCGTGAGCGGCCACCCGGTGGGGCGCGAGGAGTGGCTGGTGGGGCGGGTGCCGGTCCCCCTCGCCCCGGGGCGCTACCTCTGGCACATGGCGCTGCAGGAGGGGGAGGCCGGGGCCCGCTCGGCGCTCGACACGCTGGTGATCCCGGATGGGAGCGCCCTGGCGCTGAGCGACCTGGTGCTCGGCGCCCCGACCTCGGGGCTCCGCTGGGTGCGCGCGCCGGGGGACACCGTCTGGTTCAACCCGGTGGGGGCGCTCCGGGCGGACGTGCCGCTGCAGCTGTTCTATGAAGTGCTGGGCCTCCGGGCCGGGGAGCCGTACCGCACCGAGCTCCGCGTCACCAAGCCGGGGGGGCTGGGCTTCCTGGGGCGGCTCTTCGGCCGCGGGGCGTCGCTCACGGTGCGGAGCGAGGACCGCGCCCCGGCGGGGCGCGCCGCGCTCCAGCGCACCCTCGACCTGATGCGGCTCGCCCCCGGCACGTACACGCTGGAGCTCTCGGTGGCGCAGGGGGACGCCCGCGTCCGGCGGCGCGCCACCTTCCGGGTCCTGCCGCGCTCACCTTGACGGCCCCCCTCGTGGCCCCGTAGCGTTCCGGGATGTATTGCTCCCGCTGCGGCACCCAGTTCCAAGACGACGTCAAGTTCTGTCCCTCCTGCGGCCTCGAGGTCGGGGGCGCGGCGACCACGCCCGTGAAGGCGATCGCCTCGGGGGAGATGACCGAGCTCGACATCGTCAAGGAGGCGCTCAACGTCGAGTACGAGATCCAGCAGGAGCTCGGGCGCGGCGGGATGGCGATCGTCTACAAGGCCAAGGACAAGCAGCTCGAACGCGAGGTGGCGGTGAAGGTCCTGCCGTTCAGCCTCGCGTTCGACGCGGAGTTCGTCGAGCGCTTCCAGCGCGAGGCGCGCACCGCGGCCCAGCTCGAGCACCCGAACATCATCCCCATCTACCGGGTCGGGAAGTCGGGCAGGGTGATCTTCTTCGTGATGAAGTTCCTGCGGGGGAAGTCGCTCTCCACCGTGCTGCGCGACCGCGGCCGGCTGGGGCCCCCCGAGATCCGCCGCCTCCTCCTCGAGGCGGGGAGCGCGCTCGGGCACGCGGCCAAGCACGGGATCGTGCACCGCGACATCAAGCCCGACAACATCATGTTCGACGAGTTCGGGCAGTGCGTGGTGACCGACTTCGGCATCGCCAAGGCGGCGAGCGGCCAGAAGCTCACCGGCACCGGGATGTCCATCGGGACACCGCACTACATGAGCCCCGAGCAGGCGCGCGCCCAGCCCATCGACGGCCGGAGCGACATCTATTCGCTGGGGATCGTGGCGTACCAGTGCCTCGTGGGGCAGGTGCCCTACGACGGGGACGACAGCTTCTCGATCGGCTACAAGCACATCATGGAGCCGATCCCCGAGCCCGAGCTCCCCGGCCCCGACGAGCGGCAGCTCTTCGAGGTCATCCGGCGGATGATCGCCAAGGACCCCGCCGAGCGCTTCCAGTCGTGCGACGAGCTGGTGCAGGCGCTCGAGGGGGGCGCGATCGCGGGGCCCGCCACCGGGGCGGCGCGCTTCGCCACCGCCAATCGCGCCGCGGCCGCGGCCACGACGCCGCTCCCCCGCATCGCCGAACCGCTGCCGGGGGCGGTCAAGCCGACGGTGCGCTCCCCGGGGCAGGGGGCGCGCCCCGTGGCCTCCCGCCCCCGGCCTGAGGAGAAGAAGAGCTCGTTCGGGGCGATCCTCGGTGCGCTCCTCGTGATCGGCGGGGCGGGGGGCGGGGCGTATTACGCCTTCGTCCTGCGCCCCGCCCAGCAGGCCGCCGCCACCCCCGCTGCTCCCACCGCGCCCGCCTCCGCCGACACCCTGGCCGCGCGCGATTCCGCGCTCATCAACGCCGCGCTCACCCCGCCGGCCGCCGGGGCGGAGAGCACCGCGGCGGCGGCCGGCACCCCGGCCACCACCACGGCGCCGGCCGCGGCCACCGCGCCCGCCGCCACCCCGGCCGACAGCGGGACCCTCCGCATCCCCGTCCCGCTCCCGGCGGGGGCGGTGGTGATGGTGGATGGCGCGCGGATGACCTCCAATCCGTTCAAGGTCCCGGCGGGGGACCGCCAGGTCCTCATCACGGCGCGCGGCTACGACAACTTCGTGCAGACGGTGCGGGTCACCAAGGGGCAGGAGACCCCCCTGCGCCCCGACCTCCGTCGCCTTGGCGGCCGCCTGGCGGGGAACGCCCAGCCGGCGCCTGGCGGGCGCACGATCGCCCCGATCACCCGCGCCGCGGTCAACTGCAGCGATCCGGAGCAGGAGGGGTACAACCGCGGCGGGTCCTGCTTCGACGAGGCGCCCAGGAACGCCGACGAGACCCCGCCCGCCGTGCCCACCGACGACCCCGGGATGCAGGTGGCGCGGGCCCCGATCTTCTGGTTCCGGGTGGGCACCGACGGCACCACCCGGGAGGTGCGGGTCCTGCGCCCCTCCAACGACCCCAATTTCCAGGCCCTGGCGCTCCGCTACGCCCGCGCGATGCGCTGGCGTCCCGCCACCAAGAACGGCGACGAGGTCGAGGCGTGGGCCCAGCGGCAGCTGCCGCCCACTCCGCCATGAGCTGGATCGCCCCCAACGCCGTGGTGCTGGGCGACGTGACGCTCGGCGCCCGGGCGAGCGTCTGGTACGGTTGCGTCATCCGGGGCGACGCCGACCGGATCACCATCGGCGAGGATACCAACATCCAGGACCTGACGATGGTGCACGTGGACGACGGCGTCCCGTGCCGCATCGGCGCGCGCGTGGGGGTGGGGCACCGCGCCATCATCCACGGCTGCACCATCGAGGACGAGTGCCTCATCGGGATGGGGGCCATCGTGCTCAACCGGGCGGTGATCGGCACCGGGAGCGTGGTGGCGGCGGGGGCGGTGGTGCCCGAAGGGATGGTGGTGCCCCCGGGGAGCCTCGTGATGGGGGTCCCCGGCCGCGTCGTGCGGAAGGTGGACGAGGGGCTCCGGGCCCGGATCGACAGCACCTGGCGGCACTACGTGGCCCAGGCGGAGCGGCACCGGGCGGGGGAGTTCAGGCGGGTGGTCGGGGAGGGCGGGTGAGCGGGTAAGGCGGGTAAGGCGGGTAAGGCGCGTGAGGCGCGTGAGATCACCCTCCGCTGATGCGCCCTGCCCGCCCCTGCGACCCCGCCCCATCCGCCCTGTCCGCCATGTCCGTCATTCCCGCCATTCCCGGCGCTCGGTCCTCACGCCGATCCGACCCTCGAAA
>DASTRQ010000049.1:0-7166 GCA_035761145.1 Gemmatimonadales bacterium
GGAGAACTGCGAATGCTTGTGGTCTCGGACTGCGCCCTCCATCCGAGACCACAATGTGCTTCCTCCGTGCGATCTCCGTGCCCCTCCGTGCCCTCCGTGTCTCCCCGCTGGTCTATGTGTCGGTACGGGGAATTCACGGAGAACTGCGGGTGCTTGTGGTCTCGGACTGAGCCCTCCATCCGAGACCACAATGTGCTTCCTCCGTGCGATCTCCGTGCCCCTCCGTGCCCACCGTGTCTCCCCGCTGGTCTATGTATCGGTAAGGACCGTGCCGCGCACGCGGGGGATGGCGTGGATCGCGAACGCCACCAACGCGAGGAGTTCCAGCGACCGCCCCGCGGCCAGCGACCCTGCGAGCACGCAGCCCACCCCCGCATTGAGCAGCACGAACGCCGACACGACGTAGGCCGGCGGGTGATCCACGTTCACCCCCACCCGCGGAAGGATCCAGTACGCCACGCCGAGCGCGAACTGGATCATCCACCCCACCAGCACCATCTCGGCGTGCGCGGGGATGGCCGCGGCGAGCGCGGGCCACCCGAGCGCCTCGCGCGCCAGGATCAGCGCGCCGAGGAGGAGCCCCACCCCCCACCACACGAGCGCCAGGCGGAGCGCCCACACCGTGAGTCGCGGCATTCAGCGCCCCTTGATCCGGGGCCAGAGGTGCGCCACCCAGCACCATCCACCCGCGAGCTGCAGCGCCGCCGCCACCGCGAGCCACGCCGCCCGCCCATCGACCGGCACCGACTCCCCCACGCCCCGCGCCACGAGCCCCGCATTGAGCAGCGCGAGCCCCGCCCACCCCACCCCGGTGGTGCCGCGCGGGCGCTCGGCCGAGGCGCGCGGGAACATCCAGTGCGCCACGCCGGTGATGAGGTTGGTGAGCCACCCCACGGTCAGGAGGTGGAGATAGGTCGGGTAGGCCGGCGCGGGGACGCCGGGCCAGGCCAGCGCCACGCCGGCCGCGAGGGCGAGCGCGAACCAGAGGAGCCCCGCGCGCAGGGCCCACCGAGAGAGGAGCGGCATGCCCTACAGGATGGGCTACAGGTCGCGCCGGCGGAAGATGCGACCCGCCGTTCCCACCGGGACGACGACCCACGCCGTGAGCGCCAGTCCCGCCAGGAGCGCGCCCCAGGCGGCGCCGAAGAACTTCGCGAAGACCGCGCCGGTGTAGCCCAGCAGCGCCGCGCTGTCGAACTGGAGCAGCAGCACCACCCGCCCCAGGTCGAGCGGGTTGAGGAAGGTGAGCAGGAGGAGCGGGCGCTCGAGCGGCCAGCGCGAGAAGGCCACCGCGAGCGCGAGCAGCGCCCCGTCGAACACCACGCCCCCCAGGATCCAGACGAGGAGCGCCGTGGCGAGGCCGCGTGCGCGGTCGTCGATCCGCACCGCCACGAGGAGCGCCAGCGCCGTGGCCGCGAGGGTCAGGAGGATCCCCACGCCGAAGAGCGCCGCGAGGGGGCGCCAGAGCGCCGGGTCGGGCGCCGCGTGCCACAGGAACGGGAGGCCGAGGCCCGCCAGCAGCGCCACCACGAGCGGGAGCGCGAGCCCCCCGTAGAGCCCCGCCAGGAGCGGCCCCCGCCCCACCGGCTGCGCCAGCAGGAAGAGCGAGAAGCCGCGCGCCTGCTGGAAGTACATCGTCCCGTAGAGGAGCCCCACCAGCGGCACCAGGAGCAGCACCACGTTGATGAGGCTCAGCGCCACCCGCGGCCCCCCGTCGCCGAACCGGAAGAGGAGGTCGGTGAGGAGCATCAGGAGCAGCGTGTAGCCGAGCACCGGCCGGCTCCGCGCGGCGTCGCGGAGCTGGCAGCCGAGGACCGTGCGGAAGTGCCTCACGCGGCGCCTCCCGTCATCAGCGCCGCGAGGGCGCGCTCCAGGTGCGGCGTGCCGGTGGTGCGCGCCAGGTCGCGCACCGCCCCCGCGAAGCGGGTGCGGCCGTCGAGCACGAAGACCAGGTGGTCCGCGAGCTCCTCGAGCTCCCCGGCCAGGTGCGAACTCAGGATCACCGACGCTCCGCGCTCGCGCGCGGCGAGGATGTGGTCCTTGAGCAGCCGGCTCGCCACCGGGTCGAGCCCGGCGGTGGGCTCGTCGAGGATCAGGAGCTCGGGGCGGAAGAGGAAGGCGATGGCGGCGTTGAGCTTCTGCCGGGTGCCTCCCGAGAGGGTGGAGACCCGCTGGTCGAGCGCCGGCGTCCCCGCGAACCACTCGAGCAGGGTGGTGTCCTCCGCCGCGGCCTTCCCGCGGAGCGCGCGCACCAGGTCGAGCAGCTCGCGCCCGGTGAGCTGCTCCGCGAAGCGCGGCGCCTGCGGCATGTAGCCCACCCGCGCGCGGTAGTCGGGGGTGCCGTCGAGGGGGCGCCCCAGCACTTCGACGCTCCCGGCGTCGGCGCGCACGAGGCCCAGGAGCACCTTGAGGAAGGTGGTCTTCCCGGCGCCGTTGGGCCCCACCAGCGCGGTGATGCGCCCGGCGGGGAAGTCGGCGTCGAGCCCGTCGAGCACGCCGCGCTTGCCGAAGCGCTTCACCAGCCCCCGGACCCGCACCGCGGGGACGGCGGGATCGGGGCGCGCGGCGGGGTCCTGCGGGGGGTCGGTCACCAGGCGGAGGGGGGCGCGCATCAGGGCCTCCCCGGCGCCGCCGGGTGGCGGTCCACGAGGGTCTCGGGGGTGAGCATCGGGAAGACCGACTCCGCCAGGTCGAGCATCCCGGCGAAGGGGCTCCGGAGCAGGAGGATGACGGGGGGATGCTGTTCCACCAGCATCGCGAAGCGCCGCACCGGGCGGAAGGGGACGTCCCCCACGCCGTCGTGGTCCAGGTCGTACCCCTGGTAGCGGTCCCACCGGTTGCCGTCGAAGGTGCTGGTGTGGGTGAGGCCGTTGGTGGTCACGTCGAACGAGTTGCCGGTGAAGGTGTTGCCGCTGAAGCGGTCCTCCTCCGAGCTCGCGAGCAGGCGCACGCCCCAGCCGTTGTCGCGGAAGACGTTGTCAGCCACGACGTTGCGGCTCGCCCCCTCGGCGTAGAGCCCCACCGTGTTGTCGGCGAAGGTGTTCCCCGCCAGGCGCGAGTCGCGGATGTCCTTGAGCAGGAGCCCGTAGGCGGCCGCGCCGCGGTTGTGCACGAAGGCGTTCCCTTCGAGCGTCACCCGCCGCGAGTACATCACCGCCACCCCCGCCGCGTTGGCCTCGAAGTGGTTGTCGCGGTAGGCGCAGTCGTCGGAGAACATGAAGTGCATCCCGTAGCGGCCGTTGCCGGTGCTCACGTTCCCCGTGGCGGTCACCCCCCGGGCGAACTCGAGATAGATCCCGTCCCGCTGGCCGGTGATGACGTTGGAATCGATCGCCACGTCGCGCGCGTTCCAGAGGTGGATCCCGTTGCCGTTCCGGGTCTCGGTGCGCCCCGAGCCGCGCAGCAGGTTGCGCGCGATGACGCAGCCGTGCGCGCGCTCGAGGTAGATCCCGAAGTACCCGCCCTCGATCCGGTTCTCCTCGGCGCGGCACCCGGCGGTCTCCACGAAGCGGAGCGCGGCCTGGTCGCGCGTCATCGTGACGCCGACGCCGCGGAAGGTGAGCCCCCGGACGGTGACGCTGTCCGCGGTGACGATGAGGATCGCGTCGGTGCCGCCGCCGTCGAGCACCGCGCCGGGGGCGCCGCGGAGGAGGAGCCCCGGGACCCTGACCTCCACGTTCCCGGTGCGGTACACGCCGGGGGTGACGGTGATGGTGTCGCCCCGGCGGGCCCGCGCGAGCGCGGCCTGCACGGTGGGCACCGGCCCCGCGGGGCGGACCACGATCTCCCGCGCGGGGAGGGTCAGGGCGAGGAGGAGCGCCAGCATCTCAGGCGGGGCCCAGCTCCCGCCGCCGGGCGAGCTCGAGCACCTCGGCCCAGCCGAGGCGGGTGCCCTGGAGGGTGCCGAGCGCGCTGTCGGCCGCGGCGGCGGTGGGGAAGGCGGCGACGCCGCTCCCCATCGGGGTGAGGTACGACGGGCTGCGGACGAAGTACGCCGAGGCGGCGGGAAGGAGGGAGTCGGGATGGGTGAGGTCCACCACCCAGAGTCCCGCCAGGTCGGCCTCGAGCGCCGGGTCGCCGGCGAGCGCGTTGGCGGCGCAGCCGGCGTCGTCGTAGACCAGCACGCGGCCGGTGCGGGTCACCACCTCGGCGCCGAAGCGCCGGTCGGCGAGCGTCATGTGGCAGTGGGCGCACGCCTCTTCCCCCCACGCGAGGGGCCGGGGGCCGGGGGTGCCGCAGGCGAGGGTCCCCAGCGCGCCGAGGGCGAGGCCGAGCGTCCAGGCGCGGTTCACGCGGCGGCGCGCGGCGCGGACCGCCGCCAGTCGAGGACCACGAGCGCCACCACGAGCGTCACCGCCGCCACGAGGATCCACCCGCCGGAGGCGGGCCACGAGGTGGCGTGGATGTTGAGCAGCGTCTTCCCGCCGAGGAGCGGGGGCTGGTACGTCATCCCCGGCACCTTGATGGGGGCGGTGGGGTTGAGGTTGTGGCCGTAGCGGTACTCCCACCACCAGAAGTCGGCCATCCCGGCCAGCGCGCCGGCGACGAGGATCGCGGCGTAGGCGCGGAGCGCCCAGCGCCGGCCGATCGCGGCGGCGGCGAGGCCCAGCGCGACGAGCACGCCGATGGCGACGGGAAGGAAGCGCAGCTCGGGGATCTCATCGGGGATGATCTTGTGCATCCCGATGTAGTGATTGAGGGTGTTGAGGTTCTGCAGGTCGAACTCCCCCTGGCCGTGCACCGCGTCGATGGCGATGTAGAGCCCGAGCCCCTCGGGATACTGCGGGGCGCGGAGGGAGATGTGCCAGAGGGGCAGCGCGTACGTCGTGGTGAGGAGCAGCGCGGCCAGGGCCAGCAGGAGTCGGGTGCGCATGGGGAGCATCGATCCCTCCGCGGCGGCGGGGCGGGAGACCCGCCCCGTCGCCACTCGGGTTCAGCGGTTCGTGTTGGCCGTGAGCCGCACGCTGGAACCGCGCGGCGAGACCCGGATGTAGCCCTGCATCTCCTGGTGGAGCGCCGAGCAGAAGTCGGTGCAGTAGAAGGGGAACACCCCCACCCGCGACGGCACCCAGCGGATGGTGCGGGTCTGCCCCGGCATCACCAGCAGTTCGGCGTTGTCGAGGCCCGTCACCGCGAAGCCGTGGGGCACGTCCCAGTCCTGCTCCACGTTGGTCACGTGGAAGTACACCGTGTCGCCCAGCTGCACCCCCTCGACGTTGTCGGGGACGAAGTGGCTGCGGATCGCGGTCAGCTTGATGTGCACCGCGTGCCCCTGCCGGCTCACCCCCGCCTCGCGCTCGCCGTGCGCGGCCCAGGGGTCGGTGTTGTGCGCCAGGTCGAACACCTTGAGCTGCTTGTCCTGGATGAGCGACGCGGGGATCGCCTGGGCGTAGTGCGGTTCGCCCACCGTGGGGAAGTCGAGCAGGAGCTGCATCTTGTCGCCCGTGATGTCGATGAGCTGGGCCGACTGCGAGAGCTCCGGGCCGGTGGGGAGGTAGCGGTCCTTGGTGATCTTGTTGAGCGCCAGCATGTAGCGGCCCCAGGGGCGGCGGGTGTCCCCGCCCGGGATCATCAGGTGGCCGATGGCGTAGTAGGTCGGGATGCGGTCGAGGACGGTGAAGTCCTTGAGGCTCCACTTCACGATCTCGGAGCTCACGAACATCGAGGTGTAGGCGTTCCCCTGCCCGTCGAACTCGGTGTGGAGCGGCCCGAGGCCCGGGTTCTGCACCTCGCCCACCATCACGGCCTCGTAGTGCAGCACCGGGATGCCGTCGATCACGGTGTCCACCGCGTTCTGGCGGATGGCGTCCTGGATCTTGCCGAACGAGAACACCGGGATCACGGTGGAGAGCTTCCCGCCGGCCACGATGAACTCGCCGGTGGGGTCCACGTCCACCCCGTGCGGCGACTTGGGCGTGGGGAGGTAGTACATCATCCCCGGGCAGGTCGTCGGCGTGATCACCGTGACCTGGGTGCCCCACTCGGTGCGCGCGATGTGGTCCGCGCCCATCAGGTTGTGCGCGTAGCGCGCCGGCTGGCGGGTGCCCTTCCCCTCGGCCACGCACGACTCGGCGCGGCGCCAGTTGACGGCGGCCACGTAGTCCTTGTCGCGCTGGGAGGCGTTGACCTCGAGCAGCGTGTTGGCCTGCTCGCTGTTGTACGAGGTGAAGAACGCCCAGCCGTCGGAGACCCCCTTGCCCGCGTGGGCGAGGTCGTAGTCATACCCCGGCACCCGCACCTGGAACGCGAGCGACATGTGCCCGCTGGCGCTGTCGAGCTTCACGAAGGTGAGCATCCCGACGAAGTTCTCCCGGTAGCTCGCGATCGGGACGTCGGCCTGGGGCACGGGCACGCTGAAGCGCGTGGCCGCGACGCTGTACTCGCTGTTGGGGGTGACGAAGGGGGAGGCGTGGTTCCCCGCCGCGTTCGGGATCTCGATGATCTCCTCGGTCTCCATCGAGGCGAGGTCCATCCGGGCGATGCGCGGCGTGTTGTTGCCGTTGATGAACAGCCAGCGCCCGTCCGGCACGCCGTCGGTCATCGAGAGCTCGGGATGGTGCGCGTCGTCCCACGGGATGAAGCCGTAGCTCGTCATCAGCATCGGCTTGGTCTGCTCGCTGTAGCCCCAGCCGGTCTCGGGGTCCTGCGAGAAGACCTTGATGGTCTTGAAGTGCCGGCCCGATGGGAGCCCGTAGACGGACACCTGGCCGCTGAAGCCGCCCGACATGAACGCGTAGAACTCGTCCTTGGCCCCGGGGGCCACGTACACGCGCTGGGCCGCGTCGGCGGCGCTGGCGGGGGCGTCCGAGCGCCCGCAGGCGGCAAGGGCGAGGGCCGCCGCCGCGACGAGGGTCGCGGGGCGGAGCGAATGGGTGAGACGGGTGCGCATGGGTGGGTTCCTCGGGTTCACTGGGCCGGCGTCGCCGGCGGGGCCGGCAGGGTCCGGAGGTATTCCATCACTTCCTGGGCCTGTTCCGGGGTCAGGCCCAGGTTGGGCATCTGCATCATGAAGGTCCCGAAGAGCGCCTTCGCCTCGGGATGCCGCGCCACCATCGTGTCGGGGGCGAGGATCATGTTCATCACGTACTGGGGGGTCCGCCGCTGCACCACGCCGCCGAGCGCCGGGCCGACGTAGCGCTCGTTGGCCTTGTGGCAGCTGGCGCAGA
>DASTRQ010000050.1:0-7653 GCA_035761145.1 Gemmatimonadales bacterium
TGGTCGTTGGTCGTTGGTCATTGGTCATTGGTCATTGGTCATTGGTCATTGGTCATTGGTCGTTGGTCGTTGGTCATTGGTCATTGGTCATTGGTCGATGGTCGATGGTCGATGGCCACCGGTAACCTCCGCCCGCCTACCCGTAACTCGCAGTCCCGCCTATATTTCACAGTTCTTCACCACCGGGGCCGATGCCACGCTCGATGACCGGATTCGGGGCCGCCGAGGGCGCGGTCGGCGGGGGGCGGTTGCGTCTGGAGATCAAGACGGTCAATCACCGCCACTTCAATCCCGCCTTCCGGCTGCCGAACGAGCTGGCGGCGCTCGAGGGGGAGCTGCGCGAGGCGTTGCGCAAGGAGTTCGACCGCGGGCACGTCTCGGTGAGCGCGCGGTGGACGGAGCCGCCGGTGGCCACGGGGGCGCTGGCGCTCGACCTGGCCCGCGCGCGTGAGGTGAGCGACAAGCTGCGCGAACTGCGCGACGAGCTGGGGCTCACGGGGCAGGTGTCGCTGGAGCTGGTGGCGCGCTTTCCCGAGGTGCTGGTGGCGGGGGCGGCGGAGGAGCGGGGGGTGGCGTGGGCCGAGCTGGAGCCGGTGGTGCGGCGCGCGGTGGGGGAGTGCGACGCGATGCGGCGGCGGGAAGGGGCGGCGCTCGCGGAGGAACTGCGGCGCCGGTTCGACCTCCTCGCGGAGGGCGCCGCCGCGGTGGAGCGGCTGGCGCCGGCGCGGCTCACCCGCGAGCGCGACCGCCTCCGCGCCGCGGTGGCCGAGCTGCTCGACGGCCGGGCGGCGGATGAGCAGCGCCTGGCGCAGGAGCTCGCCTTCCTGGCCGACAAGCTCGACATCACCGAGGAGCTGGTGCGGCTCCGCACCCACCTCGACGCCTGCCGGGCGGCGCTGGGGCAGGAGGCGCCGGTGGGGAAGCAGCTGGGGTTCCTGGCGCAGGAGCTGGGACGCGAGGTGAACACGATGGGATCCAAGGCGAACGACGCCGCGATCGTGGCCCTCGTGGTGCAGATGAAGGGGGAGCTCGAGAAGGTGCGCGAGCAGGTCGAGAACCTCGAGTGACGCCGCGGCTCCTCGTCCTCTCGGCCCCGTCGGGCGGCGGCAAGACGACGCTCGCCCGGACGCTCCTCGCCACGCGGCCCGACGTGGCGTACTCGGTCTCCGCCACGACGCGCGCGCCGCGCGAGGGCGAGGTGGACGGCCAGGCGTACCACTTCCTCGACCGGGCCACCTTCGAGCGGCGGGTGGCGGCGGGGGAGTTCCTCGAGTGGGCCGAGTACGCCGGGAACCTCTACGGCACGCTCCGCGACGAGGTACGGCGGATCCTCGCGGGCGGACGGCACGCGGTGCTCGACATCGAGGTGCAGGGGGCGCGCCAGGTGCGCCGGAGCTTTCCCGACGCGCTGCTCGTCTTCGTGGTGCCGCCGTCGGCGGCGATCCTGCTGGAGCGGCTGCAGGCGCGCGGCGCGATGCCGCCGGACGTGGTGCAGGCGCGGCTGCTGACGGCGGTGGAGGAGCTGGCCGCCGTGGGCGAGTATGATTTCGTGGTCGTGAACGACCGCCTCGACGCCGCGGTGGCGGCGCTCGGCGCGACGCTCGCGGGCGAAGGACGCCGGCCCGGCGACCCCGAGCTGGCGATGATGATCCGAACCATGCGGCGGGACCTGGCCAGCGCGGCCGGGGCCACCGCGGTCTGAGGGACCCCAGGAGGACCTGATGCGCATCTACACCCCGCAGGAAGTGGCCAAGCAGGCCGGCGACAAGTACCGTGGCGTGCTCGTCGCGGCCAAGTTCGCCCGCTACGCCAACGAGCTCCCCAAGGAGCGGCTGGCCCACACGAGCGAGAAGCTCACGACCACGTCGCTCGGCGCGCTCGCCGAGGGCGACCTGCAGTACAAGATCGTCCGCCGCCGCCGCTCCGACGCGTGAGCTGGGCCGGCCGCCACGTCGTGCTGGGCGTGGCGGGCGGGATCGCGAGCTACAAGAGCTGCATCCTGGCCCGCCGCCTCGTCGAGGCGGGCGCGCGCGTGGACGTCGTGCTCACGCGCTCGGCCGCGGAGTTCGTGCGGCCGGTCACCTTCGAGGCGCTCACCGGGCGCCGCGTCCTGACCTCCCTCTGGGAGCCGGGCGCGGCGCTCGCCCACGTCCGCCTGGCCCAGGAGGCCGACCTCCTGATCGTGGCCCCGGCCACCGCCAACCTGCTGGCCCGCGCGGCGCAGGGACTGGCCGACGACCTCCTCACCACGCTCCTCCTCGCCCGCACCCGGCCGCTCGTCGTCGCCCCGGCGATGAACGACGAGATGTTCGCCCAGCCGGTGATGACGGCCAACCTCGAGGCGCTCCGCGCGCAGGGGGTGACGGTGGTGGGGCCCGAAGTGGGCGCGCTGGCCGAGGGGCCGAGCGAGCGTCCCGGCCGGATGAGCGAGCCCGAGACCATCCTGGCGCACGCGGCGCGGGCGCTCCGCCGGCACGGCTCCCGCCTGGCCGGGCGCACGGTGGTGGTGACCGCCGGCCCCACGCGCGAGGCGATCGACCCGGTGCGCGTGGTGACCAACCGCTCCAGCGGGCGGATGGGGTACCGGGTGGCCGAGGCGGCGTGGGAGCGGGGCGCCGAGGTGGTGCTCATCAGCGGGCCGGTGGAGCTGCCGGCGCCGGTGGGCGTGCACGTGCGCCGGGTGGAGAGCACCGTGGAGCTGGAGCAGGCGGTGCGCGAGGCGCTCCCCGCGGCCGACGTGCTGGTGATGGCCGCCGCGCCCGCCGACTACCGCCCCAGCGACCCCGCGAGCGCCAAGCGCCCGCGCACCGACGGCGCGCTGGCCCTGCCGCTCGAGCCCACCGCCGACATCCTGGGCGCCACCCACGGCGCCCGGCGCAGCGGGAGCATCATGGTGGGGTTCGCCCTCGAGACGGGGGACGCCGTGGCCAAGGGGAAGGCGAAGCTCGAGCGGAAGGACCTCGACCTGATCGTGGTCAACGACGCGCTCGAGCCGGGCGCCGGGTTCGAGGTGGACACCAACCGCGTGGCGATCCTCGACCGCGACGGCGGGGCGCAGGTGCTCCCGCTCGCCAGCAAGCGTGAGGTGGCCGAGCGGATCCTCGACGCCGTGGAGGCGCGCCTCGGTGGATGACCGCGCGCGGTACCTCAGGCAGCAGGCGGAACTCGGCGGCGTGGAGGTGGTGCTGAGCCGGAAGGCCACGGAGCTGGTGACCGTGGCCGGGATCGGCGCAGGGGCCGGCAGCGAGAAGAGAGAGGGAGGGGCCCCGGCGGCGCGGGTCCGGGACGGCGAGACGGCGACCGGTCGCGCGGCCGAGTCGCGACGGGAGCCGAACCGCCCGGCGCAGCTCGAGGTCACGGGCACCATGCCCGCGGCGGCGAGACCCGCCCAGCTCGAGGATACCGTGGCGGTGCGCGCGGCGAAGCGGCCGGCGGCCGGCACCACGAGCCCCGCGACACCCCGCACCCCGAAGCTCCCCGCCGGCTCCTGGCGCAAGGGCGCCCCGCCGATCCCCGGCCCCGGGCTGACCATCGAGCCGCCGGTGACCTTCCCCGAGCTGGCGACGCTCGCCGCGGTGGCGGAGGTGATCCGCGAGTGCCGGAAGTGCGCCCTCTGCGAGGGGCGCACCAACACCGTGCCCGGCGAAGGGGCGCTCGACGCCCGCCTCGTCGTCGTCGGCGAGGGGCCGGGCGCCACGGAGGACGAGCTGGGCCGCCCCTTCGTGGGGCGGGCGGGGGAGCTGCTGGACGGCATCCTGGGCGCCATCGATATTCCCCGGTCCAGCGCCTACATCCTGAACATCGTGAAGTGCCGCCCCCCCGCGAACCGGACGCCGCTCCCGGACGAGGCGGGGGCGTGTCTCCCGTACCTCCACCGGCAGCTCGCGATCCTCCGGCCCAAGGTGATCCTCGCGGCCGGCAGCACCTCCGCCGCGTACCTCCTGCAGAGCAAGCTCCCGCTCGGGAAGCTGCGCGGGCAGGTGCACCGTTACGGCGGGATCCCCGTGATCGCCACGTACCATCCGGCCGCCCTGCTGCGGAACCCCAACTGGAAGAAGCCGACCTGGGATGACGTCCGTATCGCCCGCCAGCTCCTCGACGCCTGACGTCTACGGCGGCCGCGCCGCCCCGTGGGACGGCGAGGCCGAACAGGCCGTCCTCGGGGCGATGCTCCTCGACCAGGACGCGGCGCTCCGCGCGTCCGAGCTCGTGGACGACACGATGTTCTACCGGGAGGCGCACCGCCGGCTCTTCCGGGCGATGCGCGCGCTCACCGAGCAGCGGGTGGTCATCGACACGCTCACCCTGCGCGACGAGCTGCAGCGCCGCGGGGAGCTCGAGGCCGCCGGCGGGGTGGACGCCGTCGCCCAGCTGGCCGATGCGGTGCCCACCGCGGCCAACCTCGAGTTCCACGCCCGGATCATCCGCGAGAAGGCGATCCTGCGGAAGCTCATCGAGGCCAGCACCTCGATCATCCAGGAGGCGTACGACGGGCGGAACCCCGCCAGCGAGCTGCTCGACAAGGCGGAGAGCCGGATCTTCCAGGTGGCCCAGACCCGGCGCGAGGAGGGGTTCGCCCGGATGAAGGAGATGCTCTGGCCGGCGATGGAGCGCATCGAAATGCTCCAGAAGAACGCCAGAGCGGTTACCGGGGTGCCGAGCGGGTTCCGTAGATTGGACGAGATGACCTCGGGTTTCCAGCCCTCGGAGCTCGTGATCGTGGCGGCCCGCCCGTCGATGGGGAAGACCGCGTTCTGCCTGAACATCGCGGCCCACGCCGCCATCGAGGCACAGGTGGGGGTGGCGGTGTTCTCGCTCGAGATGAGCAAGGAGTCGCTGGTCCAGCGCCTCCTCTGCGCCGAGGCGGGGGTGGACAGCCAGCGGGTGCGCACCGGGCGGCTCCGCGACGAGGACTTCACCAAGCTGGCGCGCGGCGCCGGGGTGCTCGGCAACGCCAACATCTGGATCGACGACACGCCGGCGCTCACGCTCCTCGAGATGCGCTCCAAGGCGCGGCGGCTCAAGGCGGACAACGACGTCGGGATGATCATCGTGGACTACCTCCAGCTGATGCGGAGCCCGGAGTTCGCCGACAACCGGGTGCAGGAGATCAGCGACATCTCGCGTTCGCTGAAGGGGCTGGCGCGCGAGCTCGAGGTGCCCGTGGTGGCGCTCTCCCAGCTCTCGCGCGCCAGCGAGCAGCGCGGCGGCGAGCGCACGCCGATCCTCTCGGACCTCCGCGACTCGGGCGCCATCGAGCAGGACGCCGACATCGTGCTGTTCATCCACCGGCCCGAGATGTACAAGGACCTGCGCGACAAGGCGGAGAAGGAAGGGAAGTCGCTCGAGGGGGTGGCCGAGGTGCAGCTGGCCAAGCACCGCAACGGCCCCACCGGGCACGTGGAGCTCCATTTCGCCAAGAACATCACCCGCTTCTACGAGGTCTCCGACCGCGAGCCCCCGCCCGGCGGCGGGCCGGACGGCGGCGACGACGACGATGTCTAAGCCGCGCTCCCTCTACCGCTGTGCCGAGTGCGGCCACGCCCACGCCAAGTGGGTGGGACGGTGCGAGGGATGCGGGGCGTGGAACAGCGTGGCCGAGGAGCCCGAGGTGGTCGCCGCGCCGCGCGCGGGGCGGCCCGGGCGCGCGCACGCCCGCGGGGTGGGGCTCGCCCCCGGCGGCGCCGCGCCGGTGGCGCTCAAGGATATCGCCGAGTCGAAGCTGGTCCGCTGGCTCACCGGCATCGCGGAGTTCGACTTCGTGCTGGGGGGCGGGCTGGTGCCCGGCTCCCTCACGCTCATCGGCGGGGAGCCGGGGATCGGGAAGTCCACGCTGCTGCTGCAGGCCGCCGCCCGGCTCGAGGCGAGCGGCCGCCGCACGCTCTACGTGAGCGGCGAGGAGAGTCCCGAGCAGGTGCGGCTCCGCGCCGCGCGCCTGGCCGAGCCCACCGGCGAGGTGCACGTCCTCGGCGAGACCCGCCTCGAGGCGATCCTCCACGCCGCCGAGCGCCACCAGGCCGACGTGCTGATCCTCGACAGCATCCAGACGGTGTACGCCGAGGTGCTCGAGGGGGCGCCGGGGAGCGTGGGGCAGGTGCGCGAGTGCGCCGCCCACCTGATGCGCTACGCCAAGGAGAGCGGCGCCGCGGTGTTCGTGGTGGGGCACGTCACGAAGGGGGGCACGGTGGCGGGGCCCAAGACGCTGGAGCACATCGTGGACACCGTGCTCTACTTCGAGGGGGAGGGGCTGCACGACTGCCGGCTGCTCCGCGCCACCAAGAACCGTTTCGGCTCGGTGGACGAGGTCGGGGTCTTCGCGATGACGGGACGCGGCCTGGTGCCCGAACCCTCCCCCTCGGCGCTGTTCCTCTCCGCGCGCGCGCCGGGGACGAGCGGGAGCGCCGTCACCGCGCTCCTCGAGGGCACCCGCCCGATGCTCGTGGAGGTGCAGGCCCTCGCCGCGCGGTCGGGCTACGGCACCCCCCAGCGGGTGGCCACCGGGCTCGACCAGAAGCGGCTCGCGGTGCTCCTCGCGGTGCTCGAGCGGCGCGGCGGGACCTCCTTCGCCGACCTCGACGTCTTCGTGCAGGCGAGCGCCGGGGTGCGCCTCACCGAGCCGGGCGCCGACCTCGCGGTGGCGGCGGCGCTCCTCTCGAGCGTGGTGAACCGCCCCGCGCCCGCCGATGCGCTCTTCCTGGGCGAGATCGGCCTGGGGGGCGAGGTGCGCCCGGTGACCCAGCTGGAGCGCCGGCTCCTCGAGGCCCAGCGGATGGGCTTCCGCCGCGCCTACGTGGCGGGCCGGAAGGTGGCCGCGCCCGCGGGGCTCACCGTGGTGGGGCTCGAGCACGTCGACCAGCTGGCGGGCGCCCTTGCCGCGTGACGTCGGGGTGATCGTCGTGGCCGCGGGGCAGGGGCTCCGCGCCGGCGGGGGAGAGCCGAAACAGTTCCGCCCCATCGCCGGGGTCCCGATGCTGCTCCGCGCCCTGCGCCCCTTCGTGGCGCATCCCGAGGTGGCCCAGGTGGTGGTGGTGCTCCCGCCCGGCCACGCCGCGGCGCCCCCGGGCTGGCTCGCCCAGCTCGGCGGCGGGCTCCTCACCTTCGCCGAGGGCGGGGCGGAACGGACCGATTCCGTGCGCCACGGGCTCGCCGCACTGGGTCCCGCGTGCACCACCGTGCTGGTGCACGACGCCGCCCGCCCCTTCGTGGAGCGCGCCGTGGTGGACCGCGTGGTGGCGCGCGCCCGCGGCGGAGTGGGCGTGGTGCCCGCACTGATGGTGAGCGACACGCTCAAGAAGGTGACCGGCACCAGCGACGAGGTGGCCGAGACCGTCTCACGCGAAGGGCTCTACCGCGCGCAGACGCCCCAGGGGTTCCCGCGCGCGATGCTGACCGCGGCGTATGCCGCCGCCGCCAAGCTGGCGGCCCCACCCACCGACGAGGCCTCGCTGGTGGAAGGCACCGGCGCCGGCGTGGTGGTGCTCGTCGAGGGCTCGGCGCGGAACCTCAAGGTCACCACGCCGGACGACTTCGTCCTGGCGGAGGCGCTGGCGGCGACGGAGGGAGCGTGAGCGTCCCGTTCCAGGGGGACGCGGTGGACGGGACGATCCCGCGGGTCGTGGCCCACCTGCGCGCCGGCGGGCTCATCGCCTACCC
>DASTRQ010000051.1:0-3617 GCA_035761145.1 Gemmatimonadales bacterium
CCGCCGCGCGCCGATGCGCTACGACCTCGAGGCCGTGGCGCGGGCGGCGGCGGAGGCGGGGGTGTGGCTCGAGATCGACGCCCAGCCGGAGCGGCTCGACCTGAACGACGTGATGGCGCACGTGGCACGGGCGGCGGGGGCGCGGTTCGTGATCTCGACCGATGCGCACGCGGCGGCGGAGCTCCGGTTCCTCCCGTTCGGGGTGGACCAGGCGCGGCGGGCGTGGCTCACCCGGGCCGACGTGATGAACACCCTCCCGCTCGACCGCCTGCTCAAGGCGATGCGCCCGCCGCCCCGGTAAGGGTGAGGGGGGCCTCACGCCGGCATCAGCGGGCGTTCAGGGGCCCTGATGGAGATTGTCGGGGTCAGAAGGGACCGGCGCGCGAGAGGGAGGTGTGGCGTGATCGCGACACAGGTGCGGGAGGAGCAGCGGATCAGGCTCCCGGTGCTCGAGGGGCTGCCCGCGGGGGATCTCGTCATCCCGCCGCGGGCGTTCGGCGTGATGGCGTTCGTGCACGCGAGCGGGAGCGGCCGCCGGAGCGGGCGCGACCGCGCGGTGGCGCGGGTGCTCCAGCGGGGCGGGATCGGGAGCTTCCTCTTCGACCTGCTGAGCAACGACGAGGAGCGGGACAGCGCCAACGTCTTCGACGTGGAGCTCCTGACGGGGCGCCTGGCGCGGGCGGTGGACGTCCTGGGGGAGCGGTGCGAGTCGGCGGGGCTCCCGCTGGGGCTCTTTGGCGAGGGGACGGGGACCGCGGCGGCGCTCTGCCTGGCGGCGCGGCGCCCCGGGGCGGTGCGCGCCATCGTGAGCCGCGGCGGGCGCCCCGACCTGGCGCGTCCGTGGGTGCCATATGTCGAGTCGCCGACGCTCTTTGTCGTGGGGGGGCGGGACACCCTGGTGCTCGAGCTCAACCAGCTGGCCGCGCTGCGGATGCAGGCACCGCACCGGCTCGTCACCGTGCCGGGGGCGGGGCACCTCTTCGAGGAGCCGGGGGCGCTGGCGCAGGTGGCGGTGCTGGCTCGCGACTGGGCCACCGGCTGGTTCACCGGGCACGCGGGAGGGAGCTGATGCTCGGCGACCCGCGCTTTCTGTACGCCGACCGCGCCGATGCCGCCCATCAGTTGGCGCGTGAGCTCCTCCACCTCAAGGGGGAGCGCCCGCTGGTGCTCGGCATCCCGCGGGGGGGCGTGCCGATCGCGTGCATCGTGGCGGAGGTGCTCGGGGGCGACGTGGACGCCATCGTGGCCGCCAAGATCCGCGCGCCGGGGGCGCCCGAGCTCGCCATCGGGGCGGTGACGGCCGGGGGCACCCGGGTGCTCGCGGGCGAGGTGATCCTCGGCATCCGGGCCTCCAAGGCGCACATCGAGGCGGCCACCGCGGAGGCGCACGACCGGGCGGCGCGGCGGGAGGCGCTGCTCCGGGACCGGGTGCCCGCGCTGCCGTACCGGGGGCGGGTGGTGGTGGTGTGCGACGACGGCCTTGCCACGGGGTCCACGATGCGCGCCGCGGTGCGGGCGGCGAAGGGCGGGGGGGCCGCCCGGGTGGTGGTGGCGGTGCCGGTGGGGTCGGAAGGGGCGTGCGCCGCGCTCGCGCTCGAGGGGGACGAGGTGGTCTGTCCCGAGCGGCCCGAACCGTTCTACGCGGTGGGGCAGGCGTACCAGGACTTCGGCGAGGTCTCGGACGAGGCGATGATCTCCGCGCTGGAGCGGGCCAGGGGCCAGCGGTCGGCCCCCGCCCCGGCGGCGCGATGAAGGAGGCCACGATGTCACCCCGGAGCAGCTGGACCGCCAAGGACGAGCGGCAGTACCGGCACGTGCTGGAGAGCGAACGGCGGCGGGGTCGGTCCCCGCGCCGGGCCCGCGAGATCGCGGCGCGGACGGTCAACAAGCAGCGCCGGGCGGAGGGACGCGCGGGGCCGCCGCGTGCGCGGCCGGAGAGTTGACAGCGGCGGTCGGGATGGGTTTTTTAGGGGCCCGTCAAGGGACTGGACGGGCCTGTAGCTCAGGTGGTTAGAGCGCACGCCTGATAAGCGTGAGGTCGGAGGTTCAACTCCTCCCAGGCCCACTCGGAGCCATCAGCCAACAGCCAACAGCCATCGGCCGTCGGCCGGTGGCTTTTTGGTCGTCGGACGGCGCCACCCTCACGCCTTCTTCATCTGGCCGGACGGTTCCCTTCAGTACGGCCGGAGTAGAATGTCTTCATGCGTCCGCGTCCCATCGCGTCCCCGTCCCTGCGTTCCCGTGTGCTCGCGAGCCTGGCTCTGCTCGCGGTACTGCTCGGGGCGGTCGCATCCCCGTGCGTGGGGGCGTCGCTGCGGCCGATGCACGACGGACACTGTTCCATCCCTGCCGACACGCCGCATCCCGGGCACACACCCTCCGGGATGCCGACGGGGGCGCCGCACGCGCCTCCGGTGTGCGCCGCCGCCTTCTGCGTGACGGCGCTCGCCGTCAGTATCCCCGCGCCTCTCGCCGTCACCTCCAGTCACGAGATCGCGGTCGTCCTTCCGCTCCCCCCTCTCTCGGCGACCCCCGCGGTCGCCACCCCCCCTCCTCGCCGCTGACCCTGCGTTGACGACCCGCGTCCACCCCCTGGGTGGACGTGATCCCGGTCCTCTTCGACCGCGCCGAACGGCGCGGGGGTCTGGCATGGCGTTCCGGACATTCCTCCTGCTCACGGCATTGGCCGTGGGTCCCATGGTCGCCCGCCCGCTCGCGGCGCAGGACGAGCTGCACCTCGGCGAGCTGTACCGCGCGGTGCTCGCGGCGAGCCCTCGGATCGCGGCCGCGGATGCGCGCGCGGGCGCGGCGGCGGCCCGCGTGGCATCCACCCGCCGTCCACCCGACCCGGAGCTCCAGTTCGGGGCGATGGGGCGATCGCTGCCGGGGCTCGGGTACTCCGATCCGCTCGGGATGGACCAGTTGCAGCTGATGCAGATGGTGCCGTTCCCGGGCAAGCTCGGTGCGGCCGGCCAGGCGGCCCAGGCGCGGGCCGAGGCGGCGCGGGCCGAGGCGCTCGACGTGGCGTGGGGGGTACGTGCCCGCGCGGCCGAGCGCTTCTACGCCCTTTACCGGATCGGGGCACAGCTGGCGGTGGCGCGCGAGACGCGGCGCCTGCTGGAGGACATCACGCGCACCGCGGCCGCGATGTACGGGGTGGGCGAGGGGCGGCAGACCGACCTCCTGCGTGCTCAGGTGGAGCTCGCGCGGATGGACGAGGAGATCATCCGGCTCGAGGCGGAGCGGACGGCCGAGGCGGCGGGGCTCAACGCGCTCCTGGCGCGCGGGCCCGCGGCGCCGATGGGCGAGCCGGTCCTGCCGGCGTTCCCCGACACCCTTCCCGCGCTCGATTCCCTGCTGGCCGAGGCGGCATCCCGCCGGCCGATGGTGCAAGCGGATGCGGCGGAGGTGCGTGCGGCGGACGCGGACGCGCGCCGGGCGCGGCGCGAGCTCTGGCCGGACCTGCAGCTCGGGGTGCAGTACGCGTGGCGTCCGATGCCGGGCGGGGGGAGCGACCGGATGGGGAGCCTGATGGTGGGCGTGACGCTCCCCGTGTTCGCCGGGAGCCGCCAGCTCGCGATGCGGCGCGAGACCGAGGCGATGGCCGCGATGGCGCG
>DASTRQ010000052.1:0-9569 GCA_035761145.1 Gemmatimonadales bacterium
CACGGCCCCGGGCGGCTGGTCAACAGCGGCGAGTTCGACGGGCTCGACGTCGAGGCCGCCAAGTCCAGGGTCACCGCCTGGCTCGCGGGACGGGGCGCGGGGGAGGGGAAGACGCTCTACCGGCTCCACGACTGGTGCATCAGCCGCCAGCGGTACTGGGGCCCCCCGATCCCGGTCATCTACTGCGACGCCTGCGGTCCCCAGCCGGTGCCGGAGCAGGACCTCCCGGTGGTGCTCCCCCCGATCGAGGACTTCCGCCCCGACGACAGCGGCGTGAGCCCCCTCGCGCGCCACAAGGAGTGGTACCACGTGGCGTGCCCCCGGTGCGGGGCGCAGGGACGCCGCGAGACCGACGTCAGCGACACCTTCCTCGACTCGGCGTGGTACTTCCTGCGCTACCCGAGCACCGAGTGCTCCGACCGGCCCTTCGACCGCGAGCGGACCCGGCGCTGGCTCCCCGTCGCCACCTACATCGGCGGCAACGAGCACGCGGTGCTGCACCTGCTCTACTCGCGCTTCATCACGATGGTGCTCAAGGAGCTGGGGCACCTCGAGTTCGACGAGCCGTTCACGCGCTTCCGCGCGCACGGGCTCATCGTGAAGGACGGCGCCAAGATGTCCAAGTCGCGGGGCAACGTGGTGGTCCCCGACGAGTACATCGCCAAGTGGGGCGCCGACACGTTCCGGATGTACCTGATGTTCCTCGGGCCCCTCACCGACGGGGGCGACTTCCGCGACGAGGGCGTCGCGGGGCCGCGCCGCTTCCTCGACCGCGTCTGGGCGCTGGTGGGCGAGGCCGTCCAGGCGCCCGGCGCCGCGCCGTCGGCCTCGCTCGTGGCCAGGTGGCACCGCGCCAAGCAGCGCGCCACCGAGGGGATGGAGTCGCTCCGCTACAACACCGCCATCGCCGCGCTGATGGAGCTCCTCAACGCGGTGAAGGAGGAGGGGTGCCACGACCGCGCGCTGGTCGAGGAGATGGTCGTGCTCCTCGCCCCCTTCGCGCCGCACTTCGCCGAGGAGTGCTGGGAGCGCCTGGGCCACGCCGAGAGCGTCTTCGAGGCGCGCTGGCCGGCCCACGACCCCGCGCTGGCGGTGGAGCGCACCGTCGAGATCGTCGTGCAGGTCAACGGCAAGACGCGCAGCAAGGTGAGCGTCCCCCGCGACGCCGACCAGGCCGCCGTCCTCGCCGCCGCCCGCGCCGACGAGGCCACCCGCAGGTTCCTCGACGGCAAGGAGCCGAGGAAGGTGATCTACGTGCCGGGGAGGCTGGTGAATCTGGTGGTGTGAAGCGTGAGGGGTGAGGGGTAAGAGGTGAGGGGGGGCAAGTGACCCTCCCGAGCGAAGCGAGGGACCTACCTTGTCCAGGTCAGGTCCCTCACGCCGTTCGGGAAGCTTCCCCCCTCACCCTTCACCCCTTACGCCTCACACTGTCAGAGCAGCCGCACGATCCACTCTCCCACCAGGTACCCCACCCCCGCCACCCCCAGGCCCACCAGGAACATGTCCATCCCGGAGCGGATGATCCCGCGGCCGGTGAAGACGCTCCGCATCGCCCCCACGCCGAAGTGGCTCGCCATCGCGACGGCGAAGCTGGTCCAGATGGCCCACCGGCCGTCGCTCACGAGGAAGGGCGCCACCGGGATCAGCGAGCCGAAGGCGGTGGCCACCCCGGTGACCAGCGCCTCGCGCATCGGCGTGCTGCTCGCCTCGCCGATCCCCAGCTCGTCGCGCACCTTCTCGGCCAGCGCCCGCTCGGGGTCGCGCATCACCTCGCCGGCGAGGCGCCGGGCATCGGCCTCGGGGATCCCCTTGGCCTGGTAGATCAGCGCCAGCTCCTCCTCCTCCACCTCCGGCATCAGCCGGATCTCCTCCCGCTCCATCGCGATCTCGTGCTCGTACACCTCGCGCTCGCTCTTGGCCGCGAGGTAGCCCGAGCTCCCCATCGAGAGCGCGTTGGCCACCGTGCCGGCGATGCCGGCCACGAGCACCGCGTGCCCCGCGCCGTTCATCGACGCCTGCGCGCCGATCATCCCCGCCACCAGGCCGAAGTTGGCGGTGAGCCCGTCGTTGAAGCCGTATACGACGTTCCGCAGGAAGCCTCCCGCCCCCGTCTTGTGCCACGGCTCGCCGTCCCCCTCCGAGAGCCCCGCCAGCGAGCTCGCGTGCTCCGCCGACTCCTTGGCGAGGGTGAGCGCCGCGTCCGCCGCCGGGCCGCTCCCCGAGGAACGGTGCAGCGCAAGGTACCCCTTCACCTCCTTCCCCTCCTCCTGCAGCAGCAGCGGCAGCAGGAAGCCGGGACCGAGGCGGCGCCCGAGCCACCCCTGGAAGCGCGCCTTGGCGGTGGGGCGGAGCACGGGCAGGGGGTGCCCCGCCTCGGTGATCAGCCTGCTCCAGATCGCCACGTGGCGATCCTCGACCTCGGCCAGCTTGAGGAACACCGCGCGCCGCTCGGCCACCGGCTCCGCGGCCGCCAGCTCACGGTACAGGTACGCCGCGTCCGCCTCGTCCTCGAGGTGGTGCAGCCATTCGTGGGGGATGGAAGCGCTCATGGCCCGAATCTAAGGGGGAGCGCCGACATCGGGCAGGGGGCGACGGCGGTCAGTGATATCTCTGTAACCGATGGCAGGACAATGACTTAAGCGATCTCCTCCGACCCGGCCACGCCCCCCTGGCAGGTGCGACGCTCCGGGCACCTCGTGCATCTTTAGGCACGATGGCTGAGTCCTACCTCCTCCTCAACGCCGACGCCGTGTTGGCCGAGGTCCGTGCCGGTGATCCCGCCGCCTTCGAGCGCCTGTACCGGGCGTTCGAGGGGCCGGTGTTCAACCTGGCGCGGCGCATATGCCGCACGGCGGAGGATGCGGAGGACGTGCTCCAGGAGACCTTTTACGAGGTACACAAGAGCCTCGCGCAGTACCGCGGCGAGGGGAGCCTCTGGGGGTGGGTCCGCACCATCGCGGCGAGCAAGGCGCTGATGCGCTTGCGCCGCAACAAGTACCGGGACACGGACGAGCTCGAGGACGACTTCCATCCCGCCGCGCCGAAGCAGGACACGCTCCTCCGGATGGACCTGGAGGCGGCGCTGGGGCGGCTGGGGGACACCGCGCGGTCGGTGGTCTGGCTGCACGACGTCGAGGGGTACACCCACGACGAGATCGGCGCGATGATGGGGAAGACCCCGAGTTTCTCGAAATCCCAGCTGGCGCGCGCGCACGAGAAGCTGCGGCGCTGGCTGGGCGAGGAGGTGGCATGACCGACGTGACGCATTGCACCCTGGACGAACTGCTCGCCCTGCGCGAGCCCGACGCGCCGAGCGAGCCGGGGCTGGCCGCCGCGCGGGCGCACCTGGCCGCCTGCGCGACGTGCGCCGCGGAGCAGGAGCGGCTGGAGCAGCGGGTGGCGCGGCTGCGCGCCCTGCCGGTGCTCCTCCCCGTGCGCGACCGCTACGCCGAGCTCGAGGCGCGGCTGCGCCGGGAGCGGCGCCTGCGGCGGGTGCGCTGGGCGGGGCTCGGCGGCCTTGCGACGGCCGCGGGGATCCTGGGCATCCTTGTCGTGGGCGGGATGATGACCCCGAGCCAGGGCGCGGCCGACCAGCAGCTCTCGCAGGTGCAGGCGGAGTCCCGGGCGCTGGAGCAGGAACTGGCGCGGCTCGATCCCGAGTCCCGGGCGATGGACCTGGTGACGGCCCAGGTGGCGGGGCAGCTGCAGGCCCGCATCGCCACCATCGACGACCGCCTGCAGCGCGCCGCGCTCGGCACCGAGCCCGTGGCGAACGACCAACTGATCGAACTCTGGCGGGAACGGGTGGGGCTGATGGACGCCCTCGTGGACGTCCACCTCACCGGCGCCAGCCAGGTCGGCCTCTGAGGCCGGGGAGCTCACCGTGAAGCACCTGCATTCCCTCACCACCCTGGCGGCCCTCGCGGCCACCGCCGCGCCCCTCGCGGCCCAGGGGCGCGTCTGGGTGCGCGAAGACCGGCCGCGCGCCAACGTCACCATCGTCCAGAGCCGCCGGGCGGTGATCGGCGTGACCGTGGACCTGCGTCCCTCCGCCAGCGACTCGCTCGGCGCCAGCATCAGCGCCGTCACCCCCGGCGGGCCCGCCGCCCGCGCCGGCCTCGTGGCGGGGGACGTCATCACGAAGTTCAACGGCACCGCGCTGGTGGAGCGGGGCCGCCGCACCATCGAGGACGACGGCGAGCCCCGGTCGGCGCCGGGGCTCAAGCTCCTCGACCTCACCGCGCGGATGGGCCCCGGCGACACCGTGACCGTCGAGTGGCGCCACGAGCGCGCCCGCAAGACCGCCCGCGTAGTGGCCCAGTCGGCCGGCACGATGGTCTACAGCGGCGACACGGCGATGCGCTTCTTCACCGGCGACCTGCCGGGAGGGGGGCAGGCCTGGGCCTTCGGCGACAACGGCCCCGAGGCGATGGCGCGGCTCCGCGCCACGCTCGAGGGGATGGAGCGGATGCGCAGCCCCCTCGCCGTGACCCTCGACGGCCCCGACCGCCTGATGCTGCGGATGGGCGGCCCCCTGGGCGGGGTGCAGTTCGCGCCCATCAACCCCGACCTCGGACGCTACTTCGGCACCACCGAGGGGATCCTGGTCCTCGACACCCCCGACTCGAGCGCCGGCCTCGACCTCAAGGGCGGCGACGTCCTCCTCACCATCGACGGCCGCAAGCCCACGAGCGTCGGCAACCTGTACCGCATCCTCGAGAGCTACGACGACGGCCAGACGTTCACCCTCGACGTCCTGCGCGACCGCCGGCACGTGAGCGTCACCGCCACGGCGGAGGCCTTCCGCGGCCCCGTGCGCGTCAAGGTCCGCACGCTCGACGGCCCCCCCGATGGCGCGCCGGTCCCGGGGACGCCTCCCCGCCGCACCCGCCCCCCGCGCGCCGCCCCCGAGGGGTGAGGCTCCGAGACCGGACCGCCAAGGCCCGCGCCACCCCGGCGCGGGCCTTGTGCCATCTTGCCCCCTCCCGCCGGCGCGCCCACTTTTCGCCCTCCCTCACCACCCGCGACCGCGAATGCCTCGTTCGATCATCCTGGGCACCGGGATGTGCGTGCCCGACCGCGTCGTCACCAACGACGACCTCTCCAAGATGATGGAGACCAGCGACGAGTGGATCCGCCAGCGGACCGGCATCCAGCAGCGCCGCTGGGTGACCCCCGGCACGACGCAGACCGACCTCGCCCGCACCGCCGCCCTCCGGGCGCTCGAGATGGCGGGCAAGACCCCGGCCGACGTGGACGCCATCGTCTACGCCACCAGCTCCCCCGACCATTTCGCGCCCGGCAACGGCGTCTACCTCCAGCAGGCCCTCGGCGCGGGCACCATCCCCGCCATCGACGTCCGCAACCAGTGCTCCGGCTTCGT
Organism: Gemmatimonadales bacterium; assembly: GCA_035761145.1. Lineage (GTDB taxonomy): Bacteria > Gemmatimonadota > Gemmatimonadetes > Gemmatimonadales > GWC2-71-9 > CAMLHU01. Next base: position 5,384 of record DASTRQ010000052.1, read on the forward strand.
CTACGCCCTGAGCGTGGCCGACGCCTGGATCCAGACCGGCCTCTACCGCCACGTGCTCGTGGTCGGCGCCGAGATCCAGAGCACCGGGATGGACCTCACCACCGCGGGGCGCAACACCGCCGTGATCTTCGCCGACGGCGCCGGCGCCGTGCTGCTCGGCCCCACCGACGCGCCGGGCCGCGGCATCCTCGGCTTCGACCTCCACAGCGAGGGCCGGCACGCCGAACTGCTCTGGGTGGACGCGCCCGGCTCGATGTACCACCCCCGCGTCTCGCGCGAGCAGATCGACCAGGGAAAGCACTGGCTCACGATGGACGGCAAGGAGGTCTTCCGCCACGCGGTGACCCGGATGCCCGAGTCGGTCCTCGCCGTGCTCCAGAAGAGCGGCCAGAAGCTCGAGGAGCTCACCCTGCTGGTGCCCCACCAGGCCAACCTCCGCATCTCGGAGATGATCCAGAAGGGGCTCAAGCTCCGCGACGACCAGGTGGTCAACAACATCCAGCAGTACGGCAACACCACCGCCGCCACCATCCCCATCGCCCTCGACGAGGTGAACCGCGCCGGCCGCCTCAAGCCGGGGGACCTCCTCGTCTTCACCGCGTTCGGGAGCGGGTTCGCCTGGGGGAGCTGCGCACTGCGCTGGTAAGGGGGGGCTGAAACGAATTCCCCGCCCGTTCCGTAGTGGAACGCGTCCTCCTCAGGATCTGCGTATGTTCGGATTTCTGGTGGGTGCGGCCGTCTTCGCCGCCGCCCTGTTCGGGTTCTCCTTCGCCCGGCAATACACGCTGAAGCGCCTGCGGTTCGTGGACGGGATCCGGAACCCCGTCTGGCCCTGGGCCGTGGGGCTCGTGGCCGCCCTCGTGGCCGCGCCCGTGGCGTGGATCCTCCCCTTCGTCGGCACCGGCAGCGCCATCCTCTTCGGCGCCGCCACCGCCCTCGGCTCGGCCAGCGGGGTCAAGGCGCTCCGCCGCGGGGGGGAGTGATGGTCCCCATCGTCGAGGCGCTCGAGACCCACGCCGGTGTCACCGACCAGGCGTGGGCGGCCACCCCCACCCGCCCCGCGGAGTACCCGGCCGAGCTCCCCTTCCTCCCCGACCACTCCTTCTCGCTGCTCCGCGTGGCCGAGAGCACGACGGTGGAGTGGGACGGCATCTCCCCGCGTGCGGTCGAGACCATCGCCCGACAGCTCGCCGACGCGCGATGGGTCGAGACAACGCTCCCCAACGCCTCGATGCCGGGGATGACGATCCGCATCTTCCGCCGCGACGCGCGGCAGCGGGTGCTGGTCCACGACGGCCGGCTGCTGACGCTGCTGGACACGGGGGTGGAGTAGGGGGGGCGGCAAGTCCGTGGCCCGTGCGCCGTCGTCCGTCTCATTATCTTCTCCGCATGACCGACAACAACATCACCTGCACCCGCTGCGGCGAGACGCGGCAGCGGATGGGCTTCAAGCCGTTCCAGAACGAGCTGGGCCAGCAGCTCTACGACACCATCTGCGCCGTCTGCTGGGGGGATTGGACCAAGACCCAGCAGCAGCTCATCAATCACTACGCGCTCAACCTGCTCGACCCCAAGGCCAAGCAGTTCCTGGTGGAACAGCTGCGGGCCTATCTCCTTGCGCCGAAGGAAGAGCTTCCGCAGGGGTGACGTGTGACGAGTGAGGTGTGACCCGTGAAACGTGACCGGGCCGCTCGGGGAGCTCTCCCCGGTCTCCCCGCACCCCTCACCAGCTCCTGCTCGCCTTGAAGATGGCATCCACCCCGGGCCCGCTCGGGTTGGGGTCTTCGGCCATTCCCACCCGCCATTCCGCGCCTCCGGGGGTGCGGAAGATCCAGCCGAAATCGAAGGTCACGTCGTTCCCGTCGAGCGCGCGCATCGTGGTGTGGCGGTAGTAGGGGCTGTGCCACCAGAGGGTGCCGAACATCGACGCCTGCCGATAGAACCGCCACCGGAAGCCGCCCCCCAGCGTCATGAAGGTGGTGCGCTGGTAGGGGCGCAGGACGTCGTCGGTGCGCGGGGTGTAGCCGAGGCCGGCGTTCCCTTCCACGCGGAGCCGGGGATCGAGGTCGGTCCATCCGGAGAGGATCGCGCCGGCGCCGACCGTCCCCTTCCGATATCCCTCCGCCGTGCCGGTCGGGAGGGTGACGGTGGCGGCGATCTGGCCGTGGGGGGAGAAGCGCCACCCGGCGTCGAGCCGGAGGTCGCCGACGAACTGCGCCGGGCGATACGTCACCGAGTCGCCGTTGGGGAGGCCGAGCACGTACCCGAAGCGGTGCTCGGGCCGGAGGTCTCGTTCCGGGATCTCGATCCCGAGGAGCCCGTGCCACCAGTGCAGGAAGCCGTCGAGCCCCCCTCTCCAGGCGACGCCGAGCGGGAGGTCGGCCGCCACGAAGGTGCGCGCGGAGAGGTCGCGCGAGGCCGACAGGTGGACCGTGGCGAGCTCGAGGTCCTGGATGTAGGTGCCGCCGAGGTAGCCGCGCGCGAGTTCGTAGGTGTTGGCGTAGTCGAACGCGACGGCGAGGCGCGTGCCCGCGCGGGGCTGCACGTACGGCTGGAAGTACAGCGCGCTCCGGCCGGTGGCCAGCAGGTTGCTCTGCACGCTCACCGGGAGCCCGAGGTCGGACTGGGCGGCGGCGCGGACGGGGGAGAGGAGGAGGGCGGCGAGGAGGGCGGCGGCGGGCCGGAGGCGGCGGTTCATCCCCGCACCCGCCGCCGTGCGGCGGCCAGCAGGGCGATGCCCCACGTCCAGGCGAGCCACGACGTCACCTGCGCCCAGCCGGCGGCGCGCCACCCCTCCCACGGCACCGCGACGAGCGTGAGGAGCCGCGGCCAGCGCGCGTCGGCGCGCACGCGATGCCGCTCCACCACCTGCGTCGCCGCGAAGCCGCGGGTGGCCAGGGTGTGGAGCACCGCGCGGCAGAGGGGGGGCGTGCCGGCGTCGGCGCTGTCGCCGGGGGGAGGCGCCTCGCGCGGCACGAGCGTCCACGCCTGCACGGTGGCGCCCATCCCGTGCTGGTCGGTCACCCCGGCCACCCAGCGGCCGGTGGTGCGAGCCAGGTGGATCACCGAATCGACGTGCGCGGCGGTCTGGCGGTTGGCGCGGGGGGCCGGGTTGCTCACCTCGAGGCCGTCGAGCCCCGCCGCGATCCACTCCGGGAGCCGCGCGAAGTGGTTGGCGTCGTACTCCGGGATCGAGGCGAGGGTCAGCGCGCCCCACCGCGACTCGCTCTCGCCGAGCAGCCGGAGGATGCCGGGCAGGGAATCGGCGTAGCCGCCGCGCGGCACGCTGTCCACGTTGCCGAGGAGCACGATGTGGGCCCCGTAGAGGCTCATCTCCTCGCCGGGGCACGCCACCGGCGCCGCCCGGCCGGCCAGGCGGCCCTGCCACCCGTCGATGCGGTTGTGGTCGGCCACGAAGAAGAGGTCGAACCCGCCGCGCGCGTGCCAGGCCCGCGACGCCGCGAGGTCGAACCCCCCTTGCAGGGGCCCTTTCACGTCGTGCGAGACGTTGGTGTGGCTGTGGAGATCCGCGACCAGCAGGGTGTCGGGCACGCCGGCGAGATGGGCCATCGGCCGGCGCCACCGCACCCCGGCCAGGAGGAAGAGCGCGTAGCACGCGACGAAGCAGAGCGGCGCCACGAGCCCCCGGCGACCGTCCCACCGGCGCGTGAGGGCGAGCCGCGCCACCCGGTACGCGAGGTACGCCACCGGCACGCCGTAGAGCACGGCGGTGAGCCGCTCCTGGGAAAGCATCGTGATCCCGTCCCAGAGATCGAAGAGCGGGGCGAGCGCGATGGCCAGGGCGGGGAAGGCGAGGTGCAGCCCCGCGGGGAGGGGCGCGCCCGAGGGATCCCCCAGCGCGGCGACCGGGAAGGCGAGCTTCGCGAGGAGGATGAGCGCCGAGAGGATCCCGGCGACCAGGAACGCGCGGCGGGGCATGCGGGGAATGTAGCGAGGTCCGGCAACTACCTCCTGAACAGGTACGCCACCTTCATGAACACCCCATCCTCCTCCCGCGTGAGCCGGTCGAGGGTGAGGGTGCGCGCGCCGCTCATCCCGGTGCCGTAGCCGAGGAACATCACGGTCCCGGGCGAGGGCTCGTAGGAGGCGAGGAGGTCCACCCGGAGGTCGTTGCTCTCGCCGGCGGCGGGCCCGCCGCTGATGGGGTTCCCCGCGTCGTCCTCGA
>DASTRQ010000053.1:0-19494 GCA_035761145.1 Gemmatimonadales bacterium
ACTCTCGGATGTGGATTTCCGATCGAGTCCGCGATCTTTTCCTGTCCGGCGACACCAACGCGGTCAAGTCGGGCCCGCTCACCGCTTATCGCTCACCGCTCACGCCCCGCCCCTCACCCCTCACCAGATCGAAATTCCCGCCAAAAAACTATTGCACGTTCCTCGGATATTTCTTAGCTTGGAGTCGTCACCACGTCACCGCTGGTCGGTTCGCCTCCGCGCAAGGCGACTTTTTTGTAAGAGGGACTGTTTGGCGATACGGATCGGACTCGCCTACAATCTCAAACCCGAAGCGCCGGCCGCCGTGGCCGGGGCAGGCTCCGACTCCCCCTCCGCCGAACGTCGCGCGCTTCGCGCCGACCTCCCCCAGCCCGACCTCTACGCCGAATGGGATGAGCCGGCCACGATCGACGCGGTGGCCGCCGCCCTCGCCACCGTCGGCGAGGTGATCCGCCTCGAGGCGGACCAGTCGTTCCCCGCCCGCCTTGCCGCCGCCCGTCCCGACTTCGTCTTCAACATCGCCGAGGGGCTCTACGGCGTGAACCGCGAGGGGCACGTCCCCGCCATCTGCGAGTTCCTCGGGATCCCCTGCCACGCCTCCGACCCGCTGACGCTGGCGCTCTGCCTCCACAAGGGGCGCACCAAGGAGGTGCTGGCCCAGCGCGGGGTGCCGACCGCCCCCTTCGTGCTGGCCACGAGCGCCGCCGATGCCCGGAACATCGCGCTTCCCTTCCCTCTCTTCGCCAAGCCGGCGTTCGAGGGGAGCGGCAAGGGGGTGAGCGTCCGGTCGCTCTGCCACCACCGGGGGGAACTGGTGGCCCTGGTCGAGGAGCTCCTCGCCACCTACCGCCAGCCGGTGCTCATCGAGACCTACCTCCCCGGCCGCGAGTTCACCGTGGCGGTGCTCGGCAACGGGGACGAGGCGCGCTGCCTGCCGCTCGTGGGCTTCCGCTTCGACACCCTCCCCCCCGGCGCCCCGCCGGTGTACGGGTATGAGGCCAAGTGGCTCTGGGACACGGTGGAGGAGCCGCTCGAGATCTTCGAGTGCCCCGCCGACATCCCCGAGAGGCTGGCGGCGGAGGTGCGCGCCGCGGCGCTGGCGGCGTACCGGGCGCTCGAGTGCCGGGACTGGTGCCGGGTGGACGTCCGCTGCGACGCCGCCGGCCGGCCGATGGTCGTGGAGCTCAACCCGCTCCCCGGCATCCTCCCCGATCCCCGCGACAATTCCTGCTTCCCCAAGGCGGCGCGCGCCGCGGGGATGAGCTATGACGACCTGATCCGCACCGTCGCCGACATCGCCTGGCGCCGGATCAGCGGGCGGTCCCTCCTCCAGGAGGCGGCGGCATGAAGGTGGTCATCCTCTACGACCCGGGCGGCCCGCACTGGGACCAGAAGGACGTGGCCCAGGTGGCCGAGAGCGCGGAGGACATCCGCGACTGCCTCAAGGCGAAGGGGTTCCAGGTGGGGCTCCTCCCCATCCGGCTCGGCGACTTCTCCTGGATCCCCAAGGCGCGGCGCGCCGACGTGGTCTTCAACCTCTGCGAGGGGCTCGACGGCCACTCCAAGTACGAGGATTACGTGGTCGGCACCCTGGAGCTGCTGGGACTCCCCTACACGGGGTGCCGGCAGTGGCCGGTGACGATCTGCCACCGCAAGCACGTGGCCAACACCCTGATGGAGCAGGCGGGGGTGCCGATCCCGCGCTTCGTCCTGGTGCAGGAGAACGGCCGCATCCCGATGGACTTCCCCCTTCCCGCCATCGTGAAGCCGGCGGCGGAGGACGCCTCGCTCGGCATCGACGCCGGCGCCGTCTGCACCAGCCGCCGCTCGCTGCGCAAGCGGGTGGCGGAGCAGCTGGAGCAGTGGGACGAGGTGCTGGTGCAGCAGTACGTGCCGGGGCGGGAGTTCAACGTCGGCTTCGTGGGGAAGCAGGCGCTCCCGCTCTCGGAGATCTGCTTCGACAACATGCCGGAGGGGAGCTGGCCGGTGCTCACCTACTCCGCCAAGTGGGACGAGGGGAGCGCGGAGGACCTCGGCTCGGTGCCGATGTGCCCGGCGCAGGTGGGGGCGGAGGTGGGGCGGCGCATCGTGGCGGTGGCGCGCCAGGCGTGGGAGCTCGTGTCCAACGGCGAGGGGTACGGCCGGGTGGACCTGCGGCTCGACCCCGAGGGGCGGCCGTGGGTCCTCGAGGTGAACCCCAACCCCGACCTGAGCGACAACGCCGGCCTGGCGCGGATGGGCCGCGCGCTCGGCTGGGAGTACGGCGACCTCCTGCTCAAGATCGTGGACGAGACGCTGCACCGCTCGCATCGCACCGCGGCGGCGCAGGCGCTCACGCGCGAGGTGGCGTGACCGCTGGCGCCGCCGTGACCGCGGGGCTCCGCCCGCTCCGTCCCGCCGACCGGGACGCGGTGGAGCGGATCACCCGGACGGTCGGGGTGTTCCAGCCGTACGAGGTGCCGGTGGCGCTCGAGGTGTTCGACGCCGCGGTGCGGCCGGGGCAGGCCGACTACGAGGCGCTGGCGGCGGAGGTGGAGGGCCGGGTGGCGGGGTGGGCGGCGTGGGGGCAGCGCCCCTGCACCGAGGGGACGTGGGACCTGTACTGGATCGCCGTCGATCCCGCCCTGCACGGGATGGGGGTGGGCACGGCGATGCTGACCGAGGTCGAGCGGCGGATCCGGGACCGCGCGCGCCTCATCGTGGTGGAAACGGGGGGACGCGCGGCGTACGACGCGACGCGCGCCTTCTACCTGGCCAAGGGGTACACAGTGGCCGCCACCATCCCGGACCTGTATGCCCCGGGCGACGCCCAGGTCATATTGACGAAGCGGTTCACCCCATCCCAGGGCTGACGGAGAGCTCCCGTATGGCGTCCACCTGGCAGGAACTCCTCAAGGAACGCTCCATCCAGTCGCTCGACGCGCTGGCCGCCCGGTTCGGCGCGGCCCACGTCGGCGACATCGAGCGGCTGAAGCAGGCGGTGGAGAACTTCGAGTTCCGCATCTCCCCCGCGATGCTCGACCTCATCGAGGAACCGGGCGACCCGATCTGGAACCAGTACGTGCCCACCGTGGCCGAGCTGGACATCCGCGACGGGATGGTCGACTCGCTCAACGAGGACGCGGACAGCCCGGTGCCCAACATCACGCACCGCTACCCCGACCGCGCGCTCTTCCTCGTCTCCCCCGTGTGCGCGAGCTACTGCCGCTTCTGCACCCGGCGGCGGAAGGTGGGCGACCCCGAGAAGATCCCGATGAGCCAGTTCGAGAGCGCGTTCCAGTACCTCGAACAGCACACCGAGATCCGGGACGTGATCATGAGCGGCGGCGACCCGCTGCTCCTCAACGAGCGCCGGCTCGACGCCATCCTGACCCGGCTGCGGAGCATCAAGCACATCGAGATCATCCGCATCGGGAGCCGGGTGCCCTGCCACCTCCCCGAGCGGATCACGCCCGAGCTCTGCGAGACGCTCAAGAAGCACCACCCGCTCTGGATCAACACGCACTTCAACCACCCGCGCGAGCTCACCCCCGCGGCGATCAAGGGGCTCGGGATGCTGGCCGACGCCGGGATCCCGCTCGGCTGCCAGACGGTGCTGCTCAAGGGCGTCAACGACAACCCGGAGACGATGAAGCAGCTGATGCAGAAGCTGATGATCGCCCGGGTGCGCCCGTACTACATCTACATGGCCGACCAGGTGGCCGGCGCGGAGCACTTCCGCACCACCGTGCAGACCGGCATCCGGATCATGGAGAGCCTGCGCGGCTGGACCAGCGGGCTCGCCAACCCGTACTTCGTCATCGACGCCCCCGGTGGCGGCGGCAAGATCCCCCTCCTCCCCGAGTACGTGGAGTCGATGGGCGAGGACGAGGTCGTGCTGCGCAACTTCCGCGGCGAGCGCTTCGTCTACAAGCAGCCCGCGCCCGACCAGCGCTCCCTCGCCATCGGCGAGCCGGAGTACCTCTTCCAGCCCTCGCGCCAGCCCAAGAAGGCGCGGAAGCGGAAGGTCGTCGCCAAGGTGGCGGCGAAGCGGAAGAGCGCGTAGGGTCGAGGGTCGAGAATCGAGAATCGAGGGGACCCCGGAGACGGGGTCCCTTTCGTTGGCATCCCCGGGGAGACGAGCGGCGCGCGGGGGCGCGCACGCCGTGTCCGGGGCGCGCGGGCGCGGCATCTCTCGGGCGAGCCCTCACCAGGAGAAGCGATGCCCCTCCCCCTGTTCGCGTTCGCGCTCGTCGCGCTCCCGCTCCCCGCGCCGGTGCAGCAGTCACCCCCCGCGCCCGTGCCGGAGGTGGCGGCCGCCCCTTCGAGCGCCCGGCCGCGCGGGCATCTCGAGATCGAACTCACCCTGCGCCCCCGGGCGAGGTCGGCCGCCGAAGCGGTGACCGAGCTCGACCGGATGTTCCGGGGGGCCAGGGACTCCCTCCGCGGGGAGGCCCTGGAGGACTCCACCCTGACCATCGCGCTCCGTTCCCTGACCCCCGGGCACGACAGCACGGGAGAGAGCTTCAGCGCCGCCGTGACCCTCACCCTGGGCGTCACGGCGCTCCCCCGGCTCTCCGAGCTGCTCGCGGTCCTCGCGGCGGCGGGGATGTCCGAGGTGTCGGCGGTGCGCGTCGAACCCGACCTCTCCCCACCGGCCGCGCTCGAGACCCTGGCCGAGGCGCTCGCCACCGTGGAGCGCGTCCGCACGCCACGCCGCTCGCTCGGCGGGCGACTCGGCGCCCTGGCGATGCTGGTGCTCGCGCTGCGGGCGGAGCTGGGGCGGTAGGCGGTACGGTGGCCCCGATCCCGGCGGCGCTCGAAGCGCCGGCCCGGCCTCGCGGGCCCGCCGCTGGCCCGTAGCGCCGGATCCCTTCATACTTGAGGGATGGAACTCACGGCGCTCGACCCCGCCACCACCGCCCTCGTCGTCATCGACCTGCAGCGGGGCATCCTCGCGCGCGACACCGCGCCGTACCCGAGCGGCGACGTGCTCGCGCGCTCGGTACGGCTGGCGGAGGCGTGTCGCGCCGCCGGGGCCACGGTGGTACTGGTCAAGGTCGGCTTCCTGGAGGATGAACGCGACCGGCTGGCCCCGCCCGCCGACTCGCCCAACCCTCCCGGCAAGGTGCCGGCGGGCTACAGCGACCTCGACCCCGCCCTGGGCCCCGCCCCCGGCGACATCCTGGTCACCAAGCGGCAGTGGGGCGCCTTCTACGGCACCCAGCTCGACCTGCAGCTCCGCCGCCGCGGCATCCGCACGATCATCCTCTGCGGCATCTCCACGAACTTCGGCGTCGAGTCCACCGCGCGCGACGCGTGGGAGCGGAACTACGCGCTCGTCTTCGCGGAGGACGCGATGACGGGGCTCTCCGCGGGGGCGCACGAGTTCGCCGTTTCCACCATCTTTCCACGGCTCGGGCGGGTGCGCTCCACCGCGCGGATCATGGCGGCGCTCGGCACCCGCACCTGACCCTTCCCTGAGACCCCGCCATGATCCACGTCCTCGCCTATCTTCACGTGCGTACCGGCACCCGCGCCAGGTTCCTGGAGGCGTTCGCCAAGCTCGCGCCCAAGGTCCGCGCCGAGCCGGGGTGCCTCGAGTACGGGGCGGCGGTGGATGTCCATCCGCCGCTCGCCGGCCAGACCCCCGCGGGCTCGGACGTCGTGGTGGTCGTGGAGAAGTGGGCCAGTCCCGCCGCGCTCGAGGCCCATCTGGGCGCCCCGCACATGAAGGCGTGGGGGGAGGAAGTGGGCGGGATGCTCGTCCAGCGGGTGATCCAGGTGCTCGATCCGGTCGTCTGAACTCCCAGTCCCTTCGAGGTCTGTCATGCGTCGTCTTGCCCTTGTGGTCCTTGCGCTCGCCGCCTGCCGCCCCGCCCCGTCCGCCGCTCCGTCGGCGCCGGCGCAGCAGGCGCCCACCACCGCGCCCGCCGATGTCTCGCACGGCGAGGCCCCGATCGGCACCACCGAGACCCCGGCCCCGGTGAGCGCCGAGGCGCCCGCGCGCGCCAGGGCGCGCGTGCATCACATCCGTCTCGAGATGAAGGACCAGAAGATCACCATCGCCGACGGGGTGACCTACAACGCCTGGACCTTCAATGGCCGGGTGCCGGGGCCGTTCCTGCGCGTCACGGTGGGCGACACGGTGGACTTCACGCTCGTCAACAAGGCGATGATGCCGCACTCGATGGACTTCCACGCGGCCGAGATCGCGCCGAGCCGGGTGTACACCAACGTGATGCCCAACGACTCGCTGCACTACCGCTGGGTGGCCAAGGTGCCGGGGGCGTTCATGTACCATTGCGGCACCGCGCCCGTGGCCGCCCATATCGCCAACGGGATGTACGGCGCCATCATCGTGGACCCGGTGACGCCCCGTCCGCGCGCGCACGAGTTCGTGCTGGTCCAGAGCGAGTTCTACACCAAGAGCGCCGGCGGCGCCGACTCGGCCACCCAGGCGCTCGACTGGCCCAAGCTCCTCTCGCTGGCGCCCGACCAGGTGACCTTCAACGGCCGCGCCGGGCAGTATGCCGCGCATCCGCTCGAGGTGAAGGCGGGGGAACTGGTGCGGCTCTACGTCGTGAACGCCGGCCCCAACCGGGTGTCCTCGTTCCACGTGGTGGGCGGGATCTTCTCGCGGGTCTTCATGGACAGCCGCGCCACCCCGACCTACGAGGGGGTGCAGACCGTCGAGGTGCCGGTGGGCGGGGGCGGGATCTTCGAGGTGCGCCTGGCCGAGCCGGGAGAGTACCCCTTCGTGTCGCACGCCTTCGCCGACGCGAGCAAGGGGGCGGTGGGCGTCCTCAAGGCGGAGTGACCCCGGGGCGGCGATGTCGCGCGCCTTCGTGAACGACGACGCGGCGGGGGAGCCGGCGCCGGAACACCGGTATCCGCTCCCCCCGCGCGACGACCCCGCCTTCCCGCTCGCCGCGGCGCGCGCCCTCCTCGACGGCGCCGACGTGGGCGACTCGCTGGGCGCCGAGGAGGCCACGGGGCACCGCTTCGGCGACCCGGCCCTGGTGCCGCAGGTGCGCGAGCTCCTGGCCGAGGCCCGACGCCGCGGGCGCGACCGTATGGAGCAGCTGGCCGAGCGGTTCCTGCGGGCCGCCGGATCCGATCCGGACGAGGCCCCCTGAGCGCCCGCCTTCCCGCCCTGGACCGCCTGCGCGGCCTCATCATGGTGCTGATGGCGATCGACCACGCCAGCTTCTTCGTGGCGGGGCGCCATCCGGCGGAGTTCTGGGGGTACCCGCTCCCCACCTACGGCGCCGCCGCCGTGCCGTTCCTCACCCGCGAACTGACCCACCTTGCCGCCCCCGGCTTTTTCTTCCTGCTCGGGGTCGGGGTGGTGCTGCTCGCGGAGGCGCGCCGCGCCGCCGGGTGGAGCGAGGGCCGGGTGCTCCGCTTCCTGATGCTGCGCGGGGCGGTGCTCCTCGCGGCCCAGCAGCTTATCGAGAACCCCGCCTGGCTCCTGGGCCAGACGTTCAAGGTGGCGGGCGATACGAGCCCCGTTCCCGGCACCCCGACGGCGGTCTGGCTCCATTTCGGGGTGCTCGCGGCGCTCGGTGTGGCGCTCGTCACGGCGGGGCTCGCGACCCGGCTCCCCCGCTGGGTGGCGGGGCTCCTCGGCGTCGCGATGATCGGTCTCACCATCGCCGTGACCCCCGGCGCCACGCAGGTGCTCGAGGCCGCCCCTGCCTGGCAACGCCTCCTCCTGCTCCCGGGCCGCACGGGGATGCTGCAGGTGTACTACCCCTTCGTGCCCTGGTGCGGCGTGGCGCTCCTTGGGGTGGCCTACGGCCAGCGCCTGGCGCGCGACAGGGAGGCCGCACTGCGCGGGGCCGCCTGGGGCGCCCTCGCCCTGCTCGCGCTCTTCGCGGCGGCGCGGAGCAGCGGCTTCGGCGCGCTCCACGGCGTGGAGCACCCGGGCTGGATCGGCGTCCTGAGCGTCACCAAGTACCCACCCGACCTGCCCTTCCTCGCCCTGACGCTGGGCGTGGACCTGGGGCTCCTGGCGCTCCTGGCCCGGCTCCCCGCGTTGCGCCCGCTCCGGTGGCTCGAGGTGTTCGGCGCCACGGCGCTCTTCTTCTACCTGGCGCACCTGTACCTCTATTTCCTGATCGGCGTCCCCTTCCGCGGCGGCACCGGGTACGGCGGGCTGTACCTCGGCTGGGGCGCCGGCCTCGTGATCCTGTTCCCGCTCTGCGCCCGGTATCTCGCGTTCAAGCGCACCACCACTCCCGACTCCTTGTGGCGACTCCTGTGACCACTCGCGCCTTCCTGCCCGCCCTCGCCTCGCTCACGGCGCTGCTCCTCGCGGCCTGCGCCCCCGAACGGCCGCGCCCCCCGGAGCGGCGGCGTCCGCTGCCCCTCGCCCCGAAGACCTACCGCTGCGCCGGCGGGGAGGAAGTGACGGCCCAGTACCGTCCGCGATCGGCCGTCGTGACGCTGCCCGACGGCTCCAGCCACACCCTGCCGAGCGACACCGCGGCCTCGGGGGTGCGCTACCACGACTCCACCCTGACCTGGTGGACCAAGGGGGACAGCGCGTTCGCGATGCGGGGCGACTCGACCTTCCTGCGCGACTGCGGCATCGTGCCGCGCTGAGCCGATGAGCCGCCTCGACGCGACCCTGGAGGTGCAGGGGGTCGCGCGCACCTGGCACGCAGAGCTCCCCGACCCCTCCGCCGCGCCGCGCCCCCTGGTGGTGGTGCTCCACGGTGCGGGGAGCGAAGGGGCGCGCTACCTGGACCGCCAAGGGTGGGCCGCATTGGCGCGGCGGGAGGAGGTCGTCGTGGTGGCGCCCGACGCGCTGCCCCGCGATCCCGCGCGCCCGGCGCGCTTTCGCGACAACCCCCGTGTCTGGAACAGCGGAGGGCCGCGCCCCGGCGAGCCGCGCGCGCAGGAGGACGAAGCGGCGTTCCTGGCGGCGATCGTCGCCGACCTCACCGCGCGCGGGATCGTCGTGGATCCCGCGCGCCGTTACCTCGTGGGCCATTCCAACGGCGCCGCGCTCACCTGGAAGCTCCTTGCCGAGGAGCCGGAACGGTGGGCCGCCGCCGTCACCGTGGCGGGAGGCCTGGTGAAGCTCCCTCCCTTCCGCGCGCCCGCCCGTCCCCTTCTCGCCATCTTCGGCGACCAGGACCCGATGCTCCCGCTCGCCGGCGGGACGGCGCCGCTCCCGTGGGGGATGCGGCGCGAGATGCCGCCCATCCTCGAGACCCTAGGTCGCTGGGCCGAACGGGAAGGCCTGCCGCACGCCCCGGTCGAGCGGACGTCCGGCCCCGGTTGGGACCGCTGGTCGTGGGGGCCGCTCCTGACCGCCCTCGTGGTGCACGGCCAGGGACACGAATGGCCCGGCGGGCTCGACTCGGGACTCCCCCCGGCGATGATCGGCCCGATGACCCGGCACCTCGACGCCACGGCGGTGGCGTGGGAGTTCCTCCACTCCGGCCGCACCCCGGACCCCCGCGCATCTGGACAGCCGATGTCCTGAGCGGTAGCGTAGCCCTCCCGTGGCGTCCGTCCCCCCACCTGGAGGTCCCATGAACCGGTCCGCGCTCACCCGGTCGGCGATCGTCTCGACCCTCCTGCAGGTCGCGATGGTGCTGGTGAATCACTTCGCCCCGGACCTCGCGGGGCCGACCCTCGCCCCCGTGGGCGGCACCGCCATCGGCGCGGTGGGCGGGCTGGTGTACGGAATGCTGGCCAAGGGCTCGGCCGCAGGGCAGAGCGCCGGCGGCGGCGCCGCGGCGGGCGCCATCGGCGGCGTGCTCGGCTCAGTGCTCTCGATGGCGATGGGGGACGTCCCCGCTTCCACCGTCGCGGTGGCGGGCGGGAGCACGCTGGTGTCGGGCGCCATCGGCGGCATCCTGGGCCGGATGTTCGGCGGCGGCCGCGCCGCGTAAGCCGGTGCCCGACGCGCCGCTCTCCCCCCAGCTGCAGGCCGTGGCGGACGAATTCCGGTTCGCCACGGCCAGGCTCCACGCCCTGCGCGCCGCGGTGCCCGAGTCGCGCTGGGGGGTGCGGCGCGACCCGGACCGCTGGTCGGTGGCGGAGTGCGTGGCCCACCTGAACCTCACCAGCGCCGCCTACCTCGGCATCATCGGCGACGCGATCGCCCGGGGGCGCGCGCTGCCCCGACCGGCGCGGCCGCGCCGCTACCGCCGCGACCCCCTGGGCTGGCTGCTCTGGAAGATGATGCCGCCCCCGGTGCGCTTCCGGACCCGGACCGCCGCGGCGTTCGTGCCGGGCGCCGTGGCCCCGCGCGACGAACAGGTCGCGGAGTTCGACCGCCTGCAGGACGAACAGCTCCGGCTCCTGGCGCAGGCGGACGGCTTGCCGCTCGGCGCCATCCTGGTGGCCTCGCCGTTCAACGCGAGGGTGCGCTACAACCTCTTCAGCTGTCTCTCGATCCTCCCGCCGCACCAGCACCGGCACTTATGGCAGGCGGAGCAGGTGTGGAGCGACGCGGTGCCGTGACGCCCTTCGAAGTCGGAAGGGCGTCGCGCATCGGGGCGCGCCGGGATCCGCGCCGCCCCTAGCATCGGCGGGCCCGGTGGCCCACCTTCCAAGGGGACCTTCACCGGGAGCAGGCGTGGTCATCGATTGTCATACGCACCTCAACAACTATCACGAACAGCCGGGCCACGTCCTGGCCGAGAGCGTCGCCAGCCTGCGGGCCGCGATGAAGGAGGCCGAGGTGGACTACGCGCTGATCCTGACGAGCTACGTCGTCAACCCCAACCGGCCCAGCGCGCGCGAGGTCATCGACGCCATCGGCGAGGCGCCGGACCTCGGCATCGTGGCGGGGATCAGCTACCTCAACTATCGCGAGCGCGACCTGCGCGAGCTGGCCGACGACCTCCGCGCGGGACGGGTGAAGGGGCTCAAGCTCTATCCCGGCTACGAGCCGTTCTATCCCCACGACAAGCGGCTCAAGGTGGTCTACGACCTGGCGGCGGAGTTCGACGTGCCGGTGATGATCCACAGCGGCGACACCTACAGCCCCAAGGGGAAGCTCAAGTACGCCCACCCCCTCGAGATCGACGAGGTGGCGGTGGACCACCCCGACGTCAAGTTCGTCATCTGCCACCTCGGCAACCCGTGGCTCACCGACGCGATGGAGGTGGTGTACAAGAACGCCAACGTCTATGCCGACATCTCGGGGCTGATGCTCGGCGAGTTCACGCAGGCGTTCGAGGACTACATGAGCGACGAGATCGAGGACGTGATCACCTACGCCGGCGAGCCGGAGAAGTTCCTCTACGGCACCGACTGGCCCATCTGCTCCATGCGCTCGTACCGCGAGTTCGTGGCGCACCTCGAGATCTCGCCCCGCGACAAGCACCTGCTGCTCTACGAGAACTCCCGCCGCCTCTTCAAGCTCCCGCTCCCGCCCGCCCCGGAGGAACCCGGTGGCTGAGCGGCGCCGGCTGCGGGAGATCGTCACGCCCGGGGATCCGGCGTTCCGCAAGGCGTACCGGATCCTCGCGGCCACCTTCCCCCCCACGGAGCTGGTGCGCGCCACCGAGTTCCAGCGCACGCTGCGCGAGCGCGCCGCGGGCGTCTGGACCGACCTGCACTGGCACATGATCGTGGGGGAGCGGGGCGGGCGCGTGCACGGCGTGGCCACCGGCAGCTACCTCGGCAGCCTCAACGTCGGGCTCATCGGCTACCTGGCGGTGGCGCCGGGGCTCCGCTCGCGGGGGCTCGGGCCGCGGCTCCGCGACCGGCTGCTCCGCGCCTTCGAGGCCGACGCCCTGGCGCACCACGGCCACGGCGTGGACGGGGTGATGGGCGAGGTGGAGCCCGACAACCCCTGGCTGGGCCGCCTGGTGCGCCATCACGACGCCATCGCGCTCGACCTCCCGTACTTCCAGCCGCCGGTGCGCCCCACCGAGCCGCTCGTGCCGCTCATCCTCTACTACCAGCCGCTCCGGCGCCCGCGGCGTTCCCTCCCGGTCGCCGAGGTGCGGCAGCTCCTGTTCGCCATTTGGCGCCGGGCGTACCGGGTGCCGGCCCCGGTGGACCACCCCCGCTTCCGCCGGATGCTCCGCGCGCTCGCGGGGCGGCGGCGCATCGGGTCCCGCCCCCTTCCCCCGGCCCACCGGCCGCGGATCGTGCACGAGTAGCCGCTTCGCGTTTTCTTCACGATCGCGGGGTAGATTGCCGGGATGACCTCCCATTCCGACTGGCGCGCCCGAGCGGTCTCCCCGGACGAGGTGGTCCGACACATCGGGTCGGGCCACCGCGTCTTTCTGCACGGCACCTCCGCCACCTCGACCCCGCTCCTTGAGGCGCTCGCGCGCCACACGGCGGTGGAGGGGGTGCGGTTGTACCATCTCCACCTCGACGGGGCGGTGCCCACCGCCGACCCGGCGCACGCGGGACGATTCCGTCACGTCGCGCTCTTCCTCTCGGCCCAGCTCCGGGACGCCGTGGCCGAGGGGCGGGCCGACTTCGTGCCGATCTTCCTGTCGGACGTGCCGGGGCTCTTCGCGAGCGGGCGGGTGCCGCTCGATGCGGCGGTGCTGCAGCTCTCGCCCCCCGACGCGCACGGGCTCTGCACCCTGGGCACCTCGGTGGAGGCCGCGCGCGCCGCGGCCGACAGCGCGAAGATGCTCCTGGCCGAGATCAACCTGCAGATGCCGCGGACGCACGGGAACGCCTTCGTGCCGTTCGAGCGGATCACCGCGTTCACCGTGACCGACCGCCCGCTGCTCGAGCATCATCCCGAGCCGGAGGGGCCGGTCGAGGCGGCCATCGGCGAGCTGGTGGCGGGGCTGGTGGAGGACGGAAGCACCCTGCAGGCGGGGATCGGCGGGATCCCCAACGCGGTGCTCCGCCGGCTCACCGGCAAGCGCGACCTCGGCGTGCATACGGAGATGTTCAGCGACGGGATGCTCGAGCTCTGGGAGGCGGGCGCCATCACCAACCGCTGCAAGGCCACCAGCACCGGGCGCATCACCACGAGCTTCGTCACCGGCACCCGGCGGCTGTTCGACTTCGTGCACGACAACCCGCAGGTGGAGTTCCTCCCCTGCGACCGCACCAACGACACCCTCGTCATCCACCGCAACCCGCGGGTGGTGGCCATCAACAGCGCCCTGCAGATCGACCTCACCGGCCAGGTGTGCGCCGACTCGCTCGGCCACCGGATCTACTCCGGCATCGGGGGCCAGATCGACTTCATGCGGGGCGCGGCGCGCTCACCCGGAGGGAAGCCGATCATCGCGCTTCCAAGCACCGCCGCCGGGGGGCGCATCTCGCGCATCGTGCCGGCGCTCGAGACCGGCGCCGGCGTGGTCACCACCCGGGGCCACGTGCACTACGTGGTCACCGAACATGGCGTGGCCAACCTGCACGGCCTCTCGCTGCAGCAGCGGGGGGAGGCGCTCATCGGCATCGCCCACCCCGACATGCGGGGGGAGCTGATGCGTGCGTTCCGGGAGATCCGGCACTTCCCCGTCTGACCGGCGCGATTGCGCGGGCCGCGGCGGGGCGGTAGGCTACGGCGTCCCCAGCCCGCGCCCTATGACCACCCCGTTCCACTTCGCCTTCTTCGTCAAGGATCTCGACGCCACCCGCCGCTTCTACGGACAGGTGCTCGGCTGCCGGGAGGGCCGCAGCACCGAGACGTGGGTGGACTTCGACTTCTTCGGCCACCAGATCTCCTGCCACAACACCGGTGCGCCGGTGCCCACGGTGAACACCGGCAAGGTGGACAACGTCGCGGTGCCGATGCCGCACTTCGGCGCGGTGCTCGGGTGGGCGCAGTTCGAGGAGGTGGCGGCGCGGATCCGGAAGGCGGGGATCCCGTTCATCGTGGAGCCGCGCGACCGGTATGTGGGGCAGCCGGGGGAGCAGCGGACGATGTTCCTCCTGGACCCGAGCGGCAACGCGCTCGAGTTCAAGGCGTTCAAGCACCCCGAGCACATCTTCACCGCATGAAGCTCCCGGGGAGACACGGAGGTCGCGGTGCGGCACGGAGCGGCCCGGAGAGGCATCATCTCCGTGGCATCTCCGTGACCCTCGGTGCCCTCCGTGTCTCCCTGATGGCCACTGCCGCGTGAGCAACCCCCCAGATGTCATCGTGATCGGCGCCGGGGTAGTGGGCGCCTCGGTGGCGTGGCACCTCGCCAAGGCGGGTGCGCGCGTGCGAGTGGTGGACCAGGGGCCCCGCCCCGGTGGCGGCTCCTCGGCCCGCGCCACCGGCGGCTTCCGGGCCCAGTACGGCACCGCCATCAACGTCCGGCTCTCGCTCCTCTCCCGCGCCAAGTTCCGCGCCTTCGCGGAGGAGGTCGGCACCGATCCGGGCTACGTCCCGGCCGGGTACCTCTGGCTCGCCACCTCCCCGCGCGACCTCGAGGCTCTGGGAGCCGCCAACGCCCTGCAGCGCGCGGAGGGGCTCTCCGAAGCGCGCCTCGTGACGCCCGAGGAGGTGGCCCAGCTCAACCCCGCGGTCGTGGATCCCGCCATCAAGGGGGGCGCTTTCTGCCCCACCGACGGCTTCATCCGCCCCCTCGCCGTCCTGCAGGGCTACCTCGATGGCGCGGAACGGATGGGGGTCCGGATGGACTGGGAGACCGAGGTCACCGGCGCCGAACGCGAGGGAGATCGCCTTTCGGCGCTCGTCACCTCCCGCGGACGGATCGCCGCCGGGGCGGTGGTGGTCGCGGCGGGACCGTGGTCAGGGGCCATCGGCCTCAGGCTCGGGCTCGCCATCCCGGTGCAGCCCCTCCGCCGGCAGGTCGCGCCGACGGTGCCGACCACCGCGCTCCCCGCCGGGATGCCGATGACCATCTGGGCGGGGGACGGGTTCCACCTGCGCGTGCGCGACGGCCGGGTGCTGCTGCTCCGCCCCACCGAGGGGGACCCGCGCGACCCCTGGAGCACCGCCGTGGAGGAGGAGTGGGTCCGCGAGGTGACGGCGATGGCCCACGCGCGGCTCCCCGTGCTCCGGAAGGTCCCGGTGGACCGGCTGGCCTGCTGGGCCGGCCTCTACGAGATGAGCCCCGACAAGCACGCGCTGCTGGGGCGGGTGCACGGGGCCGCCAACGCCTATGCCGCCACCGGCAACAGCGGGCACGGCGTGATGCACGCCCCGGCCGAAGGGCAGCTCCTCAGCGAGCTGCTGGTGGAAGGCGCGTACCGCACGCTCGACGCCACCCCCCTCCGGCCGACCCGCTTCGCCGAAGGGGCGGCGATCCAGGGCCCTCCACTGCTGTAGGAGACGGGGAACGCGAGATGCGAGTGATCGTTGGGAAGTCTCCGTGCCGTTCCGTGAGGCTCCGTGCCCTCCCTGTCTCTCTCGGAGCTCTCCTTGCCGTTGCCGCCTGCGCGCCGCGAGGCCCGATGACCGACGCCGAGCTCGACCGCACCTTCGCCGCGTACGCGGCGCCGGGGGCTCCCGGCGCGGCGCTCCTCATCGTGAACGACACCACCGTGCGTATCCGCACCTGGGGCGTGGCCGACGTGACGACCGGCGCGCCGGTGACGGCCGAGAGCCACTTCCGCCTGGCGTCGCTGAGCAAGCAGTTCACCGCCACGGCGGTCCTGCTGCTGGTGAGGGCTGGCAAGCTCTCCCTGGACGACCACATCGTGGACATCGTCCCGGGGCTCCCCGCCGCCGCGCGGTCCGTCACCATCCGCCAGCTGCTGGGCCACGTCTCGGGGATCTGGGACTACGAGGACTTCGTCCCCGATACCGGGCGCCAGGTGCACGACGCCGACGTTCCTGCCCTCGTGGCCCGGCGCGACTCGCTCTACTTCGCCCCCGGCACCGCCTTCCGCTACAGCAACAGCGCGTACGCGCTGCTCGCGCTCACGGTGGAGCGCCGGTCGGGGATGCCGTTCGCGCAGTTCCTCCACGAGCGCGTCTTCCTCCCCGCGGGGATGCCCACCACCGTGGCGCACGTGGAGGGGGTGGACACCGTGCCTCACCGCGCCTTCGGCGCCGACCGGGTGGACGGCGTCTGGGCCCGGGTGGACCAGAGCACCACCAGCGCGGTGCTGGGCGATGGCGGCATCTACACCTCGGTGAACGACCTGGCCCACTGGATGCGCACGCTGTGGGAGCGACCGCTCCCCGGCGCCGAGCTGCAGGCGGCGGCGTGGACGCCGGGCGTGCTCGTGCACGGCGACACCACCCCGTACGGCTTCGGGTGGTACACCGAGACCGACCGCGGGCTCCGGCGGCTCTCCCACCACGGCGAAACGCGCGGATTCACCAACGCGTACGTGATGTACCCCGACCGGCGGGTGGCGGTGATCCTGCTGACCAACCGCATCGGCGGCGCCCCCTGGGCGCTGGCCCAGCAGGTGGCCGACCGGGAGCTCGGGCTCGGCGGGGCGCCGCGCCCCTTCGCGTTCTAGCGGCCGGATTCATCCATTCTTCAGCCGCACGCGGCGCGGATGGCGGCGCGGCGCGGCCCTCGCGATATTCGAGGCACCTCAAGGAGGCGGTATGACCGACTGGCGCGCGAAGTGGGACGAGACCGTCAAGGACCTGGAGCAGAAGCGTGACGAGCTCCGGGTGCAGGCGCACCTCGCCAAGACCGAGGCCAGGGAGGAGCTGGCCAAGCTCGAGACGCGGCTCGACGAGCTCAAGGCGCGGGTGGACAAGGCGGGGGACAAGGCCGGCGAGGCGATGGCCGACGCCGCCCAGAAGGCGAACATCATCGCCGCCGAGCTCAAGGACGCGCTCGGCCGCATCAAGGACCGGATGAAGGCCGAGGGAGGCCCCGCCAAGTGACGCGCGACGACGCCGCGGCCCGCAGGGCCTTCCTGACCAAGCTCGCCGCCGGGAGCGCCCTGCTCGCCGTTCGCGCCGCCGACCCCCTCGTCGCCGCCGCCCAGCAGGCGTCCCCCCGCGCGGCGGCACCCCAGGGCACCCCGCAGTGGGACGATACCTGGGCCGCTCCCCTGGCCAATGCCAAGTACAAGGCGGTGATCGACGCGCCGGAGGTGGGTGAGGGGGAGCTGTTCTTCTACGCCTTCGCCTTTCTGGACGGCTGCAAGCAGGCGCTCGGCGCCGCCGACGGTGAGGCCCAGGTCGCGGTCGTCATCCGCCACTCCGCGATCGCGCTCGCATACGATGACGCCATCTGGGCCAAGTACCAGCTCGGCAAGCGGCTCAAGATCAAGGATCCGGTGACCAACAAGAACGCCGAGCGGAACCCGTACCTGAGCGTCCCCGAGGGGAACACCGAAGCGGCCTGGATGGCGCCGCTGACCATCACGGCGCTCGGCCAGCGCGGCGTCTCCTTCCCCTGCTGCAACCGCGCCACCCGGTATCTGGCCTCCCAGATCTCGGGCTGGACCCACGGCGACCGGAACGCCATCTACGAAGAGCTCACACAGCACCTTGTCCCCGGCGCGCGACTGCAACCCACCGGGGTCTACGCCACGATGCGCGCCCAGCAGGTGGGGGCGGCGTTCATGAGCGCGGCCGGGTGAACGGGTAGGGCGGCGACGTTCGCTTGGGTGGTCATCCCGAGCAAAGCGAGGGATCTGCTCGACGTCGAGTAGATCCCTCACTCCGTTCGGGATGACCGCCGTAACGACGCTCACTCCCTTGCCGCCACGCGCCTACGATTCTGTCTCCCATCCGCCTTCCCCGCCTACCCGCCCTGCCCACCCACCGCCTCCACCACCGCCCTGACCCGGTCCGGATCGGTGACGCTGCGCAGGTTGTCGGGCATCGGGGGCTTGGTGAGGTCGAAGCCGGGGCGCTTGTAGGTCATCTCGCTCACCACCGCGGTGGTGCCGCGGATGTGGAGCTCGCGCACGCCGCTCGCGCGGACGATCTCGGCGGCGTTCTCCTCGTTGACGCCCCCGCCGGCCAGGATGGCGAGCCTCCCCGCGGCCCCCTCCACCAGCCGCTTGAGCATCCCCACCCCTTCGAGGGCGGTCGGCGCCTGCCCGGAAGTGAGCACCCGGTCCACGCCGAGCGCCTTGAGCGCCTCCAGCGCCTCGAGCGGCCTGGCCGTGCCGTCGAAGGCGCGGTGGAAGGTGACGCTCATCGGCCGCGCCGCCGCGATGAGGGCCCGCACCCGCTCCACGTCCACCGACCCGTCCTTCGCCAGCGCGCCGATCGCCACGCCGTGCGCCCCCAGCGCCTTGGCGGTGGCGATGTCGCGGAGCATGACCGCGGTCTCGGTGTCGCCATAGAGAAAATCGCCCCCGCGGGGTCGGATCAGCACCACCACCGGGATCGCCGCCCGCTCGCGGCACAGCGCGATCTTCCCCGCGCTCGGCGTGGTGCCTCCCTCGACGAGCGCGTCGCAGAGCTCCACCCGATGCGCTCCCCCCCGCTCGGCGGCGAGGGCGGACTCGACGGTGTCGACGCAGGCCTCGATCAGCACGCCGCACCCCTCACGGCTTCCTCGTCAACCTCAGATCCTGCCAATCGAAGCTGAAGTCCGTGTTCGGGTACACCGGCTCCATCCGCGCCTCGGCCGCCTGGCCGTCGCGGTCGAGGGTGAACCACATCCAGGCATCGGGCACCTGGCGGAGGCGGAAGTGCACCCGGAACACGTCGCGCTGCCAGTGGGTGAGCTCGCCGGTGAAGCCGGGGGAGCGGCTGAAACGCACGACGAGCTTGCCGTCCTCCAGCGCCGTGGTGACCTCGCCGTACCACGGGTCCACCCATGTGGCGGCGTAGCCGCTGAGCGGGAGCGAGGGGGTGGTGCCCTGGACCCGCGCGCTGTCGAGCTTGCGGTCGTAGGCGGCGTAGTCGAACTGCGACCGCGGCGCCGCGTACTGCGTCACGTAGTCCTGCCCGGTGTTCCGGTGGCCGGTGAGCCAGTCGCGGAGCTGCAGCGTCACCGCCGTCATCGCCGGCGACTCGCTGTTGGTGAGCACCACGAAGCCCATCCGCCTGGCGGGGAGGAGGAACACCCGGGTGATCTGCCCCGAGAGCCCGCCGGTGTGGGTCACCACCTTGTTGCCGAGGTAGTCGTAGGTGCCCCAGCCCAGCGCGTACTCGCTGAAGCCGGCGGTGACGTCGGTGACGGCGCCGCGGCCGTTGGACTGGCTGATCCGCCCGAGCCACATCTGCCGGGTCTGGTCGGGGGTCCAGAGGCGGTGCGTGGCGTCCACGCGGCCGCTGTCGAGCTGCACCCGCACCCAGCGCGCCATATCGGCCACCGAGGCGTTGAGCGCGGCGCCACCGGCCAGGTTGTCCACCGTGTCCTGGTCCACCAGCTGCAGACGCCCGTCCACCATCGCGTGCGGCCAGGCCCAGTTGCCGTTCGGGTCCCAGCCGCGCACGGTGGTGCTGGCGCTCGTCATCCCCACCGGCCGGAGGATCCGGTCGCGGATCACGTCGTCCCAGCTCCGGTGCTCCACCTCCTCGATGAGCATCGTCGCCACCGCGAAGAGCACGTTGTCGTAGTTGTACGCGGCGCGGAACGAATTGGCCAGCGGCAGGTACCGCACCCGCTCGGCGATCTCGCGGCGGGTGAAGGTGCCGTAGAACCAGAGCAGGTCGCCCATCCCGAGCGAGAG
>DASTRQ010000054.1:0-22717 GCA_035761145.1 Gemmatimonadales bacterium
GTCACGGCGGTCACGGTGGGGGATCGGGCCCCCTCGGGGGCCAGGATGCCGGCGTGCATCCCGCGGGCGACGACGCTCGCCACCCACTCCTCGACCCGCCGGCGCATTGCCTCGTGGCGGCGCCACCGGGCCTCGATCCCCTCCTCGGCCAGGGCCGCGCACTGCACCTCGAGCGTGTACAGCAGCGACAGCGCCGGGGTGTTGGGG
The DNA here is from genome assembly GCA_035761145.1 of Gemmatimonadales bacterium. Classification (GTDB taxonomy): domain Bacteria; phylum Gemmatimonadota; class Gemmatimonadetes; order Gemmatimonadales; family GWC2-71-9; genus CAMLHU01. Next base: position 208 of record DASTRQ010000054.1, read on the forward strand.
GTCTGCGCGCGCTCGGCGAATCGCTCGAACTCCACGAGGTCGAAGTAGCGCCCCCGCCCCTCGGCGCGCGCCGCGTGCGCGAGGAACGCCGGCGAGGCGACGCCGAAGGCGAGCCCGGGAGGGAGGGCCAGCGCCTTCTGGGATCCGGTGAAGACGAAGTCGATCTCCCACGCGTCGGTCTCGAACGGCGCCCCGGCGATGCCGGTGACGCTGTCCACGAGGCAACAGGCACCGTGGCGGCGGGCCAGCTGCTGCACCGCGTGCGCGTCGGTCAGCGCGCCGGTGCTCGTCTCGCTGTGGGCCAGGGCCACCGCGGCGAACCGCCCCGCCCGGAGGCGCCGCTCCACCTCCTCGAGGGGCGCCACCCCGCCCCACTCCACGGCCAGCACCTCGACCTGGCGGCCGCAGGCGGCGGCCACCTCGGCGAAGCGCTCAGAGAACGCCCCGTTGACGAGCGCGAGCACCGGCCCCGGCGGGGCGCACCGGATGCTGGCCTCCATCAGTCCGGTGGCGGACGAGGTGCTCACGAGCACCGGCCGGGTGGTGCGGAACACCCGCTGCAACCCCGCCTGCGCCGCGGCGAAGAGCCGCTCGAAGGCGGGGCCGCGATGGGGGATCATCGGGCGCGTCATCGCGGCCAGCACCTCGGGACGCACCTCGGTGGGGCCGGGCAGGAAGAAGTGACCGTCGTCGAGCAGTCGTGTCACGGGCACACCAGGGCCAGGAGGCCGTCGAAGGACTCGATCACGTGGTCGGCGGCGGCGACCACCGGCGCGCGGTGGGTGAAGCCGGTGAAGGCGGCGAAGGTGGCCCCGGCCCCGCGGATGGCGAGGTCGGTCATTCCGTCGCCCACGGCGAGCACCGGCGGCGGGAGCGCGAGCGCGGCCACCAGGGCGGGCTTGCCATCGGCGCGGGTGAGCGGGCTCCCCGCGTCGAATCCGGCATACTCCCCCGCGGCGTCGAAGTTGAGCGTCACGGCGTGCACCCGCTCGGGGGCGAGACCGAGCCAGGCGGCGAAGGGGAGGAGTGCCTGGCGCACCCCGCCGCTCACGACATGCACGTCCACGCCCTCCTGCCGCAGCCGCGCGACCGCGTCGCGCGCCCCCGGGGCGGCGGTCGCGATGTAGCGCTCAGCCAGCCGCCCCACCTCCGCGGCGGTGGGGCGGATCAGCGCGAGCCGCCGCCCGTAGACCTCCTCGAGCGGGACGTCCCCCCGCATCGCCCGGTCGGTGAGCGCGGCCACCTCGGCGGCGAGCGCCGGCCCGCGGAGCGCGGCGAGGAGATCCACCCCCTCGATCCCGGCGAGGGTGTTGTCGGCATCGAGCACCACGGCACGGAACCGGGTCACGGGAAGACGTTCCCCGGGGCCAGCAGTCCGTCGGGATCGAGCCGCTGCTTGAGCGCCCGCATCGCGTCGAGCTGCAGCGGAGAGAGCTGCAGCGGCACCCAGCGCCGCTTGAGCTTGCCGATCCCGTGCTCCGCCGCCACCGTACCGCCGAGCCGGAGCACCTCCTGCAGCGTGGCGCCGACCGCCCGCTCGGCGCGCTCGAGCTCGTCGGCGTCGCGGGCGATGTAGTTCTGGTGCGGGTGGCCGTTCCCGGCGTGCCCGAAGACGACCGCCGGTTCCACGCCGTGCCGCGCGGCCAGGGCCCGCGAGCGCTCGAGGACATCGGCCAGGGCGCGGTAGGGCACCGCCCAGTCGGTGGAGACCTTGCGCCCTCCCCGGGCGCGGCAGCGCGCCCCGCGCTCGTTGAGCGTCGCAGGAACGGCGTGACGCAGGCGCCGGGCCTCGCGGAGCGCCCCCTCCCCCTCGAACACGAGGATGTCCTCCGCCCTGCCTCCCATCGCCTCGACGCGCGCCAGCCAGGGGTCGAGGTCGACGACACCCCCGGCCCCCGCTTCCCGTTCGGCATAGACCATCGCCGCCGCACCGCGCCCCCACCCGCCGCCTCCCTCGTGCCCGCGGACGATCTCGAGCGCCTGTGCGTCGAAGTACTCGAGGCAGCGCGGGGCGAGCGCGGCATCCTCCCGCGCCGCGGCGACGAACGCCAGCGCCTCGCGCTCCCCCGTGAAGGGAATGGCGAGCCCGGTGACGGCGGCCGGCAGGGGGACCAGCGCGAACTCCACCTCGAGGATCACCCCGAGCGTCCCTTCGCTCCCGACGAACCAGTCCACCGGGTCCTGGGCAAAATGATAGCCGACCGTGTTCTTCTCGAGCGCGGGGCGGGTGAAGCGCAGCACCTCCCCCGTGACGAGCGCCACGGTGAGGCCACGAACGTGACGCCGGGTGTCGCCGTAGCGCAGGGACCGGGCGCCGGTCGCGTTGCACGCCACGGCACCCCCTACGGTGCACTCCTCCTCGCTGGTCGGGTCGAGCGGCAGGAGCCACCCCGCCTCGGCGCAGGCGCGCTTGAGCGCCGCCACCGAGACGCCGGCGCCCGCACGCGCGCGGCCCGCGACGTGATCGACCTCGAGCGGCCGCTCGAGCGCACGGAGCGAGAGCACCAGACCTCGATCGGTGATGGAGGCGCCCGTGGTGCTGGTCTGCCCGCCGGCGGTCGTGACGGGCGTACCCGTGGCGCTCGCCTCAGCGAGGCAGGCCGCGACCTCGGCCGCGTCGCGGGCGCGCACCACCCCGTCGGGGACCAGCTCGAGCCCGGAGGCGTCCCGCGCGAACGAGCGCCGGACCCCCTCGTCGCGCACCACGACGGGGCCGGTCACGCGCCGAAGGAAACGATGGTGGCCGAGCGCACTTCGGGGAGTTCCAGCAGGCGGCGGCGGAGCTCGGCGCCGACCGGGTCGTCCACCGAGATGGCCGCGAGCGCATCGCCCCCCTGCTCCAACCGGGCCTGGTGGTACTCGGCGATGTTGACGCCCGCCGCGCCGAGCAGCGAACCGACCCGCCCGATGACGCCGGGCACGTCACGATTGGTGAGGACGATGAGGGTCTGGCGCGGCGCCACGTCCACGCGGAAGCGTTCGATGCGGGTGAACCGCGCCGCCGCCCCGTGGGGCGCCACCCCCGTCACGGTCACCGCCTCGGCGCCGGCGGCCACGACGACCTCGACCGCGGCGGGGTGGTCCAGGTCGGCGAGCTCCCCCGCGGCCAGCTCCAGCCCGCGCGCCTCGGCGGTGGCGCGGGCGTTGATGAGGTTGAGGCGCTCCGCCTCCACCACCCCCTCGAGCGCGCCGAGCGCGGCCGCGGCTAGGAAGGCCTGGCGCCCCCCGGCGAAGGCGGCGCCCAGGCGCACGCTGAGGCGTTCCACCCGCCGGACCCCGCGGTCGGCCAGGAGGGCCCGTGCCAGCGTGGCCGCCCGCCGCGCGAGGAGGAGGGCCGGCTGCAGCTCCCCCCATTCGGCGCCGTCGAGCGCGGCCACGTTGAGCGAGCGTCCCAGTTCCTCGCGCAGGAGCGCATCGCGCACGGCGGCGCAGGTGTCCACGGCCACGTTGCGCTGCGCCTCGGCGGTGGAGGCCCCGATGTGCGGCGTGAGGACCACATTGGGGGCCCGGCGGAGCGGGTGATCGGGGGCGAGCGGCTCCTGCTCGTACACGTCGAGGGCGGCGCCCCCCACCTGGCCGTTCCCGAGCGCGGCGAGCAGGGCGGCCTGGTCCACGATCCCGCCGCGCGCCAGGTTGGCCACGATGGCGCCGCGCGGCAGGGCGGCGATCTCCGCGGCACCGATGAGCCCGCGCGTCTCGTCGGTCAGCGGGGTGTGGACCGTCAGGATGTCCGCCGCGGCGCACAGCGCCTGGAGCGTCTCCATGCGCTGCACCTGCAGTCCCTGCAGCCGCGCGTCGGCGACGTAGGGATCGTACCCCAGGACCCGCATCCCGAAGGCCCGGGCCCGGGTGGCCACCTCGCCGCCGATGCGCCCCACCCCCACGATGCCGAGCGTCCGCCCGCGCAGCTCGCGGCCGAGCAAGGCGCTCCGGTCCCAGCGTCCGGCCTTCATCGAGCCGTCGGCGGCGGGGAGGTGCCGAAGGAGCCCCAGCATCACGCCGAAGAAGAGCTCCGCCACGGCCACGGTGTTCCCCGCCGGCGCGTTGATCACCGCCACCCCCAGCGCGGTGGCGGTGGCGAGGTCGATGTTGTCCACCCCCACCCCCGCGCGCCCCACGACCGTGAGCCGGCGCGCGCGGCGGAGGAGGTCACCGGTGATCCGGGTGGCGCTCCGGCCCACGAGACCGTCGTACTCGCCGATGCGTTCCAGCAACTCGGCGGCGGGGAGGGTCGGGACCACGTCCACGTCGAGGTCCGGCTCGGCCAGGAGGAGCGCGACCCCCTCGGGATCGACCTCGTCGGTCACCAAGACACGGAACCGCCGCCCGGGCGCGCGCCCGGGGGCGGTGCTCGGCGCGACGGCAGGAGGCGAGGTCATCGTGACGCTCGGACGCAGGAGGAACAGGCAATGTACGGGGTCGCGCCCCCGGGGGGTAGCGAGACCGTTGACGCCCCGTTCGGACCCTTCGAGCTTTCCCCGATGCCCGAGACCAGCCTGGCCTATCGCACCGTGGTGGGCGTCGCGCGCGCGCTGCTGCCCGCGGCGGCGTGGGCCTCCCCCAAGCTGCGGCGCGCGGTGGAGGCCCGCCGCGGTGCGCTCGAACGGCTCGAGGCGTGGGGCGCGCGTCACCGCGACCCCGCGCGCCCGCTGGTCTGGGTGCACGCCCCCTCCGTGGGCGAGGGGCTCCAGGCCGAGGCGGTGATGCAGGCGCTCCACCTGCTCCGGCCGGGGTGGCAGGTGGCGTACACGCATTTCAGTCCCAGCGCCCAGGCGCTCGCCGCGCGGGTCCCGGCGGACATCGCCGAGTACCTGCCGTTCGACACCCGGGAGGCCGCGGACCGGATGCTCCGGGCGCTCCGTCCGGCGGCCCTGGTGTTCACCAAGCTCGACCTCTGGCCCGAGCTCGCCACCCGGGCCGCCGACCACGGATGCCGGGTGCTGCTGATCGCCGCCACCGTGCGCCCCGGCAGCGGACGGCTGGGGTGGCCGGCACGGGCGCTCCTCGCGCCGGGGTACGCCGCGCTCGACGCGGTGGCGGCGGTGGACCACGCCGACGCCGTGCGCCTGGCGGCCATCGGCGCGCGCCCCGAGGCGATCCAGGTGCTCGGCGACCCGCGGTACGACAGCGTCGCGGCCAAGGTGCGCGCCGTGCCGCCCACCGACCCGCTGCTCCGGTTCGGCGCCGGCGCGCCGACGCTGGTGGCCGGCTCCACCTGGCCCGGCGATGACCAGGTCCTCCTGCCGGCGTTCCGCGAAGTGCGTCGTGCCCACCCGGGCGCCCGGCTCGTCCTGGTGCCGCACGAGCCGACCGAGGAGCATCTTGCGGGCGTGGAGCGGCTCGCCGCGGAGCTCGGCCTTCCCGCGCCGGTGCGGCTCTCGCGCGCCACCGCCGCCGCCGAGCTGCTGCTGGTGGACCGCCTGGGGGCGCTGGCGGCGCTCTACGGTGCCGGGACGATGGCCTACGTGGGGGGCGGCTTCCAGCGGGCCGGACTCCACTCGGTGCTGGAACCGGCGGCGTGGGGGGTGCCCGTGCTGATGGGCCCGGGATGGACGGAGAGCCGCGACGCCCAGGCCCTCCACGGCGCCGCGGCCGCGGTGCCGATCACCGATGCCGCCGGGCTCGCCGCCGCCTGGGGAGGGTGGATCGCGGACGGCGCCGTGCGCGCGCTGGCGGGGGCCCGGGCCCGCGCGGTGGTGGATGCGGGTCTCGGGGCCAGCGCCCGCTCGGCCGAGCTCGTGGTGCGCGCGGTGGAACGGCCCCGGGGCTGACCGGGGCCAAGGGACGGGAACGACGACGGGCCGGGGAGCGCTCCCCGGCCCGTCCGCCTTCGTCACCCGGCGGCGCGGCTACTGGCCCGCCGGCGCCTCGACCACCACGCCCTCGATGTGCACCGAGCGCGGGACCAGGAGCCCCGCGGTGACCACGGTGAAGAACCCGTCGAGGAGCGACGTGCGGGTGCGGATCCGCACATTGGCCACCGAGCGCCCTCCCACGAGCTGGGCCGCGAGCGTCTTCTGGAGCGAGGGCTGGCTCACCGGGACGATGCCCCAGCCGAACCAGAGCGCCTTGGCATCCACCGAGAAGGCGGTGCCCTGCGGCGCCTGGCCGGCGTCGCTGGCCAGCGTGGCCGGGACGCCGAGCGTGGTGGCGTCGAAGGTCTGGGCGCAGCCGGTGCCGAAGAGGAGCGTCGCGGCGAGCGCCAGCGGGGCGAGGGAGGGGCGCACGCGGCTCAGATCCCGGGGACGATCGGGACGTTGAAGTTGTAGCCCACGCCCACGCTGAAGGTCGAGGGCTTGCCGCCGTCCACCTTGAGGTAGTCGTAGGCCACGCGCGCGTTGATCCCGCCGACGAGGCCGAGGTTCACGCCGGCGCTCAGCCCGAACTTCGTCTGCGAATCGTCGAGCGCGCCGCTCGAGCGCATGTACTGCAGGCGCGGGGCGAGCCACGGCTTGATGGAAAGCCCGGGGGTCGGGATGTTCACCGCGATGCCGAGGCCCACGGGGACGTTGAGGAGCTTGAGGTCCTCGCCGGGGACGGGGCTGCCGTCCTTCACGACGCCGTAGCCCACGCCCACCTGGGCGTTGACGCTCACCGGGATGAGGGGCCCGCCGAACACCTTGAGGTTGGCGGTGGCGCCGGCCCAGGTCTGGCCGTCGAGGCCCTCGGGCTTCCGCGAGGCGAGCGTGGCGGTGAAGCCGAGAGGGCCGAGGCCCACGCCGCCGGTGGCGGCCCAGGTCTTCCCCTTGCCGGCATCGGCGTTGGGGAAGCCGACGTCGGCGTTGAGCGAGATGCCGCTGTTGACGCCGCTGTTGTAGACCGGGAGCCCGGCCACCTGCGCCTGCAGCGGCGCGGCGGCGAGGAGGGCGGACAGGGCGAGGAGCGCGGTGGAACGCTGCATGGATCCTCCGAAGGGATGGAGCGGCCGGGAGGACGACGCCGGCGCGCCGCAAGCTATCGCGGGCGCGCCGGCGAAGTCAATTCAGGGACGGGTCAGTGCAGGAAGGCGGCGCTGATGGAGATGCCATCCATGTCGCCGAGCGCGCCGGAGACCCGGAGGTCGAGGTCGCGCTGGACGCGGATGTCGGCGCCGAGGCCGATCGAGAAGAGCATGTCGCTGTTGCCCGAGCCGAACACCGGGGTGAGCACGGGCTGGAAGTACGGCACGAAGCTCACCGTGCTCCCCTCGAGGTCCACCCGGCGGCCGAGCGAGAGGCCCACCGGCACCATGAACAGGTTGGCGTTGTCGTGGAGCACCGCGCCGGCGCCGAGGGTGAAGGCCCCGTCGAGCGGGAAGCTCTCGCTGTGGGTCACGGCGCGGGTGCGCCCGTCCACGCCGAGGAGCACGGCGGTGCCGGCGCCGTCGGTATCCCAGAAGCCCCCGCGGACGCCGAGGTCCCAGGTCTTCTGGCCCACCTTATAGAAGCCCTCGAGCGCCACGCCGCTCCCCGGGTCGGAGAGCGAGAGGCCGAGTTCGGAGGCGCGGAAGGCGCGGTACGGGGCGGCGAACACGGGGGTGCCGGTCGACTGCGCCGCGGCGGGCGTCGCGAGGGCGAGCACCGCCGCGGTGAGGATCAGCTTACGCATCGGTGGAGATCTCCTGGACTCGTTCGGCCACGACGCGCACGCGGTCGTGGACCACCTGGAGGAAGCCGCCGCTCACCTGGAAGCGGCGGAGCGAGCTCCCCTGGCGCACGGCGAGTTCGCCCTGCCCCAGGAGGGTCATCAGCGGGGCATGCCGGGGGAGTACCCCGACAGACCCGTCGAAGGCGGGCGCCGTCACCGACTCCGCCTCGCCGTCGAAGATGGCGGCCTCGGGGGAGATGACCGTGACGTGCATCACGCCTGGGCCAGCTCGCGGGCCTTGGCCACCGCGTCCTCGACCCCGCCGACCATGTAGAAGGCCTGCTCGGGGAGGTGGTCGAACTCGCCGCTCAGCACGCGCTCGAAGGAGCTGATGGTCTCCTCGAGCTTGACGTACTTGCCCTTGAAGCCGGTGAACTGCTCGGCCACGTGGAAGGGCTGCGACAGGAAGCGCTGCACCCGGCGGGCGCGGGCCACCACCTGCTTGTCCTCCTCGGAGAGCTCGTCCATCCCGAGGATGGCGATGATGTCCTGGAGGCTCTTGTAGCGCTGCAGCAGGCGCTGCACGCCCACGGCGACGTTGTAGTGCCGCTCGCCCAGGTACTGCGGGTCCATGATGCGGCTGGCGCTGTCGAGCGGGTCCACGGCGGGGTAGATGCCGAGCTCCGCGATGGACCGCGAGAGCACCACCTGCGCGTCGAGGTGAGCGAACGCCGTGGCCGGCGCCGGGTCGGTCAGGTCGTCGGCGGGCACGTAGATGGCCTGCACCGAGGTGATCGAGCCCTTGGTGGTGCTGGTGATGCGCTCCTGCAGGTCGCCCATCTCGGTGGCCAGCGTCGGCTGGTAGCCCACCGCGCTCGGCATCCGGCCCAGCAGCGCCGACACCTCGGAGCCCGCCTGGGTGAAGCGGAAGATGTTGTCGATGAAGACGAGCACGTCCTGGCCCTCGACGTCGCGGAAGTACTCCGCGATGGTGAGGCCCGTGAGCCCCACGCGGAGCCGGGCGCCCGGCGGCTCGTTCATCTGGCCGTAGATCAGGGCCACCGAGTCCAGGATGTTGGCCTCCTTGAACTCGAGGTACAGGTCGTTCCCCTCGCGGGTGCGCTCGCCCACGCCGCAGAAGACCGACCGGCCGCCGTGGCCCTTCTGCACGTTGTTGATGAGCTCCTGGATGACGACCGTCTTGCCCACGCCGGCGCCGCCGAACAGGCCGATCTTGCCCCCCTTCACGAAGGGGCAGATCAGGTCGACCACCTTGATGCCGGTCTCGAAGACCTGGGTCTTGGGCTCGAGGTCGGTGAACTGGGGGCTGGCGCGATGGATGGGCCAGCGCTCCACGGAGGCCGGGATCGCCGCGCCGCCGTCCACCGGCTCGCCGAGCACGTTCAGGATGCGGCCGAGCGGGGCGTTGCCCACCGGCACCGTGATGGCCGAGCCGGTGTCCACCACCGTCATGCCCCGGGTCACGCCGTCGGTGGAGCTCATCGCCACCGCGCGCACCTGGTTCTGGCCGATGTGCTGCTGGACCTCCGCCACGAGCCGCACCGGCACCGGGCCGGTGGTGTCCTCGATGCGGAGGGCGTTGTAGATCTCCGGCAGATGCCCGGGCTCGAACTCGACGTCGAGCACGGGGCCGATGACCTGGATGACCTTGCCGGTCTGCTGGGTGGCCGTCGCCATGGATTCCTCGGGGTTCAGTCCTGCAGGGCCGCCGCGCCGCCGACGATCTCGCTGATCTCTTGCGTGATCGCCGCCTGCCGGAGGCGGTTGTACGTGCGCCGGAGCGAGTTGATGATCTCGCCCGCGTTGTCGGTGGCGTTCTTCATGGCCGTGCGCCGCGCGCCGTGCTCGGCCGCCGCCGTCTCCACCAGCCCGCGGAAGACCGCGTTGCGGACGTAGAGCGGCAGCAGCTGGGAGAGGATCTCGTCCGCCCCCGGCTGGAGGAGGTAGTCCACCGCCTCCCCCGCCTTGCGCGCCGGCGCCGCCACCGGGAGCACCCGGAGGGTGGCCGGCGGGGTGCTGATGGCGCTGCGGAACTCGGCGTGGACCAGGTCCACGCTGGCCAGCTCCCCCGCGGCGAAGGCCGCGAGCGGCCCCGCCACGAGCTCCGCGGCGTGCTCGGCCGTAGGCCGGTCGCCGATGTCCACGCGCTGCGTGGCCATCGCCCGGCCCAGGTAGCGGAAGAAACCGATCCCCTTCTTCCCCACCACGTGGAGGTCCACGGTGAACCCCTGCGCCTCGAGCTCCTCCACCCGGCGCCGCGCCTCCTTGATCAGGTTGGCGTTGAAGCCGCCCGCCAGGCCGCGGTTGGAGGTGAGCAGGATGACGGCCGCGCGCGCGGGCCCGCCCTGGGCGGGCGGGAGCGGCCGCTGGAGCAGCGGGAAGCGCTCCGCCAGCTCCGGCGTGTAGAGGTCCCCGATCACCTCGCGGAGCGCCTGGGCGTAGGGGCGGGCGGCCACCACGCGGTCCTGCGCGCGCTTCAGCTTGGACGTGGAGACCAGCTCCATCGTCCGGGTGATCTTGCGGGTGTTCTGGACCGACTTGATGCGGCCCCGGAGCGCCCTGGTCTTGGCCATCTCAGCGCGCCCGGAAGAGCGGCTTGAAGGCCTCGACCGCCGCCTTGAGCTTCCCGGTCAGCTCGTCGTCGAGGGCCTTCCTGGTGCGCACGCCCTCGAGCACCGACGGGTGCGCCGAATCGAGGTAGGCCAGGAAGTCGGCCTCCCACTGGCGCAGGTGCTTGACCTCCACGTCGTCGAGGAAGCCGTTGACGCCGGCCCAGATCACCGCCACCTGGCGCTCCACCGCCACCGGGGCGTACTGGGGCTGCTTGAGGATCTCCACCAGGCGGGCGCCGCGGGTGAGCTGGCGCTGCGTGGCGGGGTCGAGCTCGGAGCCGAACTGGGCGAACGCCTCGAGCTCGCGGAACTGCGCCAGCGAGAGCCGGAGCGAGCCCGCCACCTGGCGCATCGCCTTGATCTGGGCGCTGCCGCCCACGCGGCTCACGCTGATGCCCGGGTCCACCGCGGGGCGCACGTTCGAGTAGAACAGCTCGGTGAGCAGGAAGATCTGCCCGTCGGTGATCGAGATGACGTTGGTCGGGATGTAGGCCGAGACGTCGCCCGCCTGGGTCTCGATGACCGGGAGCGCCGTGAGCGAGCCGCCCGGCTTCTTGATGCGGGCGTCGAGCTTCACCACGTCGGGCGACTCGGAGATCTTCGCGGCGCGCTCGAGCAGGCGGCTGTGGAGGTAGAACACGTCGCCCGGGTACGCCTCGCGCCCCGGCGGGCGGCGCAGGATCAGCGAGAGCTGGCGGTACGCCGCGGCCTGCTTGGACAGGTCGTCGTACACGCAGAGGGTCGCCTTCCCCTCGTCGTACATGAAGTACTCGGCCAGCGCCGTGCCGGTGTAGGGGGCGATGTACTGCAGCGGCGCCGGGTCGGCCGCCGAGGCGACCACCACGATCGTGTACTCGAGCGCCCCCGCCTCGCGCAGCTTCTCCACCACCGACGCCACCGTCGAGCGCTTCTGCCCGATGGCGACGTACACGCACACCACGCCCTGGCCCTTCTGGTTGATGATCGTGTCGATCGCGATGGCCGTCTTGCCGGTGCCGCGGTCGCCGATGATCAGCTCGCGCTGCCCGCGGCCGATCGGGATCATCGAGTCGATCGCCTTGATGCCCGTCTGGAGCGGCTCCTTCACCGGCTGCCGCACGATGATGCCGGGCGCGATCATCTCCACCAGGCGCGCCCCCGTCGCGGCGATCGGGCCCTTCCCGTCCACCGGCCGGCCCAGCGCGTCCACCACGCGGCCCAGCATCGCCGGCCCCACCGGCACCTCGAGCACCTTGCCGGTGCAGCGCACCTCGTCGCCCTCCTTGAGCTTGAGGTAGTCGCCCATCACCGCGGCGCCCACGCTGTCCTGCTCGAGGTTGAGCACCAGGCCCGAGATCGTCTCCCCCGTCTCGCTGGCGGTGAACTCCAGCATCTCGCCCGCCATCGCCCGCGACAGCCCGTAGATCCGGGCCACGCCGTCCTTCACTTCGAGGACCGTGCCGACGTCCCGCGCGTCCGCCTGCCCCAGGCTCGCCGCCTCGATCTCCTTGAGGAGGACGTCCTTCAGCTCGCCGGGCCGGAGGGTGGATTCGCTCGCCATGATGCTCCCACTGGTGGTGATCGGACCGAGAAAAGACCTTAGCTTGTGAAATTTATCACAATAGCGACGGTAGGCAAGGTGGGGGGTGGTCGCGGGTCGCGGGTCGCGAGTCGAGGGTCGCGAGCCTGGGACCCCGGACCCCGGACCCCGGACTTCAGACCTACCCCCACCCCGCCCCACCGATTACCCTGTGCCATCCATGCAACGACGCCTCTCCGACCGCTTCGGCCACCTCGGTGGCGCCACCATCGACCGGCTGGAGCGCCTCGGCCTCCGCGGTCCGGCGCTCCTCACCCTGCTCGGGTTCGCCACCGGCATCGTCGCCGGCTTCGGCGTGCTCACCTTCTACCGGGGCATCGACGTCTCCGCGCGGCTCATCTCGACGGTGATCGCCTGGCTCCCCCTCCCGCACCTCGTCGTCCCGGCGATCGCCGTCGCGATCGGCCTCGTCACCTCGTGGGCCCTCTCCCACTACGGCACCAACGACTCGCCGGGGGAGAACATCCCGGAGGTGATGGAGGTCGCCAAGTCGCGCCTCGGCGTGCTCCACCTGCAGCCGGTCTCCATCAAGACCCTCGCGGCCGCCGTCACCCTCGGCAGCGGCGGCTCGGTCGGCGCCGAAGGTCCCGTGGCGGTCCTCGGCGCCGCGCTCGGCAGCCGGGTGGGCCGCCTGCTCCGCCTCTCCCCCGAACGGCTCCACCTCCTCCTCGCCTGCGGCACCGCGGCCGGCCTCTCCGCCGCCTTCGGCGCCCCCATCGCCGGGGCGATCTTCGCGCTCGAGAAGCTCTTCGGCGGCTTCGAGACCTCCGCCCTCACCCCGGTGGTGGTGGCGAGCGTCACCGGCGCCGCCATCACCCGCGTGGGCCTCGGCGACGACCAGGTCATCCGCATCCCGGTGCAGTACAGCAACCCGGGCGGATGGGCCCTCCTGTTCTATGGACTGGTGGCGGTGGGCGCGGGGGTGGCAGGGTGGCTCTACAACCGCACCACCTGGAAGGTGGGGGACTGGAGCGCCCGCTGGCCCCGCTGGGTCCGCGTGACGCTCTTCGCCCTCGCGGTGGCGACGCTCGCGCACGCCTTCGACGGGAGCCTCTGGGGCCGCGGCCACAGCACCCTCGACCTGGGCCAGGTGCGCACCGTGGGCGCCGAGGTGCTCCTCGCCCTCTGCCTCGCCAAGATCCTCGCCACCGCGCTCACCCTCGCCGGCGGCGGCGTGGGCGGGGTCTTCACGCCGACGCTCGTGGTGGGTGGCGCCTTCGGCGCCGCGGCGGGGACCGCCCTCGCGCTCGTCCTCCCCTCGCTCCACCTCGAGCCGGTCCCCTTCGCCCTCGTGGGGATGGCCGCCGCCGTCGCCGCCGCCACCCACGCCCCGCTCACCGCCTTCTTCATGGTGCTCGAGATGAGCGGCGACTACGGGCTCGTGGCCCCGCTCCTCATCGCGGGCCCCATCGGGTACGCGGTGGCGAAGGAGCTGTACCCCGAGTCGATCTATACGGAGTGGACGAAGCGGAGAGCGGGAGGAAGGTAGGAAGGTAGGAAGGTAGGAAGGTAGGAAGGTAGGAAGGTAGGAAGGTAGGAAGGGAGGAAGGGAGGAAGGGAGGAAGCGCGGACGGAGATCAGAGCCGGCTGCGCGTCCTCCGCCCGCGGGTGAAGGCGACGAGCACGCCGCGGGGGCCGAGGGGACCGAGCTGGCGCACGCCCACCCCGGCGACGCGGCGGGCGCTCTGGCCCAGGTGGCTGGCGGAGGCGTAACCGAGGAGCTGGGCGACGGTGGCGGGGGCGTAGGCGGGACTTTGCAGCAGGTGCGCGGCGGTGGCGACGCGCGCCAGGTCGATCACGCGCTTGAGGTTCGGCGCGGCCTCGAGGGCGAACTGCCGCGAGAGGTGCTCTCGGCTCACCCCGAACGACTCGGCGAGCTCCCGGGTGGTGAGGGGTGCGTGGGCACGGGCGAGGACCCGCTCCCAGACGTCGCGCTGGAGGGGGGTGCGGAGCGGCAGGAGGCGCGGCGCATCGGCGAGGAGGCGGCGGCGCTCGGCGGCGGCGCCGTGGCGGCGCAGCAGCTCGGCCAGCGCGGCGTCGTCCACCCCTTCGACGAGGACGGGGAGCCGGAGCTGGCCGGCGCAGGCGGCGAGGAGCTCGCCGTCGTCGGCGCGGAACGGCGCGAGCGCCACGACGGGGACGCTCGGATGGTCGGCGGCGAGGCGTTCGAGGACGGGGAGCGAGAGGGCGCGCGGGCTCACCACCACCGCGTCGGCGAGGCGACGCTGGAGCGCGGCGCGAAGCTGGTCGGGGGTGCGGCAGGCCAGCACCCGGGCCGCGCCGCGCGGGAGGGCCCGCCGGAGCAGGGTGAGCGCCCCGCGCCCCTCGAGCAACGCCGGGATCGCCGGCACGTCAGGCGCCGCCGGCCGCCGGCACCTCGGGGGGACGGTGAGGACGACCGCGGCCGCTGGCCACCAGGGTGCGCGTCATCTCCCCCGCCCGCCGCAGCACGCCGCGGGCGTTATCGTAGGAGAGCTTCTCGAGCGCCTCCTCGAGCGTGCACCAGACGAAGTCGGTGATCCCCTCCTCGACCTGGGGCCGCGGATCGCCCGCCTTCGACTCCATCAGGAAGAAGTGGCAGAACTTGTGGATCGGCCGGCCCTGGAAGCGGAAGTGCCAGTCGATGACCCGGATCGGGCCGGTGAGCTCGAGGTCCCCGAGCCCCGCCTCTTCCATCGTCTCGCGCAGCGCCGCCTCGGCCGGGGTCTCCCCCTCCTCGAGATGCCCCTTGGGGAAGCCCCAGCGCCGGTACGGGTCCTTGAGCAGGAGGTAGCGGAAGCCCTCCGGCGTCCGCCGGAAGACGATCCCTCCGGCGGAGACTTCGCGCGTGGACTTCCGCTTGCGGGTCATGGGGGGCGAGGTCCGAAGTGCGAGGTCCGAGGTCCGGGGGTCGGGGGCCGAACTGCGCGGCCCGGGACGCTCCCTTAGAAGACCGAGAACTTGAAGTACTTCCGCGGGTTGGCCTGCATATCGGCGATCAGCTTGCGGAGCTCGGTGATGGTCGCGGTGGTCTCGACGTAGAGGGCCGAGTCGCGCGAGAGCATCCCGAGGGTGCCGCGGCCCTGGGCCAGGCGGCTCATCACCGAGTCGGCGCCGGCGAGGACGCTCACGACATCGGCCTCGTGCTCGCGCACGCGGGCGGTCACGGCCCGGAGGTCCTGCGCGGTGCTGTCGAGGGCGCCCGAGGCGCTGCGGGCGTTGTCGAGGATGGCCTGCAGGTTGCCGTTGGCGGTGGCGCTGTCGATGCGGCCCATCAGCGTGCGGGCGTCGCGCGAGGCGCTGGCCAGGCTGCTGGTGGCGTTCTGCACGTCGCTGGTGACCAGGTCGAGCCGGCCGGTGGTGCGGCGGGTGAACGCGTTGAGCTGGCCCACCACGCGCGAGAGGTCCTGGATGCTCGAGCGCATCTCGCCGACGGTGCTCGAGTCGAACGCCTCCTGCACCCGGGTGGTGAGCGAGGCGATGTCGCTCGCGATGCGGCTGGCCTGCGCGGTGAGCTGGCCGATGTCGGGGAGGGTGGCGCCGGGCCAGGTGCCGCCGGGCTTGGTGGCCTCGGCCAGCATCTGCCGCACGTTGGGGTCGTCCACGGGGTCGTCGCGCGAGCTCACCGTCACCGCCCACTCGCCGAAGAGGCTGGCGCTCGCGGCGATGGCGGCGGGGTGCCGGGGCACCGTGACCCCCTGGTACAGCTTGAGGTCGGTCTCCACCCAGCCGTCGGGGGCCAGGCGGATCGCCTCGACGCGTCCCACGCGCACGCCGCGCAGGGTCACGGGGGCCCCCACCTTGAGGCCGCCCACCGTGCGGAAGCGCGCCACCGCCACCTCCTCGGTCGCGCCGAGGTGGGTGTCGCTCAGCCAGAGCGCCCCCGCCACCACGAGCGCGAGCGCCACCAGCACCACGAGGCCCACCAGGAATTCGTTCGCGCGCTTCACGTGCCGGCCACCTCCGCGGGCGCCTCGTCGGGGCGCCCCTCGATGAACTGGCGCACGACGGGGTCGTCGGTCGCCTGGATCTCCGCCACCGTGCCCACCTGCCGGATGCGCCCCTCGTAGAGCATCGCGATGCGGTCGCCCACGGTATAGGCGCTCCGCATGTCGTGGGTCACCACCACGCTGGTGACGCCGAGCTCGCGCGCGGTGCGCGCCATCAGCTGGTCGATCACGGCGCTGGTCACGGGGTCGAGCCCGGTGGTGGGCTCGTCGTACAGAATGTAGCGCGGCCGGAGCGCGATGGCGCGCGCGATCCCGACCCGCTTGCGCATCCCGCCCGAGAGCTCCGCCGGGTAGCGCGCCTCGGTGCCGGGGAGGTCCACCAGCCGCAGGCTCTCCCGCACCCGCTCGGCCATCTCGTCCTCGCCGAGCCCCCGCCGCACGAGCCCCAGGCGGATGTTCTCCTCCACCGTCATCGAGTCGAACAGCGCGGCGAACTGGAACACGTACCCGATGTGCGCCCGCAGCGCCACCAGCCCGTCAGGGTCGAGCTCGGAGACCACCTGGTCGTCCACCGTCACGGTGCCCTGGTCGGGGACCAGGAGCCCCGCGATCAGCTTCAGCGAGACGCTCTTCCCCGTCCCCGAGAAGCCGAGGAGCACGGTGGTCTGCCCGTCGGGGATGTCGAGGTCCATCCCCCGCAGCACGTGCTTGGGGCCGAAGGACTTGTGGACGCCGCGGAAGGAGATCATCAGGCGCTCGAGACGCTCGAGCATGCGACGTCGCCACTCCGGGCGCCTCGAGCGCCTCGAGCGTCTCCGCACCTCACAGAAGCACCACCGCCCAGAAGGCGTCGAGCACCAGGATGGCGCAGCATCCCCACACCACCGCCGAGGTGGCGGCGCGGCCCACGCCCTGGGCGCCCCCTTCGCTCCGGAGCCCGGAGAGGGCGCCGAGGAGGGTCACCGCACCGCCGAAGCTCGCTGCCTTCACCAGGCCGAACCAGATGTCCTTGAACTGGTAGAAGAGCTTGAGCCCCTTCACGAACTCGTGCGAGGAGAGGTCGAGGAGGTTGATCGCCGTGAACCACCCCGAGGCCACCCCCACCGCCATCGCGAGCGCGGTCACGATCGGGAACATCACCACCCCCGCCGTGACGCGCGGCACGACGAGGTAGCTCGCCGGGTCGTAGGCGAGCGTCTCGAGCGCGTCCACCTGCTCGGTGACGCGCATCGTGCCGAGCTCGGCGGCGATGTTGGCCCCCACCCGCCCCGCGAGCGCGAGCCCGGTGAGCACGGGACCGAGCTCCATCATCACCGTCTTCCCCACCAGCGCGCCCACGAAGTAGAGCGGCACCGCGCCGGTGAAGGTGTAGCTCGAGAGCAGTGCCAGCACGATGCCGGTGAAGACGGCGATGAACAGCCCGATGGGGACGCTGTCCACCCCGAGGCGGCGCATCTGGACCGCGGTGAGCGGGAGCCAGGTGCGCACGTCCCTCAGCGCGCGCGCCGAGGCGAGGACCCCGTGACCCACCCGCGCGACCGGCCGGCGAAGTCCCTGGGAGACTGCAAGTGTAGGCACAGCTTGAAGTTACGGGTGGATCGGGGGGAGGGCAAGGGCGCAGGGACGCAGGGGGGTGAGCTTACCTCGCCTCGCCCCTGCAACTCTGCGACTCTGCGCCCCTGCGCCCCTGCGCCCGCCTACGCCGCGAAGCTCGCCAGCGCCCGGCCCACGCCCCCCTCGCGCAGGCGCTTGAGCGCCCGGTCGCGGAGCTGGCGCACGCGCTCGCGGGTGACGCCGAGCATCCCGCCGATCTCCTCGAGCGTGTGCTCGCGCCCGCCGTCGAGGCCGAAGTAGAGCCGCAGCACCTTCGCGTCGCGCGGCGGGAGGGTGGCGAGGGCGTTCTCCACCTCCTCGGAGAGGAAGCGGTCCATCGCCTCCTCCTCGGCGTTGCCGTAGTCCTCGGAGACGAAGCGCTCGATGAGCGAGCGGTCGCCGTCGGGGTCGAGCGGCGCGTCGAGGCGCACGTCGCTGGTGTTGAGCGCCGCGAGCGACTGCACCACCTCGAGCGAGAGCCCCACCGCCTGGGAGATCTCCTCGGGCGTCGGCTCGCGCCGGAGCTCCTGCCGGAGCGCCTCGGCCGTGCGCACGATGCGCGAGAGGTCGGCGGTGCGGTTGAGCGGCACCCGCACCGTGCGCCCCTGCCGCGCGAGCGAGGCGAGGATCGCCTGGCGGATCCACCAGACGGCGTAGGAGATGAACTTGACCCCCTGGTCGGGGTCGAACTTCCGCGCGGCGGTGAGGAGCCCGACGTTCCCCTCGCCGATGAGGTCGGTAAGGGGGAGGCCGCGGTTCTGGTACTTCTTGGCGACGGAGATGACGAACCGGAGATTGCGCTTGACCAGTTCCTGCATCGCGTCCTGGTCGCCCGCCTGCACGAGGCGCGCGATCTGGATCTCCTGGGCGGGGGTGAGCAGCGGGGTCTGGCTCACCTCGTACAGGTACTGGTCGAGGATGTCGCGATCGGCGTCATAGACGCCCAGCGTCTTGGCGGTGACGCGCTTGGGCTTCCTGGCCTTCCGGGCGGCGGCGTCGCTCTGGGCGAGGATGTCGGCGGCGGTGAGGGGCGCGGGCGCCGCCTTGGGCGCCTTGGCCGCCTTGCGCGCGGGCTTGGCCGGGGCCTTCCCGGATGCCTTGGAGGCCCCCGCCTTCCGGGCGGGACGCTTCTTCTTCTCGCTCATCTGTGCCTTGAAGGGCCGGGCGCGCGCGGGGTGCGGCTTGATTTTGCCCCGCTCGCGGGCTAGAATTTCGGACTCCGCAGGAGCCTGCGGAGCGAATATAGCGGGGGCGTAGCTCAGTTGGGAGAGCGCGTGAATGGCATTCACGAGGTCAGGGGTTCGATCCCCCTCGCCTCCACTCGCTGAAGGGCAGCGCGGTTGCCAAAGGATGGGCGACTTCGGTAGATTCGTCGCCTGAAGTACGCGGGAATAGCTCAGTTGGTAGAGCACGACCTTGCCAAGGTCGGGGTCGCGGGTTCGAGTCCCGTTTCCCGCTCTGCAGCGGCCCGGCCAGCCGGGCGACAATAGCGTCGCGGGGTGGAGCAGTCTGGTAGCTCGCCGGGCTCATAACCCGGAGGTCGTGGGTTCAAATCCCACCCCCGCTATCGCAGGCGGTCAGGCGGACAGGCGGTCGGATCTCCCGACCCTCCGGCCGACTGACCGCCTGATGCATCCGGGCCGTTAGCTCAGTTGGTTAGAGCGCCACGTTGACATCGTGGAGGTCACAAGTTCGAGTCTTGTACGGCCCACTGACGGCCGCCGGCACCCCCGGCGGCCGTCTCTTTTGTTCCCGGCGGCGCAAGGCTTCCTTATCCTGATGCGCCGCCGCCGGCTCCTCGCCCTCTACCTCGTCCTCCTCGCCCTCTCGACGGCGGCGCGGTGGCGCGCGGGCGCCTTCACCCCTCCCCCGGCCGCACCGTACGCCTGGACCGCCGGATCGGGCTCCGCGGTGCTCGTCCTCCTCGATGCGCGCACCCCCGCCGCGCCAGGAACGGTGGCCGCGCTCGGCCTCCGCGGCCACCGGGTGACGCTCTTCCCCCCGGGCGCCGACCCCGGCCCCGCGCTCCAGGCCGCGCCGAGCCATCTCGTGGCCCTCGGCAGCGCGGGGCCCGCTGCCGTCGCGCTGGCGGCCGCGGCGCCCGGCCGGGTCCGCTCCCTCACGCTCATCGACGCCGACGGGATCGAGGAATTCGACCTCCTCGGCGAGCACCACCTGAACCGCGTGCTCCGCCGCGCGGAGGTGGCGTCGCTCGCGACCGCGCGCGCCCTGCTGCCGCACTTCGGGCTTCTCGACCCCGCCTTCGACGGGGCCGAGGCGCGGGCGCGCACACTGCTGGGGCAGGACCGGCGCGCGATCCGCGACGAGCTCGCACACTGGGCGGGACCGACGGTCGTCTTCGTCACCGGCGACGCCCCGGCGCGCCTCGCCACCGCGCGCGAGCATCATCGGCTCCTCCCGCAGAGCGGCCTGGCCGCCTGGCGCGGCGACGCGCTGGCCGCGTTCCTCGACACGGCGGATGCCGGCACCGCCGTCACCCGCGCCACGGCGTCGCCCGAGCGGGTCGCGGCCGCCGAGGCGCCGTTCGACCCGGGCGGACTCGCGTCGGCGCAGGGCACGGCGCTCTGGGTGGTGCTGGGGCTCCTGGCGCTCGTCACCCTGCTCAGCGAGGACCTCGCCTGCGTCACCGCCGGCGTGCTCGTGGCGCGCGGGAGCCTTCCCCTCGTGCCGTCCATCGTGGTGTGCTACGCCGGCATCGTCCTCGGCGACCAGCTCCTCTACCTGCTCGGCCGCAGCGCGGGGCGCGCGCTCGTCACCCGCATCCCCTTCCGCTGGCTCGTCAGCGCCGACGACCTCGACCGCGCCTCGGCGTGGTTCCGGCAGCGTGGCATGCGCGTGGTGCTCACCTCGCGCTTCCTCCCGGGAACGCGCTTCCCGGTGTATGTCACGGCGGGGATCCTGCGGGCGGGATTCGTCCGCTTCGCGCTGTGGCTGGTGGCCATCGGCGCGCTCTGGACGCCGGCGGTGGTGCTGGCGTCGTACGCGGCGGCCCGGCGGGGGCGGAACCTCGTCGAGGCGCTTCCGGGCGCCACCTGGCCCTGGGCCCTCGCCGCGGTGGTCCTTGCGGTCTTCTTCATCCATCTGGCCCTGCGGCTCGCCACGGCCGAGGGACGCCGGGCGCTCGTGGAGGGGTGGAAGCGCCTGCGCCACCGCACCTGAGCCCGACGCGGTGGGGGGCCGGGGTACCAAATGGGGGCGCTCCCCTTATATTACCGCTCCCTTCGGACCGGCCTGCCGGCCCGAGGGGTCGAGCGCCCATAGCTCAATTGGATAGAGCATCTGACTACGGATCAGAAGGTTTGAGGTTCGAGTCCTCATGGGCGCACTGGCAGGTAAGCGGTAAACGGCAAGCGGTACGCGGGATGGTCACCGTCCAAGGGAACACCCCGCTCATCGCTCACTGCTCACCGCTCACCGAGCCGCACGGGGCGTAGCGCAGCCCGGTTAGCGCGCCTGCTTCGGGAGCAGGAGGTCCCGGGTTCAAATCCCGGCGCCCCGATCGAAGTGCACAGACAACAGACGCTCGGACGCCCAGCAGTTCCGGTCCCGAGACCGGTCCGAATCCGTCGACCGTCGTCCGACAGCTGTATTGCGCCGGTAGCTCAGCTGGATAGAGCGTTGGCCTCCGGAGCCAAAGGTCACAGGTTCGAATCCTGTTCGGCGCATCACGAAGCCCCGCGACACCGACCCGGTGCGCGGGGCTTGTGCGTGTCCGGCCCTCATTCCGCCGTGACGCGGCGCCCTTCGCGCAGCGCATCCTCGGGGCGGAGGACGACCTGCGCCCCGGGCGCCAATCCGTCCGTGACCTCGGCGCCCCCGTCGCCGACCCGCCCGATCGTGACCCGGCGATAGCGGGCGCGCCCCTCGACCACCTCCCACACGCCCCATCCTTCCGCGCCCCGAACGAGCGCCGCGGTCGGGACGCGCACCACGTCGTCGGCCTGGGCCACGGTGAACGTAGCCTCGACCCGCCACCCGACCCCCACGCCCGACGGCGGTCCCGCGAAGCCCAGCACCACGTTGACCCGCTGCTCCTCCACGCCGAGCGGCGAGACCTTGGTGAAGGCGCTCGGTTCCACCTCCAGCACGCGGGCGGCGAAGGTGCCGTCGTCGGTGCCGGTGCGGAGCGCCACCGTGGTGCCCGGGCCGATCAGCGCGACGTCCTCCGTGCGCAGGTCCACGACCGCCTCGAGCGCGCGCGGATCCCCCACTTCGAGCAGCAGCGTGCCGGCCAGGACCGTGCGGGCGTGCGGCTCCGCGAGGCGGAGCACCCGCCCCGCCATCGGGGCGCGCAAGGCGACGGGCCGGCCCGCCTCGCCGGTGGCGAGCGCCGCGCGCGCGGCCGCGAGTTCCGCGCGCGCCGTGACCTCCGCGGTATGCGCGCGTTCCACCGCCTCCGCGGACACCGCCCCGGCGGTGAAGAGCCGGTCGGCCCGGCTCGCCGCGGTGCGGCGCTCCTCCCACGCCGCCTCGGCGGCGGCCACACGCGCCCCGGCGGCGAGCCGCGCCGGCGCGTCGAGCGCGGCGGGCGCCACCTGGCCCAGGACCTGGCCGCGCCGCACCGGATCCCCCGCCTCGAGCACCGCGGGGGACCAGTACCCCGTGACCGGGGAGGAGAGCTCCGCGTGCGCGCCGGCACGCGCACGGGTCACCCCCTCCCCTTCCACGAGCACGCGGACGCGCCCGCGGTCCGCCGCGCCGAGCTGCACCGGCAGGGGACGGGGGCGGAGCATCCACCACAGGAGCGTCATGAGGGCCAGGATCCCGGCCAGCCAGAGCAGTCGCGCGCGCATCGTCACTCCCGCGCCTTGAGGACGTCCACCAGGTCCATCCGGTCGAGCCGCCGCCAGACGAGCGCGCCGCTCACGAGCGCCGCGATGGTCACGACGATCACCGCCACGGCGAGCGAGGCGCTCCGGAGCACGAAGGGGAAGCGGAACAGTTCCGTCTGTCCCGCGCCCACCACGATCGCCACCAGCGCCCAGCCGGCCAGCATCCCGAACGGGTAGGCGGCCACCAGCAGCGTGGCCTGCTCGCCCAGGAGGAGTGCCGCCACCGCGCCGCGGCCGAACCCGAGCACCCGCAGGCTGGCGAGCTCCCGGGCGCGCTCCGAGAGCGCCACGCGCGCGGAGTTGTACACCAGCCCGAAGGCGATGATCACCGCGAACCCCGCCAGCACCTTGGTGGTG
>DASTRQ010000055.1:0-13571 GCA_035761145.1 Gemmatimonadales bacterium
TGTCGTCCGAGACCTCCTCCACGAGGGAGCGGATGCGCGGGCCGAACTCGCGCTCCAGCTCCTCCGGGGTGGTCTCGGTGTCCTCGAGGGTGTCGTGCAGCACCGCGGCGGCGAGGATCTCGGGGTCGCTCACGCCCCCCGCCTCGGCGAGGGTGCGGGCCACCTCGATGGGATGGTTGATGTAGGGCGACGCGCCGCGCCCCTTCCGCCGCTGCTCACGATGCTTGGTGGCGGCGAAGGCGAGGGCGCGGAGGATGAGGGTCTGGCCCATGGGGAGTTCTTCAATCTACCGTCCGCCGCCGCCTCTCGCGCCCCTCCCCCTCCCCGCGTACCTTCCTGCCCGGTCCTCCGGCCATCCGCCTCCACGCCCCGCGTCCCATGCGACTCGCCCCCCTGCTCCTCCTCCTCGCCGCGCACCCGCTCGCGGCCCAGTTCCGCCTCCCCAAGCCGCGGGTGCCCAACCCGCTCGACCGGGCGGCCACGAGCGGTCCGCGCGCGCCCACCTACGACGACCGCGTGCTCGAGATCACCCAGCCTCGGATCACCGCCTTCCTGCGCGGCCTGCAGGCCGAACGCCAGGCGCGCCCCGGGCTCGAGGCGGGATACAAGCAGAACGCCGACGATCGCGCCGCGGCCCAGGTGGCGATCCGGCGCCGGGGGGACCAGGCCGCCCAGGTGAACGGCTGCATGATGGCGGCGGCCGGGATGGACACGGTGGCGGAGCGGAAGCTCTCGGAACGGGTGCGGGCGGCCGAGGACCGGGGGGACGAGGCGACCGTCGCGCGGCTGCGCGATTCGGTGATGAACGCCGCAATGGCCGACGGCGGCCGGCGCGCGCTCGCGATGGCCCAGGCGTACCAGCCCTGCCTGGCGCAGTTCAACGCCGCGTCGAGCGCGGTGCCGGCGCCGCCGCCGGAGCCGGGCCTGCCGCTGGCCGACTCGCTCCACGTGCTCGGCGCGCAGGCCGCGGGGCTCACGCCCGACCAGTACACCCTGATGCAGGAGCGGGTGCTGGGCTACCTCAACAGCGACGAAGACCAGCTCCGGCGCGGCAGGGGGTGGGCGTTCAGCGCCGGGGAGCTGGACGTGCTGCACGCCCACAAGCGCGAGCTGCAGCCGTACCAGACGATGCTCGCCGACCATTGAGCGCGCGGATCGTCACGCTGTTGCTCGCTGCGGGCGCCTTCCTCCCCCGGGAGGAGGGCGCCCTTGCCGTCCTGACCCGGCGGGGGTGGCAGCGGTGGTATGACGCCGCGCACGCTCCCGCGGCGTGGCCCGCGCCGCTCCCCCTCGTGGCCGAGGCGGTGACGTGGCGGCCGGCCGGTCCCGGCCTGGCACTCGGCTCCCTCAGGCTCTCCGGCGCGGGCGAGGCGTGGCGGGTGGGGGTGGTGCTGCTCCGCATCGACCCCGATTCGGTGCGATGGGCCCTGGCGTGGGGGATGGCGGAGGGGGATCGTAAGGCGTGGACAATCGCCGCGGCGCCGGACAGCGCCCAGTTTGCGGTGAACGCGGGGATGTTCAACGGCAGCGGCCCCTTCGGCTGGACCGTGATCGACGGTGTGGAGCGCCGCACGATCGGCTCGGGCGCGCTGGCCCCCGCCTTCGTGGTGGACACCGCGGGGCGGGCGGCGCTGGTGCCTGCGGAGAGCCTGCAGGCGCGCCGCGCACGGCGCGACGTGGCGCTCGCCTTCCAGAGCTACCCCGAGCTGCTCCGGGACGACGGCGGGGTGCCCCGGATGCTCCGCGCCGGCGCCGCGGCGATCGACCTGGAGCATCGCGACGCGCGGCTCGCGCTGGGGCACCGCCGCGACGGCCAGTGGCTGCTCGTCCTGACGCGGTTCGAGGGAGCGGGAGGTGCGCTCTCCTTCCTGCCGTTCGGGCTCACGGTGCCCGAGATGGCGGCGCTGATGGGCGCGCTCGGCTGCGACCGGGCAGTGTCGCTGGACGGAGGGGTCTCCGCGCAGCTCGCCGTGCACGACCCCGCCGAGGGGTGGATCCGCTGGCGCGGCGTGCGCAAGGTGGCGCTGGGCCTGGTGGGGTACCCGCGCGCCGGGTCGGCAGTCCCCCCGGCAGCGGCCCGGCCCTAGTTTATCGGGTATGCCCGCTCCACCGCGCAACGCGCCCACCCTCGTCCTCCTCGCCGCCGGGATGGGGAGCCGGTACGGGGGCGTGAAGCAGCTTGACGGCGTGGGGCCGGGCGGCGCCACGCTGATGGACTATTCCATCTATGACGCGGCGCGCGCCGGCTTCGGCCGTGTGGTGTTCGTGATCCGCCCCGAGCTCGACGAGGCGTTCCGCACCACGATCCTGCCGCGTTACGCCGGCCGGCTCGAGGTGGCCACGGTGCACCAGCGGCTGGCCGACGTCCCCGCGGGCGAATCGCTGCCGGCCGGGCGCACCAAACCGTGGGGCACCGGGCAGGCGGTGCTGGCGGTGGCCGCGGAGGTGCAGGGACCGTTCGCGGTGGCCAATGCCGACGACTTCTACGGGGCGGCGGCGTTCCAGGCGGCGGCCGAGTTCCTCCGCACCCCGTCGCCTAACGGCACGCCCGTGTTCGGGCTGGTGGGGTACGAGCTCCGCGACACCCTCTCGGAGGAGGGGAGCGTGAACCGCGGCGCCTGTCGCGTCTCGGCCGATGGGTGGCTCGCCGGGATCGAGGAGGTGTTCAACATCGCGCGCAGCGCCGACGGCACCCTCGTGGGCCGCGGCCACGAGGGGCACGTGGCGCTGGCACCCGACGCGCTCGTCTCGATGAACCTCTGGTGCTTCACCCCGGCGGTCTTCCCGCTGCTCGCGGCGGGCTTTGCGCGCGCCTTCCCGACCCTCGGCGCCACCGGCGAGTACCTGCTGCCGACGGCGATGGAGGAATCGCTCCGCCGCGGCGAGGCGCGGGTGCGGGTGCTCGACGCGGGGAGCCGGTGGTACGGCCTCACGCACCCCGCCGACCGGCCGCGCGTGGCGGCGGCGCTGGCGGCGCTGGTGCGCGCGGGGGTGTACCCGGAGCGGCCGTGGGCCTGACGCCGCGGGAGCGCGCCCTCCGCGCCGCCGCGCGCTTCCCGATGTCGGGGCCCCTCGAGGTGGTGGGCCCGCTGGCCGGCGGGCTCATCCACGAGACCTGGCTGGTGCGGAGTGGCGCGGCGCAGTGGGTGCTGCAGGAGCTCAACCGCGCGGTGTTCCCCGACGTGGACGGGGTGATGGCCAACCTGGCCGCGGTGAGCGCGCACCTGATCAAGCGGCTGACGCACGAAGCGGCGCCGGAGGTGGAGCGGCGGGCGCTGGCGCTGGTGCGCACGGTGGACGGCCGGCCGTACGCCACGGACGAGGACGGCGGCGCCTGGCGCTGCACGCGCTACATCACGGGGACGGTGACGCACCAGGTGGCGCCCACCCCCGCCGAGGCGCGCGAAGCGGGGCGCGCCTTCGGGGAGTTCACCCGCCTGGTGGCCGACCTGCGCGCGCCGCTCGCGGTGACGATCCCCGGGTTCCACGACACGCCGGCCCGGCTCGCGGCGCTCGAGCGCGCGGCCGCGGCGGACCGGGCCGGGCGGCGGTGGGCGGTGGCGGCCGAGCTCGAGGTGATCCGGGAGCAGGCGGCGCTGGCGCCGATCATCCCCTCGTACCTGGCGGCGGGGGAGCTCCCGACGCGCGCGGCCCACAACGACGCCAAGATCGGCAACGTGCTCTTCGACGCCGCGGGGGGGCACGCGCTCGCCGTGCTCGACCTCGACACCGTGATGCCGGGGAGCGCCCTGCACGATGTGGGGGACCTGATCCGGAGCGCCAGCGGCACCGCGGCGGAGGACGAGCCCGACCCCGCGCGGATGCGGGTGGACGCCGCGCGCTTCGGGGCGGTGGTGGCGGGGTGGTTCGCCGGGGCGGGGACGGTGCTCACCCCGCTCGAGCGGTCGCTCACCCTCACCGCGGGGCGGGTCATCACCTTCGAGCAGGCGGTGCGCTTCCTCACCGACCACCTCGAGGGGGACCGGTATTATCCGATCGCCCGCCCGGGGCACAACCTGGATCGCGCGCGGGCGCAGCTCGCGCTGCTGCTCGACCTCACCGCGCGGGAGGACGAGCTCGAGGAGATCGTCGCGCGGGCGTAGCCCAGCGGAGACACGGAGGGCGCGGAGCCCCGCGGAGAGGCACGGAGGCCGGTGGATCGGCTTCGCCCTCCATTGATGGAGCTCACGCCGGTGTTGATGCCGACTCCGTGTCTCTCCGTGGACCTCCGCGGTCTCCGTGTCTCCCCAAGGAGTGAAGCATGGCTTGGAAGTCGTCCATGATCTGCGCGTTGCTCCTCCCCGCATGCCTCGCCTCGCAGGAGGTGCCGTACCGGCTGGGGCGGTGGGATCCCGATTCCCTGGGCAACCACCGCGCGGTGGTGCGGGTGGCGGCGGCCGCGCGGGCGGTGCGGGTGACGCTCCCCTGGCGCCGGCGCGACGCCGACCCGGCGGGGACGCGCGTGATCGTGACGACCTCGACCGGCCGGCGGGTGGGGAACGCCGTGGTGATCGAGGCGACCCGCGAGCGCGGCCTGGTGGCCTTCGAGCCCGCCGCCGGCGCGGGGGACTACTACATCTACTTCATGCCCTACCAGGGGAGCGTGAAGGGCAACTACCCGCGCATCACCTACCGGCCCCCGGACAGCACCGCGTCGCCGCGCTGGCTCACCCTCCAGCACCTCACCGCCGCCGAACGCGCGGCGGGGCGCTGGCGCTCGCTCCCCGCGGCCACGCCGGTGGCCTTCGAGGCGGTGGATTCGATGTCCCAGCGGTGGCCGATGGAGGTCATCGCCACCGCCGAAGAGGTGCAGGCGCTCCGCGCACGGCACCCCGGCGCGCCGTTCCTCCTCTTTCCCGAGGATCGCACCCGGCCGATCATCATGACCGACGACCTGCCGCAAGTCTGGGCGGCACCGGACGCGAGCGGCCGCGCGGTGGAGGGACGGCCCCTCCGCGGGGAGTTCTTCGCCTTCCAGGTCGGGGTGTGGGCGCTCCGCGCGCTCGACAGCGTGTCCGTCCAGGCGAGCGCGCTCACCGGCCCCGGGGGCGCGGAGATCGCCGCGGACAGCGTGGTGTCGTTCAACACCGGCGGGGTGGACTGGCGCGGGCGAGCGTTCACCAAGCGCGTCACGGTGGACTCGGGAAGGGTGCAGGCGCTCTGGTTCGGCGTGGGGGTGCCGGCGGACGCGGCGCCCGGGCGCTACGACGGAACGCTCACCGTGCGCGCCGCCGGCGGGCTCGCCGCCACGGTGCCGGTGCGGCTCGACGTGGCCGATACGCTCATCGCCGAGCGCGGGGACAACGAGCCCTGGCGGCTGTCGCGCCTCCGGTGGCTCAACAGCACGCTGGCGCTCGACAGCACCGTGGTGCCTCCCTACACCCCGGTGGCGGTGCGCGGGATGCACCTCGACGTGCTGGGGCGCGGCGTGGACCTCGCGGCGGGGGGCCTCCCCGCCCAGGTGACGAGCCGCTTCACGCCGGCGATGACCGCCATTGGCGACAGCGCGCGCCCCCTCTTCCGCGCGCCGCTCCGGATCGACCTCCTGGGCCCGCTGGGCGACACCCTCCCCTGGACCAGCAGCGCCCCCACGATCACCCGCGCGCTCCCCGGGATCGTGGTGTGGACGGCCACCCGCACCAGCGGCGCGGTGACGGCGGCGGTGCAGGGGTCGCTCGAGTTCGACGGCACGCTGGAGTACCGCGTGGCCCTCACCGCGGCCGACACCACGCCCCTCGGGGACGTGGCGCTGGTCCTCCCCTTCCGGACGGACGTGGCCAAGTACTGGATGGGGCTCGGCCGGCAGGGGGGCGAGGCGCCGGCCGCGTACGACTGGCGCTGGGACCGGCGCCACAACCAGGACGCCGTCTGGGTGGGGGACGTGAACGCGGGGGCGCAGCTCACGCTGTACGACGACCGCTACGACCGCCCGCTCAACACCAACTTCTACCAGCTCAAGCCGCTGGTGATGCCCCGGAGCTGGGACAACGACGGCCGGGGCGGGTGCGGGGCGCAGCGCTATCCCGTGGAGGGTACGTACGAGCTCCGCTGCGGCAGCGGGCCCCGCACCCTGGTGCCGGGGGACACGCTGCATTACGACTTCCGGCTCCTGCTCACGCCGTTCCACCCGATCGACCCGCGGGCGCAGTTCTCCACCCGCTTCTTCCACGCGTACCGCCCCGTCCCCGAGATCCAGGCGGCGGGGGCCAACGTGGTGAACGTGCACCACGCGACGGCGATCAACCCGTACATCAACTACCCCTTCTTCCGCCCCGCCCAGATGCGCGCCTACGCCGACAGCGCGCACGCGGTGGGGATCCGGTTCAAGATCTACTACACCGTGCGCGAGCTCACCAACCGCGCCCCCGAGTTCTGGGCGCTGCGCTCGTTCGGGCACGAGGTGTTCGCCGGTGGGCCGGGGGGCGGCCACTCGTGGCTGCAGGAGCACGTGGGGCGGGACTACATCACCGGCTGGGTGGTGCCCGAGCTCCGCGACATCGCGCTGGTGACGAGCGGCATCTCGCGGTGGCACAACCACTACGTGGAGGGGCTCGACTGGCTGGTGCGCCACGAGCAGATCGACGGGCTCTACCTCGACGACGTGGCCTTCGACCGGGTCACGATGCAGCGCATCCGGCGCGTGCTGGCGCGCGGGCGCGAGCACCCGATGATCGACCTGCACAGCGCCAACCAGTGGAACAGGAACGACGGCTTCGCCTCGAGCGCCAACCTGTACCTGGAGCACTTCCCCTACCTCGACCGGCTCTGGTTCGGCGAGTACTTCGACTACGACAGCCGCCCCGACTACTGGCTGGTGGAGCTCTCGGGGATCCCCTTCGGGCTGATGGGGGAGATGCTGCAGGACGGCGGCAACCCGTGGCGGGGGATGCTCTTCGGGATGACCGCGCGGCTCCCCTGGGCGGGAGACCCGCGACCCCTCTGGCGGATGTGGGACCAGTTCGGCCTGGCCGATGCCACGATGCACGGCTGGTGGGACCCGGCCACCCCGGTGCGCACCGGGCGCGACGACGTCCTCGCCACCGCGTACGTGAAGGAGGGGCGCACGATCGTCGCCGTGGCGAGCTGGGCGCCCGACACGGTCAACGTGCGCCTGCGGATCGACTGGCGGGCGCTCGGCATCCCCGCCGCGCGCGCCTCGATCTGGGCGCCGGCCATCGACCGCTTCCAGGAGGCGGCCACCTTCCGCCCCGGCGGCGCGATCCCGGTGGCGCCGGGGAAGGGGTGGGTGCTGATCGTGGAGTAGGTGAGCGGTGAACGGTAAGCGGTAAGCGGTGAGCGGGCCCACCCGACGAGATCTCGTTGAGTGGGCCCGCTCACTGCTCACCGCTCACCGCTTACGCCGTTACCGCCACATCCGCGGCACGATCCGCACCAGCCCCGCGCCGCTCGCGACGAACACCGCGGTCCACACCCATCCCTGCGTCGTGGCGCCGAAGAGGAAGCTTCCCGCGCCGAAGAGGGCGCCGTAGATGCAGGCGACGCCAAGGACCCAGCCGAGGAGCTGTTGCGGGATCGAGTCGGGAGAGGGGCCGACCCCGGCCTCCGCGGCCACGGGTGCCCACCCGGGGCCGGCGGGCCGCACGAGCTTGTAGAAGTTCACCAGCACCGACCGCTCGGTCGGGGCGGTGAGGAGCGCGGTCGCGATCCACGCCACCGTGGTGGTCGCGATGGTGATGAGCAGCACCACGTGGCCGGGCAGCGGGTGCCCCGCCTTGGCCGCCACGAAGAAGCCGACCGCCACCAGGAACGAGCTGACCATCGCGGCGACCTCGGCCCACGCGTTGATGCGCCACCAGAACCAGCGCAGCAGGTACAGCAACCCGGTGCCGGCGCCGATGCTGAGCAGGAGGTCGAAGCTCGCCTTGGCGGTGTCGAGCACCAGGGTGAGCCCCGCGGCGGCGGCCATCAGGAGGAGCGTGGTGAGGCGGCCCACCAGCACGTAGTGGCGGTCGTCGGCGCCGGGGCGCAGGAAGCGGCGGTAGAGGTCGTGGACAAGGTAGCTCCCGCCCCAGTTGAGGTGGGTGCTGAGTGTCGAGACGTACGCGGCGAGGAGCCCGGCGATCATCAGCCCGAGCCACCCCACGGGGAGGAAGCGGAACATCGCCGGGTAGGCGAGGTCGTGGCCCAGCAGCGCGGGGTCCACGTTGGGGAAGGTGCGCGCGATGTCGCCCAGGGTGGGGTAGACCAGGATCGAGGCGAGCGCCACGAGGATCCAGGGCCAGGGGCGCAGGGCGTAGTGCGCCGCGTTGAAGAGGAGCGTCCCGCCGAGCGCGTCCTTCTCGCTCCGGGAGGCGAGCATGCGCTGGGCGATGTAGCTCCCGCCCCCCGGTTCGGCCCCCGGATACCACACCGACCACCACTGCACGGTGAGGGGGATGATGAGGAGCGTGAGGGTGAGCCCCCAGTCGCCGAGGTCGGGAAGGAGGTGCAGCGTGCCGGGGGGGATGCGGGTGAGGATCCCGTGCAGGCCCCCGACCTCGGGCTGGCGGAGCGCGAAGTACGCGGCGGCGAACGAGCCCGTCATCGCGATGCCGAACTGGAGGAAGTCGGTGACGAGCACCCCCCACAGCCCGCTGGTGGCGGCGAAGAGGACGTTGAGCACCGAGCAGACGATGAGGGTCTGGGTGCGGTCCCAGCCGAGCACCACGCTGGCGATCTTCACGGCGGCGAGGTTCACCGTCGCCATGATGAAGCAGTTGAAGAAGAGCCCCAGATACACGGCGCGGAAGCCACGCACCAGGGAGGCCTCCCGGCCGCTGTAGCGGAGCTCGTAGAACTCGAGGTCGGTGAGCACCCCGCTGCGGCGCCAGAGCCGGGCGTAGAAGAAGACGGTGGCCATCCCGGTGAGGAGGAAGGCCCACCAGACCCAGTTGCCGGCGACCCCCTGCTCGCGGACGATGTTGGTGACGAGGTTGGGGGTGTCGGTGCTGAAGGTGGTGGCCACCATCGAGACGCCCACGAGCCACCAGGGCGCGGCGCGTCCGCTGGTGAAGAACTCCGCCGTGCTCGACCCCGCGCGGCGCGCCAGGAGGAGCGCCGGCACGAAGGAGAGCACGATCGAGGCGAGGATGATGCCCCAGTCGAGGGAGGTGAGGGTCATCGAGGCCTGGGCGCGAGGCGGTCGGGGGGGACGGCGGGGAGGGATTCGAACCCGGGCTCGGCGAACCAGAAGCCCTGGAAGAGGCGGAGGCCGAGGTCCCGGAGCGCCGCCAGCTCCTCGGCGAGCTCGATCCCCTCGGCCACCGCCTCGATGCGGAGCTCGGCGCACACGCCGAGGATCCCCTGCACGATGGCGCGGCGCACCGGGTCGCGGTGGATGCCGCGCGTCAGGGCCATGTCGAGCTTGATGAAGTCGGGCTGGAACTCGGCCAGGAGGTTGAGCCCCGAGTGGCCGGCGCCGAAGTCATCGATGGCCGTGGCGAAGCCGAGCCGGCGGTATTCGCGGATGATGCCGGCGAGGTGCGCCTTGTCGTCGATGCGCTCCCCCTCGGTGACCTCGAAGATCATCCGCTCCACGGGGAAGCCGAACTCGCGCGCCGCCTCGAGCGTGGTGCGGATGCAGGTCTCGGGGCGGTACACGGCGTTGGGCAGGAAATTGATCGAGAGCCGCGGCGGCTGGAGCCGCGCCGCGAGCTCGATGGCCTTGACGCGGCACGCCTGGTCGAAGCGGTAGCGGGTGCGGTCGGTGACCCGCGCCAGCACCTCGGCGGCGGAGGCGCCGTCGGTGCCGCGCACCAGCGCCTCGTGCGCCCAGACGGCGCCCGCCTCGGCGTCGACGATGGGATGGAACGCCATCGTGAAGTCGAAGTCGAGACCGGCGCCACGCAGGCACTCGCGGCAACCGACCGGTTCCGGGGCGGAGGGAAGTGGAGGCATCACGTCGTGCGCGGCGGTCCGCGCCTGGGCAGGGGGAGCGCAGTAACCTACCCGCCGCCGGGCGGGGCAGGAAGCCTAAGGCTTTCTTTCGTGTGCGGCGGAGGGCCCGGCGCGTCCCCTTCAACGTTCCACCCTGATCCCCCGCATTCATCGAGGCGGCCCGCCGGCCGCCGGACTTCTTCCCAACGGCCGATGATCGCCCTCGCCCTGACGCTCCAGCTCCTCGCGGGACCCGCCGACAGCACCCCGGCGCGGATCCCGCTGCGCTTCACCCCGCCCGCGGTCCCCGCTCCCGCCTACGTGGCGCTCACCGAACCCCTCGCCGCCGATACGCCGCGCGCCCGCCCCCGCGCCTTCGTGTACAGCGACCAGTACGCCACCCGGCTCACCATCCACAAGTGGGCGAGCTGGGCGATGCTCCCGCTCGTGGCGGGGGAGGTGGTGGTGGGGCAGAAGCTCTACACCCGCCCCGCGGGGACGGAGGGGGGGCTGCGCGACCTCCACAGCACCCTCGCGGGGGGGATCGGCGCGCTCTTCGCCGTGAACACCGTCACCGGTGCGTGGAACCTCTGGGAGGCGCGCAAGGACCCCAACGACCGCACCCGGCGCTGGATCCACGGCCTCACGATGCTCGCCGCCGACGCGGGCTTCCTGGCCACCGCCGCCGCCGCCCCCGACGACGACTGCGGCGAGGGCGGGGGCGTCTGCCCCCCGAACTCCCGCCGCGCGGGGACGCACCGCACCCTCGCCATCACCTCGGCCTCCCTCGCCACGGCGAGCTGGCTGATGATGCTCGTCTGGAAGCACTGACCGATGCCCACCCCCGCCGCCCTCGCCGCGCTGGTCCACCCGTGGGCCGCGCTCTATGCCGACAGCACCGCGGTCAGCAACGCCGTCACCTTCGCCCACCTGGCCGGCGTGGTGCTGGGCGGGGGCGCCGCGGTGACGCTCGACCGCGAGACCCTGCTCGCGCCGCGGCTCGACGACGCCGGCCGCGCCCACCTGCTGGGCCGCCTCCGCCGCGCGCACCCGTGGGTGCTCGCCGGGCTGGCGGTCACGTTCGTGTCGGGGCTGCTGCAGCTCGCCGCCGACCTCGACACCTTCCTCCCCTCGGGGCTCTTCTGGGCCAAGATGGCGCTGGTGGCGCTGCTCGTCGCCAACGGCGTCCTCGTGCTCCGGGGTGAGCTGGCGGCCGCCGCGGGACGCTGGGCGCCGCTCCGCCTCTCGGCGGGCGTGAGCCTCTCGCTCTGGACCGTGATCCTGTTGCTGGGTGTCCTCGTCACCAACGCGGCGTAGGCCGCGAGGAGTCCTCGATGTCCCATCCGCACGACCGCACCGACGATCCCTGCCCCGGGTGCGCCCCGGGGGACGACCGGCGCCGCTTCATCGCCGGCGCGCTCACCTTCGCGTTCCTCGCGGCCCTGCCGGTGCGGCTGGCGCGCGCGCTCACCGTGCGGGGCGCCGAGCACCGCTACCCGATCCCCGCCGCGGACGGGGTGAGCATCGACGCCGACCAGCAGGTGATCCTCGTGCGATGGGAGGGGAAGATGTACGCCTTCAACCTGGCCTGCCCGCACCAGAACACCGCGCTCCGCTGGCAGGCGGACCAGCAGCGCTTCCAGTGCCCCAAGCACAAGTCGCGCTACCAGCCCGATGGCGAGTTCATCAGCGGGCGCGCGACGCGGGGGATGGACCGGCTGGGCATCCGCCGCGACGGCGACGCCGTGGTGGTGGACCTGGACCGGATGTTCAAGGAGGACGAGGACCGCGCCGGGTGGGAGGGTGCGGTGGTGACGCTCTAGGCGGCGGACGCCTCGCGCTTCGGGAGCCAGTAGAGGCCGAGCCACACCGCGGCCACGATGCAGAGCAGGCCGAAGAGGAAGACCGCCTGCCCGATCTCCTGGTCGCGGTGCACCAGCGTGAGGCGGCTCAGGATCCACGACCAGTCGTGCTCGCCGCCGATGAGCTCGAGGTCGCCGCTGTGGGCGTCCTTGATGTAGACGCTCAGGTCGGCGGCGCTCACCCCCGTGAACCAGAGGGGGATGGTGGCGGCCCAGCGGTCCTTCTGGCGCCAGAAGTACACGATGAAGGCGACCGGGAACGCCACCTGGAAGAGCGAGCCGCCCAGGAAGTGGGCGAACTCGCCGAGGGGCGTGAAGAAGATGTGCCCCGCCTCGTGGATCGGGAGGATCACGAGGTGGAGCACGGTATGTCCCGGATCGCGGAGGATGGCGACGCCCCACACGGCAAGGAGCGCGGTGGCGGCGGCGCGGAGCCAGCGCGGAGGGGCCCCTTCCATCAGCACCCCAGCAGGTCGGCGAGGGGGGTGCGCTGGCCCAGCGCGAGCGCCACCGCGGTGCGCGCCGCGAGAGGACCGACGAGGTTCCCGGTGCCGCTGTAACCGCCGCACACCCAGACGCCGGGACGCACCTCCTCGACCAGGGGGAGCCCGTCGGCGCTGTAGCCCACGCTCGCCGCCCAGCGGTGGGTCACGGGGGCCTGCACCTGGAGGTGCTCGCGCAGGAACGCCTCGAGCCGCTGCTGCACCGCCTCGGTGGGGGTGGTGTCGGTGGTCCATTCCCCTTCGCCCCCCTGGTCGCGGAAGCCGCCCAGGGCGACACGGCCGTCCGCGAGCTGCTGCCAGTACTCGAACCCCCACCGGTAATAGACCGGCCGCGGGAAACGCACCGCACGCTCGGGGGCGGTGGCGAGCATCTGGAGCCGCGCGGTGCGGATGCGGCGGGAAAGCTCGGGGAAGATCACCTCGAGCTTCCCGTCCACCGCCACGATGACGCGCTCGCAGCGGATGGTGCCGCGCGAGGTCATCACCCCGTCCCCCGAGATGCCGATGGCCTGGGTGTGCTCGTGCAGCCGCGCGTCGAGCGCCAGCGCGCGCCGCGCGAGCTGGCGGCAGCGCACCAGCGGCTGGAAGACGGCGTCGGTCGGGATCAGGAGCCCCTCTCCCTCGGCGCCGGTGTACCACTCCCCCGGGAACCCGCTCGCCTGCAGCGCGGCAAGGTGGGCGCGGCAGTCCGCCAGCTCCGCGGCGTCGGCCGCGATGCGGAGGGAGCCGGTGCGGCGCACCGCCTCCGGCGTCTCGGTGACGGTCTTCTCGAGCTCGGCCAGGGTGAGGCGGTACGCCTCGTCCGCGGCGGCGCGGCCGTGGTCGCGCACCACGTCGTGATGGAAGCTGTGCAGCCCGGCCAGGAGGAAGCCGCCGTTCCGCCCCGCCGCGGCACCCCCCACCGTGCCCGCATCGATCCCCACCACCGTCTTGCCCCGGGCGCGGAGCTCGAGGACCGCGGTGAGCCCACTCCCGCCGAGCCCCACGACGCAGGTATGCGCCCACGCCTCCCCCGCGAGGGGGGGAAGCTCGAGCGGCGCGGCCGCGTCGGCCCAGATGGGGGAGGTGGTGGTGGTGGCCATCGTTAGAAAGGCGCGCCTGGAGCCTGGAGCCTGGGGCTTGGGGCCTAGGGCCTGGGGTCTCGCAACTTGGGATGGATCCTGTGGTGACGCGAATCGGGACCTAAATGACGCTCCCCAGGCTCCAGGCCCCAGGCTCGCTCTTGTGGTGACGCGAATCGGGACCTAAATGACGCTCCCCAAGCCCCAGGCCCCAGGCTCGCTCTTTTGGTGACCCGCACCGGAACCTGAACGACCCTCGCCAGGCTCCA
>DASTRQ010000056.1:0-19222 GCA_035761145.1 Gemmatimonadales bacterium
GTTCGAGACCGACGCGTGGGAGATCGACTTCGTCTTCACCGGGTCCCAGAAGGCGCTGGCCCTCCCTCCCGGGCTCGCCTTCGGCGTCGCCTCGCCGGCGTTCATCGCGCACGCGGCGCGCGCCGAGGGGCGGGGGCGCTATTTCGACCTCGTGGAGTTCGAGCGTTTCGCCGAGCGCGCGCAGACCCCCAACACCCCGGCGCTCTCGCTGCTGTACGCGCTCGAAGTGCAGTGCGCGGCCCTGGCCGAGGAGGGGATCGAGGCCCGGTGGCGCCGCCACGAGGCGATGCGCCGGCGGGTCGAGGAGTGGGTGGCGAGCGTCGTCGCCCGCGGGATGCACGCCGGCATCCTGGCCCCCGAGGGGGCCCGATCCCCCACCGTGACCGCCGTGACCCTCCCCGCGGGACGCTCGGGCAAGGAGGTGGCCGAGGCGATGGAGGCCCGCGGCTACGTGATCGGGGCCGGGTACGGCAAACTCCGGGAGCGCACCATCCGTATCGGACATATGGGCGACCACACCGTGGCCGGCCTGGACCGCTGTCTCGCCACCCTCGACGCCGTGCTCGGCCTTCGATGAACTACTGGCAGCTCTCCCGCTCCCCCCGGTACTCGGTCCTCTTCGCGGTGCCCCTCCTGGTGGCGTACGAGACGCTGGCGTGGGCGCTCGGCGGCGGCGCCACGGAGGGGGTGCGCAACGGCGCCGATGTCCTGCTCAAGAGCGTCTTCCTCGGGCTCGGCGGGCAGCGCGGCCTCGTGGCCTTCGACGTGGCGCTGCTCGCCCTCGGGCTGGTGCTCGTCTGGCGCGACCGGGGGCCGCTGCAGCCCAGGATCTTCCTCCTGATGGGGGCCGAGGCCGCCGCGCTGGCGCTCCTGTTCGGGGGCGTCGCGGGGATGATCACGACCCTCCTCCTCCGCGGCCCCGCCGCGCTGGCGGTGGGCGGCCTCGGCGGCCTCGGGCTCTCCACCCAGATCATGCTCTCGCTCGGCGCGGGGATCTACGAGGAACTCCTCTTCCGCGTGCTGCTCGTCGGCGCCCTGAGCGTGATCGCCCTCCGGGTGCTCCGCTGGCGCCCGGTGACGGCGAAGGGGATGGCCGTCGTCGTGGGGGCGCTCGTCTTCTCGGCGTTCCATTACATCGGCCCGTACGGCGACCGCTGGAGCGTCGAGTCGTTCACGTACCGGGCGGTGGCGGGGCTCCTCTTCAGCGCGCTCTTCGTAGTGCGCGGATTCGGGGTCACCGCGTGGACGCACGCGCTCTACGACGTGTTCCTGGCGGTGATGGGGGTGGGCTAGGCGACGCGACCCTCGACCCCCTCACCGCCTCCCTGACGTCTTCTCCGTATAGATCGAATCGAGGATGTGACGATAGAGGTCGGTGGGGTAGGCGCCCGAGAGCAGCGCCCCGCCGATGAGGAAGGTGGGGGTGCTGTTGGCGCCGATGCGGGCCGAGGTGTTGGCGTCGCGTTCCACCTGGGCGCGCATCCGCCCCTCCTGCAGGCAGGGGAGGAGGGAGTCGCGCGACATCCCGACCGAGTCGGCCAGGGTGAGCAGGAACTGGCCCGGGTCGCGCAGCGGGGCCCAGAGCGCCTGGTGCTTGTAGAGCAGGTCGTGCACCGGCCAGAAGCGCCCCTGCTCGGCCGAGCACATCGCCATCTCGGCGGCGGCGGCGGCGTTGGGGTGGATCTGGGTCAGCGGGAAGTTGAGGAAGATCCAGCGCACCTTCCCGGTGCGGACGTACTCGCTGTCGAGGGCCGGGAAGCTCTCGGTCGCGAAGCGACGGCAGAACGGGCACTGGAAGTCGGACATCTCCACCACCGTCACGGGGGCGGTGGAGTCTCCCTTGGTGCGGGCGCGGAGCAGGTCGGGGTCGGGGCCCTGCCGGTCAGGGGCGGGCGAGGCGGCCGTCGGCGTCTCGGGCGCGGGCTCGCGCGCGGTCCACGCGTAGGTCGCGGCACCGCCGCCCAGCAGGGTCAGGGCGAGCAGGGCCGTCCAGGAGGTGGGCATCGGGACTCTCAGAGCCGCGGCCGGCGTTCGGCGTTGGCGGTGGTGAGGTACAGGGTGTCCCCCGCGAGCGGCAGGTTCCAGTACCACTCGGAGTTGGGGTCGGCGGCGTCCCAGGCCTCGAAGGTGACCCACCAGGCACCCGAGCGCGGCGGGGCGACGACGGCCTGCCCCCGCGCGTCGGTGGTGTCCGCGAACGGGTCGCGCCCGAGCCGGCGGACCAGCGCGAAGGTCACGCTGTCCCACCCGGCGTACGCGGTCCGCTCCCAGGCCCGCTGCTCCTTGCGGAGCGAGTCGAGGCGGGGGGCGGCGCGCTGGAGCTCCGCATCGAGCGCGGGCCGCGCCTCGGGACGATCCGACGCGGGGAGCGCCAGGTAGCGCGCGTACGCCGCCCGGAGCCCGGCGACCACGCTGTCCAGCGCCGCACGGCCGGGGGCCGGGGTGGGGGCCGCGGCGGCGAGCGCGCGGGCCACGCTGTCGCGATCGTAGGGCAGGATCACGAGCTGCGCCTCCGCCACCGGCCCTTCCTGGCCCAACGGGTCCGGGAGGCGGACCACCACCACCGTCCGCGCCGGCCGGTAGGCGGCGGCGGCGAGCAGGAGGAGGGTGGCCACGGCGGGGCGGAGCATCGGGCGCATAGGGCAAAGGTACCGGGTCAGGACCATTGTCTCAACGCCGCCCGCCATAGATTACCTGACGATGCCCGCCCCACCCGCCGAGCCCCGTCCCGATCCCGAGCGCGCCCGCCCGGTGGTCCTGGCGCACGGCTGGAACACCACGGCCTACCAGATCCTCACTCCCGGCTTCCACCACTGGTTCAGCGCGCGCGGGGACGCGGTGGCGGGCCTGGTGCCGCGGCCCGGGCTGTGGGTCGTCGGGGGTGCGCCCATCGCCGCGCCCGCGCGATTGGGCGATGCCGTGGAGGAACTCGAACGCGCCGCCGCCCTGGCCGGCGCCGCGGTGTGTTATGTCGGGGCGCAGGACCGCCTGGCCCGTCACTGTCTTCACGACCCGCGGTACAGCGCCGCCGTGCTGGGCGCGGAGCCCTGGTGGGTGCCCGAGACCTGGAGCGCCATCCTGGCCGGCCGCGCCTCGCTGCGGGCCCAGCTCTCGCGCGCGCGCAACAAGGGGATCACCGCGCGGGTCCTTGCCGCAGGGGCCCCGCCCACTGGGCTGGAGAGGGTCCTCGCCGAATGGCTCGCCGGCCGCGGGCTGCCGCCGCTCGGATTCCTCACCACCCCCTGGGTGCTCGGCGATCTCCGCGACCGCCGGCTGGCGGTCGCGGAGCGCGAAGGACGGCCGGTGGGGTTCCTTGTGCTCACCCCGATCCCGGGGCGCGAGGGGTGGCTGGTGGAGCAGATCGTGCGCGGGCACGCCGCCCCCAACGGCACCGCGGAACTGCTGGTGGACGCCGCGTTCACCTGGATGGCCGCACGGCAGGCCCCCTTTGCCACCCTGGGACTGGCGCCGCTCGCCGTGCCGCCCGGCGCCGCGGCGCTCCCGGAACCCGCCTGGTGGCTTCGCGGCGCCCTCGCATGGCTCAGGGCCCACGGCAGGCGATTCTACAACTTCGAGGGGCTCCGGGCGTTCAAGGCCAAGCTGGCGCCCGCCGGGTGGGACCCCGTCTACGCGCTCCTCAACCGGCCGCGCATCTCCCCCCTCGCGATGCTCCGGGTGGGCGAGGCGGTGGTGGGCGGGAACACGCTGGCCTTCGTGGCCCGGATGGTCGCGCGCGCGGCGCGGAGCGAGGTGCGCTCGCTCCTGGGCTGAACTCCGCCCAAAACAAAGGAGCCCCCGCGGGGGCTCCGGCACGGCGTGGCGCGGCGGACCGCTCAGTCCACGATGACGTCGGGGAGCACGTAGCGCAGCGGGTCCACCGCCTTCCCGTCCACGTGCACCTCGTAGTGCAGGTGCGGGCCGGTGGCGAGGCCGGTGCTCCCGACGAGCGCGATCTGCTGGCCGCGCTGCACGCGCTGCCCCACCCGCACCATCAGGCGCGAGCAGTGGGCGTACTTGGTCACGATGCCGTAGCCGTGGTCGATCGTGACCCGGTTGCCGTAGCCCGTCTCCCAGCCGGCCGCGGTCACGACGCCGGCGGCCGGCGCCTCGATCGGCGAGCCCATCGGGGCCACGACGTCGATCCCCTCATGCGGCCGGTCCACGTGCAGGATCGGGTGCATCCGCATCGAGGTGAACGCCGAGGTGAGCCAGCCGTTGGTCGGCATGATGCTCGGCGTCGCGGCGAGGCGGGCGGAGTGCACCTGGAGGCTGTCGGCCGCCTCCGCGAACGAGGCGGCGAGCAGGTCGGCGCGCCGGATCATCGCGTCCACGTCCACCTTGACCGTCGCGGCCCGCGTCCCGAGCACGCCGGCCGAGCGCAGCGCCACGTCCGACGCGCTGGCAAAGCTCGGCCCGCCGATGCCCGCGGCCTGCACCTGCGGGTCGATCGGGTCGAGGTTGGCCAGGAGGCGGATCCGCGCGCTGCGCTGCTGGATGGTGTTGAGCGTGTCGGCCAGCACCCCCACCCGGTCCTGCAGCTGCCCCAGCTGCTCGGCGAGGATGCGGTTCTGCTGGACCAGCTCCTGGTGCCGCCCGATGGTGAGCGTCCGGGAGACGGTGGTGTAACCGAGCAGCAGCGCCACCAGCACGCAGACGAGCCCCACGCCGAGCGCGAGCTTGACCAGGTCCTGGGAGACCTCGAGCACCTTCGAGGTCCCGGATCCGGGCGGCACGACGACCACGCGCCAGCGGCGTTCGCTCATCAGCACTCCGCGATGGGATTCGGTGCGGCCAGGGCGCGAGGGAGGCGCGCGTCCGGCTTTAGGTACAGAGAGTAAAGATGAAGCTCCGGACAAGGCGTGTCAACCCATCCGGAGCATCTCCAAGTCGTTGTGGCGCAATAACTTACGACTTGACTTCCTCGGCGGGGCGGGGGAACAGGCCTTCAGGCTTCCTTACCGGGCGTCCGGCGGCCTCCGGGGAGAGGGCCTCCGCCCACCCGGCCGAGGCGGGGGAGCCCTCCCGGCCGAGGGCCTGCCAGAGCTCGGTGGCCTTGCCGGGCATCACCGGGAAGAACATCAGCGCCAGCCGCACCAGGGTCCGGGAGAGCCCGCCCAGCACCGCGTCGAGCTCCCCCGCCTTGGCGGGATCCTTGGCCAGGGCCCACGGGGCCGCGCCCTGGATGGCGGCGTTGGCGGCGGTGACGAGGCCCACCGCCTCCTCGAGGGCGCCCTTGAGGTCGAGCGCGTCCATCCGGGCGGCGTACGCCTCGCTGGCGGTCGCGCCGGTCCGTTCCAGGAGCTCGAGGGTCCCGGCGGGCACCACCCCGCCGCGGTACTTCTCGACCATCGCGAGCACGCGGCTGGCCAGGTTGCCGAGCCCGTTGGCGAGCTCCGCGTTGTAGAGCTCGGCGAAGCGCTCCCAGGAGAAGTTGCCGTCCGCCTCCCACGGCACCTCGCGCACGAGGTAATACCGGAAGGCGTCGGGGCCGAAGCGGTCCACCGCCTCGCCCAGCTCGAGCTTCACGCCGGCGCTCTTGGAGAAGCGCTCGCCGCCCAGGTAGATGAAGCCGTGGGCCCAGACGCGCTCGGGGAGGGGGAGCCCGGCGGCCTCGAGCATCGCGGGCCAGATCACGCAGTGGAAGCGGGTGATGTCCTTCCCGATGACGTGGAGCTGGGCGGGCCACTGGGAGCGGACGCCGGGGAAGCGGGTGCCGGTCCAGTAGTTGGGGAGCGCGTCGAACCAGACGTAGGTGGTCTGGCCCTCGCCGTCGCTCGTGGCGCGGGGGAAGGGGACCCCCCAGCCGAAGCGGGCGCGGCTGGCGGAGATGTCCTCGAGGCCCTGCTTGAGGAGGCCCAGGATCTCGTTGCGGCGGCTCTCGGGGGCCAGGAACCCGGGGTGTTCGGCGAAGAGCCGCTCGAGGAAGGGCTGGTAGCGCGAGAGGCGGAAGAACCAGTTCCGTTCCTCCACCCATTCGAGCGTGCGGGTGGGGTGGAGGGCGCACTTTCCGTCCACGATCTCGGCGTCGGTCTTGAACGCCTCGCACCCGACGCAGTAGCGCCCGCCGTAGCTCTTCTCGTAGAAGTCGTCGGGGTTGCGTGCGAAGATGCGCTCGATCAGTTCGCGCACCCCCGCCTGGTGCGCCTCGGAAGTGGTGCGGATGAACTGGTCGTGCGAGATGCCGAGGCGCTCCCACGTCGCGGCGAAGCGTGCCGCCACGAGGTCGGTGAGCGCCTGGGGGGTGAGGCCGCGTTCGGCCGCGGTCTGGGCCACCTTCTGCCCGTGCTCGTCCATCCCGATGAGGAACCAGACATCGTCGCCCCGGAGCCGGCGCCAGCGCGCGATCACGTCGGCGCCCACCTTCTCGTAGGCGTGCCCCAGGTGGGGGTCGCCGTTGGCGTAGTCGATGGCGGTGGTGAGGTAGAAGCGGGGCACTCAGGCGCTCGGCGGGGCGGCGGGCGGGGTGTCGGGGCCGCGTCCCTTCCCGCGCCGGCCGCGGCGGCGGCGGCGGGCGGGGGACGGCTCGGCGGCGGCGCCGGGCGCGGGCTCGGGCGGCCGGGCGGGGGGCTCGGCGGCGGCCGGGCGCGCGCGCGTCTCGGGGGTGGGGAGCACCGCGCCGCGCTGCTCCACCTCCTCCTTGAGCTGGACCAGGGGGATGATGCGGTGGCCCTCCTCGCCCCGGAGGAAGACGCGCTCGCGGAAGATGTCCACCGCGACCACCTTCTCGGTGCCCGCGGCGGTGACGATGCTCTTGCCTTCCTTGGGGAAGCGCTTGCGCGCCGCCACGTAGAAGTCGTGCTCGTACTTGAGGCAGCAGAGCAGCCGCCCGCACCCGCCCGAGATCTGCTGCGGGTTGAGCGAGAGGTGCTGGTCCTTGGCCAGGGCGAGGCTCACCGGATGCAGCTCGCCGAGCCAGGTGCTGCAGCAGTACTCGCGGCCGCAGCGCCCCACGCCCGAGAGCCGGGCCGCCTCGTCGCGCACGCCGATCTGGCGCAGCTCGATGCGCGCGCGGAACTGGGCGGCCAGCTCGCGCACCAGCGCGCGGAAGTCCACCCGCTTCTCGGAGGTGAAGTACACGGTGAGCTTGTGGCGGTCCCACTGCCACTCGGTGTCGCTCACCTTCATGGCGAGGTCGTGCCGCTTGACCTTCTCCATCACCGCGCGGCGCGTCTCCTCCTCCAGCTTGCGCAGCTCGTCCAGCTGGCGCGCCTCTTCGGGGGCCGCGCGGCGCACCACCTTGGGCTCCGCCTCCGCCTTGGGGGCCTCGC
Organism: Gemmatimonadales bacterium; assembly: GCA_035761145.1. GTDB lineage: Bacteria > Gemmatimonadota > Gemmatimonadetes > Gemmatimonadales > GWC2-71-9 > CAMLHU01. The sequence goes on from DASTRQ010000056.1 coordinate 7,269, forward strand.
CGGTGGCGCACCCCGAGGCGCAGCCGCCGCCGCATTTCCGGGCGGCCTGCTCCCCGGCGCTCTGCACCCGCCCCAGGTCGAGCCCGCGGTCGGCCTCGACCACCACCGCCTCGTCGAGGCGGAGGGGGTCGTCGGGGGTCGCCCAACGGTAGAAGCCGCGCCGGTTCCCCTTGAAGCGCACCTCGACCAGCTGCATCACGCCTCGGCGACGACGCCCATCCCGGCGAACTTCTCCGCGCGCCGGCGCACGAGCTTCTCGGGCTTCACGGCCCGGAGGTCCTTGAGGTGGCGGAGCAGGGCGCCGCGGAGCGTCTCGGCCATCTGCTCGGGGTCCTGGTGCGCGCCGCCCAGCGGCTCGGGGAGGATCTCGTCCACCACCTGCAGCCGCACCAGGTCCTCGGCCGTGATCTTGAGCGCCGCCGCCGCCCGCTCGCGCTGGGAGGCGTCCTTCCAGAGGATGGCAGCGCACCCCTCGGGCGAGATCACCGAGTACACGCCGTTCTCGAGCACCAGCACGCGGTCGGCCACGCCGAGGGCCAGCGCGCCCCCCGAGCCCCCCTCGCCGATCACCACCGCGACGACCGGGGTGGGGAGGGAGCACATCTCGATGATGTTCCGCGCGATCGCCTCGGACTGGCCCCGCTCCTCGGCGCCGAGACCGGGGTAGGCGCCGGGGGTGTCGATCAGGGTGATGATCGGGGCCTCGAATTTGGCGGCGAGCTTCATCAGCCGGAGCGCCTTGCGGTACCCCTCGGGGTGGGCCATCCCGAAGTTGCGCTTCAGGTTGTCCTTGGTGTCGCGCCCCTTCTGGTGGCCGATGACCATCACCGAGGACCCGTTGAGCCGCGCCCAGCCGCCCACGATGGCGGGGTCGTCGCGGTACAGCCGGTCGCCGTGCAGTTCCACGAAATCGGTGAAGACCAGCGAGAGGTAGTCGAGGGTATAGGGCCGCTTGGGATGCCGCGCCACGAGCACGCGCTGCATCGGCGTCAGGTCGCGATAGAGCTCGGCCCGCAGCGTGGCGAGCCGCGCCTCGAGCTGGCGCACCTCGCCGGCCACGTCCACCCCGCGCTCCTCGTGCAGCTTGCGCAGGTCCTCGATCTGGCGATCGAGCTCCTGCAGCGGCTTCTCGAATTCCAGCGTGTAGGCCACGGCCATCGCGTCACCCTGCCTTCACGTAGAGGACCTCGGCCCCCGCCAGGACCCCCTGGAGGGCGCGGACCAGCTCGTCGTCGGGGGCCACCTTCACCCGCCGGGACCGGAGCCGGACCCGCTCGCCGTTGCCGTCGGACCATTCAATATAGAGCGGGGCGGGGCCCGGGTGGGCGGCGCAGAGGGCCACCGCAGCCTTGAGCCCCTCCCCGGCGGGGGGGCGGGGGGCGGCCCAGCGGAGCGCCAGGCCCACCTGGCCCCGGTCGCGGAGCGCCGCCAACGGCTCGGCCCCCTCGACGATGAAGGGCGCCCGCTCCTCCCCCTGGTCGCGCGGACTGTAGCCTCCGGTCAGGAGCATCGCCGCGTCCTCGAGGATCACCTGGTTGAGCCTGGCCCAGGCGTCGGGGAAGACGATCGCCTCGGCGGTGCCGTGGAAATCCTCCAGCACGAGCCGGGCGTATTCCTTCCCGGTCTTCTTGGAGATCTGGCGCTTCACGCCGGTCACCACCGCCGCGATCTGCACCTGGTGCTCGCTCCACTCGCCCAGGGTGGCGGTGGTGCGGGTGCCGAAGAGCTCCACTTCCACCCGCCAGCGCTCGAGCGGGTGGCCGGAGATGAAGAAGCCGAGGACCTCCTTCTCCTTGGCCAGCCGCTCCGCCTCGGTCCAGGGGCGCACGTCGGGGAGCCCGGCGCTCCGGGGGCGGTCCTCCGCCGGCGCCTCGCCGAAGAGCGAGCCCTGGCCCGCCTCGCGTTCCTGCTGGGCCAGCTGCGCCTCGCCGAGCACCCCCTCGAGCGCGGCGGTGAGCTGGGCGCGGTCGCCGAAGGAGTCGCACGCGCCGGCGGCCACGAGGCTCTCGAGCACCCGCTTGTTGCAGAGCCGGAGGTCGATCAGGTCCACGAACTCCTGGAGCGTGCGGTAGGGGGCCTCGCGCCGGCCGGCCAGGATGCTCTCGATGGCGCCCTGGCCCACGTTGCGGATGGCCCCGAGGCCGAAGCGGATGCGGCGCTCGCCCACGACGGTGAACTTGAACCCCGACTCGTTCACGTCGGGGGGGAGCACCTCGAGCCCCAGCTCCCGCGCCTCGCGGATGTACTGCACCACCTTGTCGGTGTCGCCGATCTCGCTGCTGAGGAGCGCCGCCATGAACTCGGCGGGGTGGTGGGCCTTGAGCCACGCCGTCTGGTAGCTCAGGACCGAGTAGGCCACCGAGTGCGACTTGTTGAACCCGTACCGGCCGAAGGTCTCGATCTGGCCCGCCAGCTCCTCGACGACCTTCTTGTCGTGCCCGCGCGCCACCGCGCGCTCCGTGAACTTGCCCAGCTCCTTCCTGATGAGCTCGGCGTCCTTCTTGCCCACCGCCTTCCGGAGCACGTCGGCCTCGGCGAGCGAGAAGCCCGCCAGCACGTTGGCGATGCGCATCACCTGCTCCTGGTAGGTGATGACGCCGTACGTGGGTTCCAGCACCTCCTCGAGCAGGGGGTGCGGGTAAGTCACCTTCTCCTGCCCCAGCTTGCGGCGGATGAACACGAGGTGCATCCCCGCGTCGAGCGGGCCCGGGCGGAGCAGCGCGTTCGACGCCACGAGGTCGTCGAAGCGGTCGCACTTCATGTTGCGCAGCGTCTCGGTGGCGAGCGCCGACTCGAACTGGAACACCCCGGCGGTGCGCCCCTGGCGGAGCAGCGCGTACACGGCGGGATCGTCGAACGGCAGCGCGTCCACGTCCAGCCGCTCGCCGGTGCGCGTCTCGACCATCCGCACGGCATCGTGGATCACCGTGAGGGTCTTGAGGCCGAGGAGGTCCATCTTGAGCATCCCGACCTTCTCGAGCGCGATCATGTCGAGCTGGCAGATGATCGCGTCGGCGCCGTCGGCGCCGGCGCCCGCCCCCTTCGTGGGCTGGGTGCAGACGGGGACGTAGTCGGTGAGCGGGCCGGGGGCGATGACGACGCCGGCCGCGTGCACCGAGGCGTGGCGGCTGATCCCCTCGATGCGGCTGGCGAGCTGGAAGAGCCGCTCGTAGGTGGGGTCCTTCCGCACCAGCTCCTTGATCTCGGGCACCTTGGCGCCCGCCTCCTCCACGCTCATGGAGAAGGCGGGGCCGCTGGGGACGAGCTTGGTGAGCTTGTCGGCGTCGCCGGGGGGGATGCGGAGCAGCCGCGCCACGTCCTTGAGCGCGGCGCGCGCCTTGAGCGTCCCGAAGGTGATGATCTGCCCCACCGACGCCTTGCCGTAGCGCTGGCGCACGTACTCGATCACCTCGCCCCGGCGCTCGAAGCAGAAGTCCACGTCGATGTCGGGCATCGACACGCGCTCGGGGTTCAGGAAGCGCTCGAAGAGCAGGTCGAACCGGAGCGGGTCCACGTTGGTGATGCCGAGCGCGTAGGCCACCAGCGAGCCGGCGGCGCTGCCGCGGCCCGGGCCCACGGGGATCCCCCGCTCCCGCGCCGCCGCGATGAAGTCCTGCACGATCAGGAAATAGCCCGAGTACCCCGCCGTGCGGATCACGCCGAGCTCGTACTCCAGCCGCTCGCGCACCGCGGCGGGGAGCGGCTCGCCGTAGCGCCGCGCCGTCCCCGCCACCGCCAGCGCCTCGAGCAGCTCGTCCTCCGAGGCGTACCCCTCCGGGCGCGGGAACGCGGGCACGAAGTAGCGCTTCTCGAAGTCGAACTCGCACCCGTCGGCCACCACCTGCGTGTTGGCGAGCGTCTCCAGGTGGTCCGGGAAGAGCGCCTTCATCTCCTTCTCGCTCTTCACGTAGCTCTCGGACCCCGTGAAGCGGAACCGCTTCGGGTCGTCGAGCTCCGCCCCCGTGCCGATGGCGAGCAGCACGTCGTGCGCCTCGGCGTCCTCGCGCCGCAGGTAGTGCGCGTCGTTGGTGGCCACCACGCCGAGCCCCAGCTCCCGGCCCAGCCGCAGCATCCCCTCGGTGACGAGGTCCTCCTCGGTGATGCCGTGCTTCTGGATCTCGAGCCAGAAATGCCCCTGCCCGAAGAGCCGCGCGAAGTACTCCGCCGTGGCCTTCGCCTTCTCGTACTGCTGGGCGCGGAGATACAGCGCCACCTCGCCCGAGAGGCAGGCCGCCAGGCAGGTGATCCCCTCGCTGTGCCGCTCGAGCACCTCGCGGTCGATGCGCGGCCGCCGGTAGTACCCCTCCGTGTAGCCGATGGAGGAGAGCTTGATGAGGTTCCGGTACCCCGCCTTGTTGTGCGCCAGCAGCACCAGGTGGCTGTACTGGGCGGGGGCGTCGGCCGGCTTCTCGCGCGCGCGGCGGTCGCCGAAGGCGAGGTACGCCTCGAACCCCAGGATCGGGCGGATCCCCTGCTTCCTGGCCGCCTCGTAGAAGTTCCAGGCGGCGTGCAGGTTGCCGTGGTCGGTCACCGCCAGGGAGTCCATCCCCAGCTTCTTGACGTGCGCCACGAGCTCCTCGATGCGGTTGGCGCCGTCGAGGAGGGAGTATTCGCTGTGGGTGTGCAGATGGACGAAGGACATGGCACCTTCGGGCCCGGAGCGCCGGACCCGGTCTAGCGTGTGCGCCGCTCGAGCTCCTCCAGCACGGCCGTGAGGGGGACCGAACGGGACTGCAGCAGGACCAGCAGGTGGTAGAGCAGGTCGGCCGATTCGGAGGCCAGGCGCGCCTCGTCCTCCGTGACGGCGGCGAGCGCCGCCTCGACCCCTTCCTCGCCCACTTTCTGGGCCACCTTGGCGACGCCCCGGGCGAGGAGCGTCGCGGTGTACGAGTCGCCGGGGCGCTCGGCCGCCCGCCGGGCGATCACCGCCGCCAGCCGCGCGAGCGTCGTGGCGCCGGTGTCGGGGACCGGGCCCGGGGCGGCCGGGACCACCGCGGTCGAGAAGCAGGTGGCCATCCCGGTGTGGCAGGCGGGCCCCGCCTGGTCCACCCGGTAGAGCACCGCGTCACCGTCGCAGTCGAGCCGCACCTCGCGCACCCGCTGCGTGTGTCCCGAGCTCTCCCCCTTCTTCCAGAGGGCGTTCCGGGAGCGGCTGTGGTAGTGCGCCTCGCCGGTGGCGAGGGTGCGCTCCAGGGCCTCCCGGTCCGCCCAGGCGAGCATCAGGACCGTCCCGGAGAGGGCCTCCTGGGCCACCACCGGCACCAGCCCGTCCGGGCCGAACTTCACTTGGGCGAGGGGATCGGCGGCCGCCATCGAACGAACCTAATCCGGGGCCCGGCGCGTTGTCAAAAAGCGTTGTGGCACTTACACTTGCAAGCATCTCCCCGATGACGTCCACCCCCCGCCTCCGCCCCCTCCCCGTGCTGCTGCTGGCCCTCCTGCCGGCGGCCGCCGGGGCGCAGGCGCCCTACCCCCTGGTCCTCGGGCTGCCGGCCACCGCCCGCTACGCCGGCATCGCCAACGCCGGTGTCGCGGTGCACGGGGACGCGGGGTCCATCTTCCTCAACCCCGCCGGCATCGCCACGATGCGCCACGCGGGGGTCGAGGCCACCTACCACTTCACCCACGACAACGGGGTCGAGGCCTCGGCCGCGGGGGCGGTGCGGGTGGGGCAGTTCAGCCTGGGCGGGGGCGGGCACTACCTGCGGCTCGACCCCAGCTCGCCCAACGCCGACAATCTCCTCTGGGTGGGCTCGGCGGTGTACCGGCGCGGGATGATCGCCACCGGGATCTCGGGGAAGTACGTCTCGGTGGAGGACACGCTGGGCGACGTGCGCCGCGCCGCCACCGGCGACGTGGGGATCCTCGTCGCGGTGTTCGACCTCTTCGCCATCGGCGCCTCGTTCCAGAACATCGGCCACCGCGGGCTCTCGGGCGGGCCGCTCGACCTGCCGCACAGCTCGCACCTCGGCGCCGTCTTCAACTTCACCGACCCGCAGGAGACCTGGGTGGTGCGCGCGGTGTGGGAGAAGGTGTGGCCCGAGGGGCAGGCGAGCCACTCGAAGGTGGCCGCCGAGCTGGGCGCCCAGGTGGGCGGCGCCTTCGTCACGATCCGCGCGGGCACCGGCCAGCGGCTGGCGCAGACGGGGCAGTCGGAGGGGGCGGTGGGGGCGAGCCTCGGCTTCCGGCGCTTCGCGGTGGACTGGGCCTACCAGCGCCGCACCGCCCTGGGCGACGATGTGCAGCGCCTGGGCGTGCGGTTCACCCCCTGATGCGGAGGCGGGCGATGTGGTTCGTGGCGGCCGTGGCGGCCCTGATGCTCGGCTACACCGGCGCCTACGTGGCGAGCCCCGAGGTGCGGTACCTCCACCGCGCCGCGGTCGAGGAGGGGCGCATCCTCCGCGCGCGCCGCCCCATCGCCCGGCTCGTGGCCGACAGCGGCACCGACCCGGTGACGCGGGCCGAGCTCGGGCTCGTGCTCGCCGCGCGCGACTTCGCCGACACCCTGGGCCTCGAGGCCCGCGACACCTACACCCAGTACGCCGACGTGGGGCGCGACACCCTGCTCCTGGTGCTGAGCGCGGCGCCTCCCGACTGCATCTGCCCCTACACCTGGAAGTACCCGATCGTGGGACGGGTGCCGTACAAGGGGTTCTTCGACCCGGCCGAGGCGCGCCGCGCCGCGGACGCGCTGGAGCGGCGCGGGTACGACGTGGCGCTCCGCCCCTCGAGCGCGTTCTCGACGCTCGGGTGGTTCAACGACCCGCTCCTGAGCACCGCGCTCGACCGCGACTCGCTCGAACTCGCGGCGCTGGTGCTGCACGAGATCGCGCACAACACCCTCTGGGTGCCGGGGAACGCCCCCTTCAACGAGAGCTACGCCCAGCTGGTGGGGTACCGCGGCGCCGAGGCGTTCTTCCAGGCGCGCGGCGACAGCGCCCTCGCGCGGCGCGCGGCCGACCGGTGGCACAACGAGCAGGTGCTGGGCGACTTCTACCGGCGGCTCCTCGCGCGGGCCGACGCGTTCTACGCCACGCATCCCGACAGCGCGGCGCTCCGGGCGGGGAAGGTGGAGCTCGCGCGCTGGGCGCGCGCGGAGTTCGAGGGGCCGGTGGCCGCACAGCTGCGCGGGGTCACCATCACCCCCGCCGCCGGCGCGGACGACCGGCCCATCAACAACGCCCGGCTGGTGGGGATCACGATCTACCGGAGCCACCTCGAGGCGTTCGAGGCGTGGTACCAGCGCTACCACGGCGACCTGCAGGCCGCCGTGGCGGGGCTCGACTCGGTGATGGCGGGGGTGCGGGGGGACAGCGCGTGGGGGCGGCTCGGCGTCACGACGCCGTAGCGCGGGGCGGGGATCAGCGCAGGATGCGGCGCGCCAGCCGGGATTCCGGGTGGCGCGCCATCTCGCACGCGCCGCCGAGGTCGACGCGCCCGCCCCCCGCCTCGCCGATCCGCCCCACGACGTCCACCGGCGAGCCGGCGTCGAAAGGCGCGGCGAGCGCGAAGGAGAGCCCGCGACCGGTCTCGGCGATCCCGGCCATCACCTCGCGGCAGGGGGAGCAGGCGTCGCTCGTGGTGTGCGCCGCCACCAGCGTGCGGTCGCCGGGGCCTTGCGCGGTGACGAGCCCCTTGAGCGGCGCCCACCCCGGCCAGTCGTCCGCGGTGACGAGGCGGGTAAAGGCCCACCCTTCCTCGTGCGCCAGCTCGACGAACGCCTGCACCAGCGCGCCGTCGGACGGGGGCGGCTCGCCGTTGGCGGCGGTGAGGCACGCCCCGCCCGTCTCGGCGAACCAGCGCCGGTGCACCGGGAGGGCGGCGGGTCGGCTGCCGTGGAAGGCGGCGTAGCGCCGCGTCACGGCGAGCTGGCGCTCCGCCTCGCGCCGCTGGTCGCCGTACTCGGCGGCCTCCGCCGCGGCGCTGAACGACACTTCCGCCGCGAGGTAGCGTCCCGCGTCGCGCAGGATGCGTCCGCGCAGCTCGAGCGTGGCGCCGTGGGGATCGAGCGCGAAGGCGCGGTCCACCGCCATCAGCGCCTGGGCGTGCTCTCCCGCCCGCCAGGCGGCGTAGCCCGCCTCGTGCCAGGCGAGCGCCAGGTCGGGATCGAGCGCGATGGCCTTCTGGATCCAGTCGAGCCCCTCGCTCCACTGGCCGAGTTCCACGTGCGCCGCGCCCACCAGCGCCAGGGGGAACGCCTCGCCCGGGAACTGGGCCGCCGCGTGCTCCGCCGTCGAGAGCGCCTCCGGGTGGCGCCGCGCCGTCCGGAGGAACTCGAACAGTTCCCCCCACGCCGAACGGTCGGCGGGGTCCTCGGCCACGGCGGCGCGATACGCGTGCTCGGCGTCGCGCGTGCGCCCCTCGTGCGCGAGCATCCGGGCGCGCTGCAGCCGCCGGGCACCGGGCTCGGTGGCGAAGAGGTGGTACTGCCCCGTGGAACGCATAGCTGGAAGGGAAGGTACCCCCCGGACCGGACTCCGCCAGATGGGGGATATCCCGGAGGGGGGCGCACCTTGCCGAACGGCGGCACCGGGGTAGGTTGAGCGGGTTCCGCCCGTCCTTCCCTCCACGCACCGGCCGATGACCACCGACACCCCGAGCGCGCAGCAGGCCGCCTGGCTGGCGCAGCTCACCGAATTCCTCCGCATCCCGAGCATCAGCACCCTCCCCGACCACGCCGCCGACTGCCGCCGCGCGGCCGACTGGCTCATGGCCGAGCTCCGCCGGCTCGGGTGTCCCACGGTGGAACTCCTCGAGGGGCGGGGCCACCCCACCATCTGGGCCGAGTCGCCCCGGGTGGAGGGCGCGCCGACGGTGCTCATCTACGGGCACTACGACGTGCAGCCGGTGGAGCCGCTCGACGAGTGGGTGAGCGGGCCCTTCGAGCCGCAGGTGCGCGACGGCAACCTCTACGCCCGCGGCGCCATCGACGACAAGGGGCAGGTCTTCACGATGCTCAAGGCGTACGAGAGCGTGCTCGACGGCGCCGGGCGCCCTCCGCTCAACGTGCGCTTCATCTTCGAAGGGGAGGAGGAGTGCGGCGGGAAGGTCATCTTCGACATCCTGCAGCGCGACCGGTGGCGCACCGAGGTGGACGCCGTGATCGTGGCCGACATGGGCTACTACGCGCCCGGCATCCCCGCGGTGTACACCGCGCTCCGCGGGCTGGCCTACGCGGAGATCCACCTGCGCACCGCGGCGAGCGACCTGCACTCCGGCACCTACGGCGGCGCGGCGCCCAACGCCATCGAGGAGATGGTCCGCCTCCTTGCCCGGCTCAAGGACGCCAACGGCCGCATCAAGATCCCCGGGCTCTACGAGGCGGTGCGGCCGCCGAGCAAGGCGGAACTGGCCGGGTGGCGCAAGCTGCCGTTCAACCTGCGGAAGTACCTCAAGGAGGAGGTCACCGCCAAGGCGCTCACCGGCATCCGGACCCGGAGCGTGTTCGAGCGCACCTGGGCGCTCCCCACCTTCGAGATCCACGGCATCCGCGGCGGCTTCACCGGCGAGGGGGCCAAGACCGTCATCCCCGCGGCCGCGGTGGCCAAGGTGTCGCTCCGCCTGGTGCCGGGGCAGAAGGTGGCGACGACCTACACGCAGCTCGCCCGCGCGGTGAAGGCCGCCGCCCCGGCATACGCCACGGTCGAGGTGAAGCCCCTTCACGGCGGCGAGCCGGTGCAGGTCCGGACCGACCATCCCGCCTTCGCCGCGCTCGACGAGGCGTTCCAGGCGGTCGTGGGCCGGAAGACCGTCGCCGTGCGCGCCGGCGGGAGCATCCCGGTCGTCACCGAGCTGGCCAAGGGGGGCGCGCCGGTGCTCCTCACCGGTATCGGCCTCCCCGACGACCGCCTCCACGCCCCCAACGAGAAGGTGACCCTGCAGCAGGTGTGGGACGGGATCGAGGTGTTCGGGAGGTTCCTCCGCTATTTCGGGAAGTAGTCCGTCAGGGGTAGGAAGGTAGGAAGGTAGGAAGTGAAGAGGGTAGGAAGTGAAGAGGGTAGGAAGTCGCTCCGGGCGGAGCTCCCTTCCTACCCTCATACCTTCTTACCCTCCTACCCTGCGTGCTACTGCTCGGAGGTCTGCCTGGGGCGCCCCCCGAACTGGCTCTCGGTGCGGGCGTGCAGCTCATCCACCCCGATCACCGCCTTGACCGAGGCGATGACGCCGGCCACGACGTCGTCGGCCCAGTAGGCGTCGGGGCGTTCGGCGGCGGGGAGGGCGCGGGCGCGTTCCTCGAGGAACTGCGTCGCGGTGGTGATCCACTCCGCCTGCGCGCTCGGGATGAGCGACCAGGAGCCGGTGGCCCGGAGCTCGAGGTCGGTCAGCGCCTTGAGATCGGCCTCGATCCCCTGGATGGCCTGCTTGGCGCCGAGCTTCTTGACGAGCAGGCTCAGCATCTGGGCGCGCTCGTTCTCCTGCGCGCTCGGCAACGGGGCCAGGTAATGGCGCTGGTCGGCCACCATCTCGGCCAGGCGCACGCACACGGCGCGCACCGAGTCACGCAGCGCGGCCGGCGCCTCCCGGGCCCAGCTCTCGGCCGCCCGGCGGATATCCGCGAGCTTGGCCTCGGCCAACTCCTCTGGGGCGTGCTTGCGAACCTCGGACATGCTCGCATAAAAACCCCCCGGACCGGGAGGGTCAACGGGGGGATCGGGAGGGGGTGTAACGTGATCTCGGCCAAGGGGCAAGGGCGCCGCCCGGGGCCGCCACGCGGGACTCAGCGCCGGGGCCCGCGCCGCATCCGCACCGGGTCGGGGCGCCCGAAGCGCTCCTCGGCCCAGGGGTCGCCCCGCATGTGGTAGCCGTTCATCTCCCAGAAGCCGGGCTCGTCGTACTCCAGCAGCTCGAGCCCGGTGAGCCACTTGGCGCTCTTCCAGAGATACAGGTGCGGCACCAGCAGCCGCACGGGTCCGCCATGTTCCGCCGTGAGGGGCTCGCCTCCCCAGTGGGTGGCGATCAGGTTCTCCTCGCGGTCCAGGTCGCTCAGCAGGAGGTTGGTGGTGTACCCCTCCGCGCCGTGGACCATCACCCCTTCGGCGCCGGGGCGCACTCCCGCCCGCCGCAGCACCTCACGTACCGGCACCCCGCGGAAGAGGTTGTCGTGCCGGCTCCAGCGCGTCACGCAGTGCATGTCGCACAGCACCTCGCGCTGCGGGAAGGCCTCGAGCTCCTCCCAGGTGAGCTCCAGCGCGTGCTCCACCTCGCCGGTGACGCGGAGCCGCCAGGAGACGAGGTCCACCCGCGGCACGTGCTGATAGTGCAGCACCGGCCACTTCTGGGTGAGGACCTGGCCGGGGGGAACGCGGGTGCGCGAGCGGTCGCGGGCGTCGAGGGGGGCGGTCATACCGGCAGAACGCCGGCGAGCGCCGGGAGGTTCCGGGTCACCTCGGCCAGCGTGCGCGCCGCGGGGCGGCGGCCGAACCGCCGGCCGAACGCCTCCACGGCGGCGGTGCTGACCGCGGAGGTCACGCCGTCGGCCGACCGTCCGGCCCGCGCGAGCTCGCGCGCCACCGAGGTCATCTCGACCCCGGCGATGCCGCAGGGGACGATGAGATCGAACCAGCCGAGGTCGGTCGTCACGTTGAGCGCGAACCCGTGGAGGGTGACCCAGCGCTTCACGTGCACACCGATGCTCGCCACCTTGCGCGGGCCCACCCACACCCCGGTGAAGCCGGGGTTCCGCCCCGCCGCGATGCCGAGCGTGGCGAGCGCGTCGATGAGCCCCCCCTCGAGCTCCCGGAGGTACCAGTGCAGGTCGGGACGGATGGGGGCCAGGTCGATGATGGGGTAGCCCACCAGCTGGCCGGGGCCGTGGAAGGTCACGTCCCCGCCGCGCTCGATCTCGAAGACCTCGACGCCGCGCGCGGGCAGCTCGGCGGGCGGGATGGGGAGGCTCTCGGCCTTGGTGGAGCGGCCCAGCGTCACGACGGGGTCGTGCTCCACGAGGAGGAGGA
>DASTRQ010000057.1:0-6661 GCA_035761145.1 Gemmatimonadales bacterium
GAGGAGGTGGGTGGCGAAGCTGTGGCGGAGGGTGTGCGGCGTGACGCGCTTGGTGATCCCGGCGCGGAGTGCCGCCTGCTTCACGATGCCCCACGCCCCGACGCGGGAGAGAGGCCGCCCCCGGGCGTTGAGGACGAGGCGGTTGCCGGTGGCGCCACGGTCGAGGCGCGGGCGGGTCTCCTGGAGGTAGATGGCGACGGCGCTCGTCACCTTGCGGCCGATGGGCACGAGCCGCTCCTTCCCTCCCTTCCCGAAGACGCGCACCACCTGGTCGTCCATCCAGAGGTCGCCGGGGGTGAGCGCCACCGCCTCCGAGACCCGGAGCCCCGCACCGTACATCAGCTCGAGGAGCGCGCGGTCGCGCCACGCCAGCGGCAGGTCGGGAGTGGGGGCCTCGACGAGCCGCTGGCACTCCTCCGCGCTCAGGGTGTCGGGGAGGGTGCGGCCCCGGCGGGGGCTCTCGAGCCGGTCGCTGGGGTCGGCGACGACGGCCCCCTCCCCCACGAGGAAGCGGTAGTACGTCCGGACGGCGGAGACGTGGCGCCGGATCGTGGCGGGGGCGAGCCCCAGGTCCTTGAGCGCGAAGACGAACTCGCGCAGGAGCTTCGGGGTGGCGCGCGCCGGGGTGGCGACGCCCTGCCCCGCGAGGAACTCGGCCAGGCGGCGGAGGTCGCGGCCGTAGCTCTCGACGGTGTGCGCGCTCTGCCCCGATTCGAGGGCCTGGTGGTCGCGGAACTCCTCGAGCCGGAACGCGCGGGCCAGCTCGTCGGCGATCACGCGCCGCCGGGGCGGTCGACGAGGAGGGCGCGCTGGCGCGCCTCGGTCAGCTCCGCCGGGGAGAGCGAGAGGAAGGCGCCGATCCGCTCCATCAGCGCCGCCTCGTGCTCGGAGAGGACCCCGTCGGCGAGGGTGAGGCTCCAGACGTGCGAGGCAAGCGCCACGCGCGCGGCGTGGTCCGCGCTGGCGGCGGCGCGCCGGGCGGCGTCGAGATAGTCCACCTTCGTCTCGCCGCGCCGGACCGGCCCGAGGCCCCAGCGGTCGCGGGCGTGGTTCTCGAGGGCGTGGAGCGCGCGGCTGTCGAGCGCCTCGTCGTGTCCGGCGAGCTCCACGAGGAGCACCGCGGTGGCGGCGAGGGGGATGGGGCCGGCGGGGGTGGCCTCGGGCGCGGCGCGCCCCACCTCCTCCACGGCGGTCTCGAAGGCGGCGAGGAGCCGCTCGCCGGCCGCGCGGGCGATGCGCTCCTGGCGCCGCAGGTACCAGAGCACCGCCGCGCCGATCACCACCAGGCCCACCGCGAAGAGGGTCAGGTTGAGGTCGCGCAGGAAGTGCACGAGGGCGTCGCGCTGCCCCCCGAGGAGCCACCCCCCGCCCACGATCAGGGCGTACCAGACCCCCGTGGCCAGCAGGAGCGGGACGAAGGTGCGCACCGGCCCGATCCCCACCAGGCCGGCGAAGGGGCTCACGATGAAGCGCACCGCCGGGAGGAGCCGGCAGAGGAAGATCCCCGGGAGCCCGAAGCGGACGTACTCCCGTTCCACGAGCGAGACCGTCTCCGGGGGGAGGAGGCGCCGCCCGATGCGGCTCTGGGCGATGCGGGGACCGAACCGGCGCGCCACCGCCCACGGCACCATGGCGCCGGCGCCGTTCCCGAGCACCGCCGCGGCCCAGAGCGCGAGCGGCTCCAGGGGACCCTCGCGCAGGAAGAGCGCGGCGAGGATGAGGGTGGCGATATCGGAGGGGATCGGGGGGAAGACGTTCTCGATCGCGGCGAGCGAGCCCACCGCGATGTACACCGCCGCGGGGGGGAGCGCGGCGAGCCAGGCGAGGAGGGCGTCGATCAGGGGAGGCGCTCCAGGGTGGCCACGGCGATCGCGGCGAGCCCCTCGCCGCGGCCGATCCATCCCATCCCCTCGTTGGTCTTGGCCTTGAGGCCGATGGCCTCGGCGGGGACGCCGAGGACCTCGCCCAGGCGCGCGGCCATCGCGGCCAGATGCGGCCCGAGCTTGGGCCGTTCGCAGATGACGGTGACGTCCCCCTGCGCGAAGCGCCACCCCTTGCCGCGCACGACGGCGTGGGCCTCGTGCAGGAGGGCGAGCGAGTCGGCCCCCTTCCAGCGGGGGTCGGTGTCGGGGAAGAGCTTGCCGATGTCGCCGGCCGCCGCGGCGCCGAGGATGGCGTCGGTGAGGGCGTGGGCGACGGCGTCGGCGTCGGAGTGGCCGAGGAGGCCGTGCGTATGGGGGACGGTCACGCCGCCGAGGACCAGCGGGCGGCCCTCGGCGAAGCGGTGACTGTCGTACCCGATGCCGGTGCGGATCATCTCAGGCGGCGACCGGCTCCTCGACGAGCGAGTAGTCCTGCCGCCGCCGCCGGGGGGTGAAGCCGGCGTCGGTGATCACGCGGTCCATCTCGCGCAGCGTGGTGCGGTAGGTGGTGCCGGCCGCGGAGACGACGTTCTCCTCCATCATCAGCGAGCCGTAGTCGTTGGCGCCGAAGCGGAGCGCCAGCTGGCCGATCTTGTGCCCCATCGTGACCCACGAGGCCTGCATATTGGGGACGTTGTCGCAGACCAGGCGCATCAGCGCGAGCGTCCGCAGGTAGGTCACGGCGTCGGTCTTGGCGGCCCCGGCGAACATCGGGGTCCCCTCCGGCTGGAGGGGCCAGCAGATGAAGGCGGTGAAGCCGCCGGTGCGCCGCTGCAGCTCCCGCACCCGGAAGATGTGCTCGACGCGGTCCTCGTCGCTCTCGCCCATCCCGTACATCATCGTGACCGACGTGCGCATCCCCTGCCGGTGCGCCTCCTCCTGCACGCCGAGCCACTCCTCGGTCTGCGCCTTCTTGGGCGCCACCCGGCGTCGCACGGCGTCCACGAGGATCTCCCCGCCCCCGCCCGGGATGCTGTCGAGCCCCGCCTCGCGCAGCTGGCGGATCACCTCGGGCACCGGGAGCTTGAAGCGCTCGCTGAAGAAGACCACCTCCGACGGCGAGAAGCCGTGGACGTGGATCGGGTGGTTGCGCTTGATGTAGCGCAGCAGCTCGAGGTACCACTCGAAGGGGATGTAGGGGTTGTGCCCCCCCTGCATCAGGATCTGCACCCCGCCGACGGCCTTGCACTCGTCGATCTTGGCGCCGATCTCCTCGTAGCTCAGCACGTACCCGTCGCCGGCCTTGGGGCGCCGCGCGAAGGCGCAGAAGCCGCAGTCGGCCACGCAGACGTTGGTGTAGTTGATGTTCCGGTCGATGATGTAGGTGACGACCGGGTCGGGGTGGAGGCGCCAGCGGACGGCGTCCGCCTGCTGGCCCAGCGCGAGGAGGTCCTCGCGCCGGTAGAGTGCGAGCGCGTCGCGGAACTCGCCGCTGCTGCGATCGACCGTGCTCATGGTCAGGCCGCCGAGATGAAGGACAGGGCGCCGCCGGGGGCCAGGCCGTCCTGGGCCAGCCGGCGGAAGAACGTGGTGAGCCCCTCGACCTCGGCGCCGCCGAGGCCGTAATCGAGGGTGCCCAGGTAGTCGCGGGTCACCGGGAACGGGACGCCGGTGCGGCGGGTGGCATCCTCCGCCAGGGCGTCGAGATGCCCGAGCCCCCACGCGCGCGAGGCGAGGAGCGCCTGGTGCACGGCGCGCACCCGGGCGGCGTCGGCCTCGCGGCGCGCGGCCCAGACGGCGAAGACGAAGGGGAGCCCCGTCCACGCCTTCCACGCGGCGCCCAGGTCCACCACGTGCGGGTACCGGCCGCTCGCCCGGAGCATCAGCGCGGCGTCGCCGATCACGAGCACCGCATCGTGGGGGAAGCCCGCCAGGGCGTCGAGGTCGCTCGCCTCCGCGCGCACCTGGGCGAACCGGGGCGCCACGCCCCAGACGTGCCGGCAGAGGAGCTCGAGGAGGAGCACCGAGGTGCGCGAGCTCGCCGTGCGGAGCACGGTGCGGCCGTCGAGCGCCTCGGGGGGCCGGCGGCTGAAGAGCAGCACGCTGTGCACCGGGCCGTCGGCGGCGATGGCGAGGTCGGGAAGGAGGTGATACCGCGCCGCGTCCCGTGCGTACTCCACCGCCGAGACCACGCTCACGTCGAGCTCGCCGGCGGCAAGGAGGTCGTTGAGCTCCGCGGCGGTGCCCGAGACCAGCTCCGCCGGGCACGGCACCACCCCCCGGTCCATCGCGCCGTAGACCGGGAAGCAGTTGACCCAGGCGATGCGGCCGAGCCTCATGCCGCGTGCACCACGGGGAGCTCGGCGCCCTTCCCCGGGCGCGGGGCCGGGGGGAGGTCGTCGAAGGTCTCGCGCACGGGCCGGTAGAGCGAGTCGCGCTCCACGGGGCGCCGCCCCGCGTCGCGGATGAGCCGCACCAGGTCGAGGTACTGCATGTGCATCTGGGTGCGGGCCCCCGCCTCGTGGTACACCCGCTCGTACACCACGGTGCCCTCGACGTCGTCGCACCCGAAGCTGAGCGCCACCTGCGAGATGAACGGCGTCACCATCGGCCAGTGGGTCTTGACGTGCGGGATGTTGTCGAGGAAGAGCCGCCCCACGGCGATGTTCTTGAGGTCCTCGAACCCCGTGGTGGCGCTCCCGACCCGGCCCAGCTCCTCGCCGAGCTCGTTGTTGTCCGGGTGGTACGCCAGCGGGATGTACGTGAGGAAGCCGCCGGTCTCGTCCTGCAGCGCCCGCAGCTGGGCGAGGTGCTGGATGCGGTCGTCGGCGCTCTCCACGTGGCCGTAGAGCATCGTGCAGTTGGTGGGGATGCCGAGCCCGTGCGCCTCGCGGTGCACCCGCAGCCACTCCTCGCCGGTGAGCTTGCGCTCGGCGATGGTGGCGCGCACGGCGGTGCTGAAGACCTCCGCCCCGCCCCCGGGCATCGAGGTGAGCCCCGCCTCCTTGAGCCGCGCCAGCACGTCGACCGTCGAGGTCTTCTCGATCCGGGCCAGGTGGGCGATCTCGACGGCGGTGAGCGCCTTGACGTGCACCTCGGGGTGCCGCTCCTTGAGCCCCCGGATCATGTCGGTGTAATAGCTCAGCCCCAGCTTGGGGTGCAGCCCCCCCACGATGTGGAACTCCTTCGTGGGCATCCCCCGCGCCTGTTCCGCCTCGTGGTACACCTCGTCCAGCGAGCGGGTATAGGCGCCGTCCTCCTTGGGCATCCGCGCGAACGAGCAGAACACGCAGGTGTTCCGCAGGATGCAGACGTTGGTGGGGTTGATGTGCTGGTTGGCCGAAAAGAAGACCCGGTCGCCGTTGGCCCGCCGGTTGGCGTGGTCGGCCAGGCGGCCCAGGCCGAGGAGGTCGGGCGTAGCATAAAGCACCCGGGCGTCCGCGGCGTCCAGCCGGGTGCCCGCGATGACCTTCTCGGCCACGGGGCGCAGGGCGGGATCGCGGAGCAGGCCGGGATCGAATGTCTCGGGCATCGTATCCCCTTACGGGTGCGGGAGATGAGCCCGAAATGTACCCCGTGCCGCCGCTCCTCTGCTACCCGTCGGTCCCCGGCGGCGGGAAGGGCGCGGCGGCGCCCATCGCCGGCCGGTCCAGGAGCCCGCGCACCGCGAAGGCGAGATGGTCGGGGGTGAACGGCTTGGCCAGGAGCTGCACCCCCTCCCGGGCCAGGAGCCCCTCGAGCCGTTCCTCGGCCGTGTAGCCCGACACGAAGAGCACCGGGAGCTCGGGCCAGCGCGCCAGCAGCCGTTCCGCGAGCGCCTTCCCCCCCATCCCCGGCATCACGACGTCGGTCACCAGGAGGTCGATCGGGGTCCCGTCGTCGAGCCGCCGGAGGGCGGACTCGGCGCTCTCGGCGGCCACGACCCGATAGCCGCGGTCGCTGAGGGCCCGCACCGCCACCTGCCGCACGGCGTCCTCGTCCTCGACCAGGAGCACCCGCTCCCCCCGGCCGAAGCCGGGGAGCGGCGTGGCCCCGGGGTCGCGCGGGGCGCGGGTCCCGTCCGCGGCGCGGGGGAGGAGCACGATGAACGTGGAGCCAAGACCCGGCGTGCTGCGCACGTCCACGTGCCCGCCGGCCTGGTGGACGATGCCGTACACCGTGGCGAGCCCGAGACCGGTCCCCTTCCCCGGCTCCTTCGTGGTGAAGAAGGGCTCGAAGATCCGCGCCAGCACGTCGGGGCCCATCCCGGTGCCCGAATCGGTCACCTCGAGCTGGACGTACTCCCCGGGGGGGAGGCCGCCGGGATTGGGGCGGTCGCCGCTGAAGGTGACGTTCCGGGTCCGGAGGGTGATCGTGCCGCCGTCGGGCATCGCGTCGCGCGCGTTGACCACGAGGTTGGTGACCACCTGTTCGAGGTGGCCCGGGTCCATCAGCACCGGCCAGAGGCCCGGAGCGTGGTCGCCCACGAGACGGACATCCTCGCCCACCAGCCGCTTGAAGATCGCCTCGAGGTCGCGCAGCTGCTGCTGCAGCTCGAGCACCTGGGGGGCCACCGACTGCCGCCGCGCGAAGGTGAGGAGCTTGCGGGTAAGCTCGCTGGCGCGCCGCGCGGCGCGCTCGGCCATCCCGATGTCCTCGGCGGCGGTGCTGTCGTCGGGCAGCTCGCCGCGCACCAGCGCCAGGTTGCCGAGGATGACGGTGAGGAGGTTGTTGAAGTCGTGGGCCACCCCGCCGGCCAGGCGGCCGAGCGACTCGAGCCGCTGCGACTGGCGCAGCTGCTCCTCGGCCCCCTCGCGCTG
>DASTRQ010000058.1:0-23372 GCA_035761145.1 Gemmatimonadales bacterium
CGAGCGCCGCCTCGAAGGCCGCCGCGCTCGCCACCTCGCCCCGCCGGAGTGCCGCGTTGCGTCGCGCCAGCGCCTGGCGATAGCGGGCCAGCGCCCGCAGGTAGCCCGCGTCGGCCAGGGCGAGCATCCGGTCCAGGAACCCGCGCCGCTCCCCCGGGGCCCCCGCGGCGAGGCCGGTGTCGGTGGGGAGGAACGCCACCGTGAGCCAGCGGCCCGCCGCCTCGGCCAGGGTGCGGATCGGCGCGTCGTCCACCGTGATCCGCTTGGTGCGCGTCGCCGCCGTCCAGGTGGCCGCCGCCTGCCGGCCGGGCTCCGCCGCGCCGAAGTGCACCGCGACGTGGAACCCGTCGCCGCCGAACCGCGCCACCTCCGCGTCCGCCGCGCCCCGGAAGGAGCGGAAGAGCACCGGGTACGCCACCGCCTCGAGCAGGTTGGTCTTGCCGGCGCCGTTGGGACCCAGGAGCGCCACGCCCTGCGGCGGGATGGCGAGGTCGAGCGGGGCGAGGTTCCGGAAGCCGCGCGCGACGAGCCGGCCGAGTCGCACTACTGGATCAGCAGTCGCCGCGTCGCGACCGCGCCGGTGTCGCCCAGGACGTCCACCGCGAAGGCGTGCACGTACAGCGTCTCCGCCGGGGGGATGAGCGAGTCGGGCATCAGCACGGCGTAGCCCGCGGTGATCTCGGTGGCGCCGGCGGCACCGAACGACTGGAGGGTGTTCACGTTCGGGTCGAGCCGCACGAAGAGCGAGTCCACCCCGTCGGGGTCCTGGAAGCGCACCGAGAGGCCGAAGACCTCCCCGAGCCGCACCGTGTCGAGCTCAACGGGGGCAAGGATCGTGGCGAGCGGCCCGACGCCGTCCCCGGGGCTCGTGAACTGCACCCGCGGGCGCTCCGAACACCCCCCGAGGACCACCCCGATGGAGACGGCCACCAGGGCCCGCAAACGCCCCCGCGACGACCCCTTTCCCATTCCTTAATAATAGCGGCGCCGGACCCCGAAATGCAGGCCCGGCGAGGCGTTCCCGGCGGTCCCTCAGCGCCCCTGGAAAGCGGGGGGACGCTTGGCCAGGAAGGCGGCCATCCCCTCCTTCTGGTCGCTCGAGGCCGAAAGGACACCGAAATGGGTCGCTTCCATCCGGAGCGCCTCCTCGAGGCCCATTTCGAGCCCGGCGTCCACCAGCTCGAGGCAGGAGCGCACCGCGAGGGGGCCCATTTCGAGGATGGTGCGGAGCATCGCCTCGGCCTCGGCCAGGAGCTGGTCGGGGGCGACCACCTTGTTGACCAGCCCGATGCGGAGGGCCTCCTCGGCGTCCACCATCCGCCCGGTGATGAGCAGCTCGAGCGCGCGCCCCTTGCCCACCAGGCGGGGGAGCCGCACGGTGCCGCCGTAGCCGGGGCAGATCCCGAGCTTCACCTCCGGCTGGCCGAACCTGGCCGTGCTGCTCGCCACGCGGAGGTGGCACGCCATCGCGAGCTCGCACCCGCCGCCCAGTGCGAAGCCGTTCACCGCGGCGATCACCGGCTTGCCGCAGGTCTCGAGCCGGCGGAAGGCCTCCTGGCCGCGGCGGGCGCGGAGCTGCGCCTCCTGCGCCGACTGCTCCGCCATCTCGGCGATATCCGCCCCCGCCACGAACGCCTTGGCCCCCGCGCCGGTCAGGATCGCCCCGCGGATGGCGCTGTCGGTGGCCAGGTGGTGCGCGGCGTGGCCCAGGTCCTCGATGAGCGCCGCGTTCAGCGCGTTGAGCTTGTCGGGACGGTTCACCGTGAGCCGGGCGATGCCGTCCTGGACGTCGATGGTGAGGTGGGTCAGTTGCATGGCGCGTCGGGGTGACGGGGAGCGGGGCGACCGCGGACCCGCCAAAAGTAACCGCAGGCGCGGGCGCCCGCCCTCGCCGCTACCTTTCCCCGATGCCTGCCGCCGCCCCTCCGCACACCACCCGGGCCGTGCTCGGGATGCTCCTCGTGGTGGCCATCTGGGCCGCCAATTTCGTGGCGATGCGCCTCGTCCTGGCCGAGGTGCCGCTCCTCGTGGTGGGGGCGCTCCGCTTCACGCTGGCCGGCGCCCTCCTCACCGCGCTCCTCGCCGCGCGCGAGGGGCACGTGCGGCTCGCCCCGGCCGATCTCTGGCGGCTCCTGGGCCTCGGCATCCTCGGCAACACCGTGTACCAGACCCTTTTTATGCTGGGGCTCACCGGGACCACGGTGGGGAACACCGCGATCCTGCTCGCCACCTCGCCCCTCCTCACGGCGGCCATCGGCGCCCTGCTCGGCGTGGAGCGCCCCAGCCGTCCCCTGGCGGTGGGGCTCGCGCTGGCGCTCGCGGGGGCGGTGCTCGTGCTCCGGAGCCACGGTTTCGCCTTCGGCAGCGCCACGGTGGCGGGGGACCTCGCCGCGCTCGGTGCCGCCGTGTGCTGGGCCCTCTACACCCTCGGCGTGCGCCGGCTCCCCGGCGGGCTCTCCCCCCTCCGGGTCACCGCGCTCACCACGCTGGCGGGAGCGCCGGGGCTCATCCTCCTCGCGCTCCCCGACCTCCCGGGCGTGGCGTGGTCGCAGGTGTCGCTGCAGGCGTGGCTCGCGCTCGGGTACAGCGTGGTCCTCTCCATCGGGCTGGCGTACTGGATCTGGAACGCCAACGTGGCCACCGTGGGCCCCAACCGCACGGCGCTCTTCAACTGCCTCACCCCGCTCCTCGCGATGCTCATCGCCTGGCCGGTGCTCGACGAGACGCCGGGCCCGGTGCAGTGGGTGGGGGGCACGCTGATCATCGCCGGCGTGCTGACCGGGCGCGGATTCCCCAGGCGGCTCCTCGGGCGGGCGGCGGCGTGAAGGCGCTCCTCGCCCTCGACCAGGGGACCACCGGGAGCACGGCGCTCGTCGTGGCCGCCGACGGGCACGTGCTGGGGCGGGGGTACCGCGAGATCCCCCAGCACTTCCCCCAGCCGGGCTGGGTGGAGCACGAGCCCGACGACCTCTTCGATTCGCTCGTGGCCGCGGGGCGCGAGGCGATCGCCGCCGCGCGCATCGCGCCGGGGGACCTCGCCGGGATCGGCATCACCGACCAGCGGGAGACCACGGTGCTCTGGGAGCGCGCCACCGGCCGTCCCGTGGCGCGCGCCATCGTGTGGCAGGATCGCCGCACGGCCGAGCGGTGCCGCCGCCTGCGGGCGGAGGGGCGCACCGAATGGATCGCCGAGCGCACCGGCCTCGTTCCCGACCCGTACTTCAGCGCCACCAAGCTCGAGTGGCTGCTGCACGACCCCGGCGTGCGGCGGCGCGCGGGGCGGGGGGAGCTCGCGGCCGGCACGGTGGAGAGCTGGGTGGTGGCGCGGCTCACCGGCGGCGCCGTGCACGTCACCGACCACACCAACGCCTCGCGGACGCTGCTCTACCATCTGGAGCGGCGCGCGTGGGACGACGAGCTCCTGGCGCTCTTCGGCGTGCCGCCCGAGGTGCTGCCGGTGATCGTCCCCTCGAGCGGCGTCGTCGGCGAGGCGCGCCCGGAGTGGTTCGGCGCGGCGCTCCCCATCGCCGGGCTCGCGGGCGACCAGCAGGCGGCGCTCTTCGGCCAGGGATGCACGGTGCCGGGCGCCGCCAAGAACACGTACGGCACCGGCGCCTTCCTCCTGGCGTTCACCGGCGGCGCCCGGCCCCGCTCGCGCCATGGCCTTCTCACCACCGCCGCGGTGGGACCCGACGGCGGCCCCGCCTACGCGCTGGAGGGCTCGGTGTTCATCGCCGGCGCCGCGGTGCAGTGGCTGCGCGACGGGCTCGGCATCATCGCCTCGGCGGCCGAGTCCGAGGCGCTCGCGCGCGGCGTCCCCGACACCGGCGGGGTGACGCTGGTGCCCGCCTTCGCGGGGCTTGGTGCCCCCCACTGGGAGCCCGACGCGCGCGGCACGCTCGTGGGCCTCACGCGCGGCACCACGCGCGCCCACATCGTGCGCGCGGCGCTCGAGGCGATGGCGCACTCCTCGGCCGACCTCCTGGGCGGCATCACCGCCGACGCCGGCCGCGCGCTCGACGTCCTGCGCGTGGACGGCGGCGCCGCCGCCAACGACTGGCTGATGCAGTTCCAGGCCGACCTGCTCGGCGTGCCGGTCGAGCGGCCCGACGTGGTCGAGACCACCGCCCTCGGCGCCGCCGGGCTCGCGGGCCTCGCCCTCGGCGTCTGGCGCTCGGTGGGCGAGTTCCAGCAGGGCCGCCGCTACACCCGCTTCACGCCGCGGTGGTCCGCCCCCGAACGCGAACGTCACCGCGCGGAGTGGCAACGCGCGGTGACGGCGGCGCTCGGCTGGGCTCGCGCCGGGACGTAGCCCCCTACTGCGGCACCGTCGCCCCGTGGCACGCCGAGCAGAGCCCGGGATTCTTGTCGCGCAGGCGCCTGGGGTCGAAGCCGGGACCGTGCGGATCGAACCCGCGGCCGCGGACCGACGAGTGGCAGGTGAGGCAGTCGCGTTCGGCGTGGCAGGAGACGCACGTCTCCAGGCTCTGCCGGGCCGCCTGGCCGTGCCCGAAGAGGAATGAGCGCCGGCCATCGTGGAACCCGCCGCGCAGGCGGCCCGACGCCACCACACCCGACTGCACGTGGCAGTCCTGGCAGAAGCTCGCCGTGTTGTGGCACTCCGCGCACGAGGTGGCGCGCGCGTACGCCTGCGCCGGGTGGCTCGCCAGGAACCCGCGCGGGTGGTAGCCCCCCCGCTCGCCGGCGGCGGCGTCGGGGCGGTGGCACTCGAGGCACTGCGTGCGGGCGTGGCACCCGGCGCAGTTCTGCGGCCGCGCGCCGGCCAGCGCGCCGTGCCCGCTGGCCCACGACGGCGCCAGGTGCGAGGGGGGCGGGCGCCGGTGCACCGCCGCCCCGCGGGGGAGGGTGGTGTCGGTCGCGGCGGCCGTCGGCCGCGGGGCGGCGCTCGGCGCCGCGGAGTGGCACGCGGTGCAGCTCTCCTGCGTGTGGCAGTTGGCGCAGGCACGGGGGTCGTTCCGCGCCAGCCCCCCGTGCGCGCGCTCGAAGTCGCTCCGGCCGTGGGAGGCGGGCCGCCGCGCCGATGCGCTGATCGCGAGGGAACGCGGGTCGCGCCCCAGCGCCTGGATGGCGGGGACGCGCGCGCCGTTGACGTGGCAGGTGGCGCAGAAGTCCTGCGCGTGGCAGGTGGCACAGCTCCGGTCTCCCGCCTTGGCCGCGCGCGCGTGACCGCCCCCCGCGCCGAACCCGTCGGCGTGGTGGGAGTCGGGGCGGGGGAAGTTGGCCACCTGCACCGCGCGGAGCGCGGGGGTGGTGCGGGCCAGGGGGAGATGGCAGGTGGCGCAGAGGGTGTCGGCCTGCGCCAGGTGGGGGGTGGCCGGCTCGCCGTGGCAGGCGAAGCACTTCTCGGGTGCCGCGGCGGCGACCCGCATCCACCCGCTCTCCGGGGCGGCGTGGCAGGCGGCGCACGTCGTCACCTCGGGGTGCGCCGCGTGCGAGAACGCCACGTTGGTGGGGCGGGGGCCCTCGCGCGGGGCCCAGCTCACGCGCCGTTCCACCCCGCCGTCGTGGCACGCGGCGCAGGTGGCCGGGGGCGGCAGGAGGGCCCGCGCGCTGTCCACCGTCCCCGCGTGGCAGGTGACGCACGACGGGAAGAGCTTCGCGTGCTTCGCGTGGTCGAAGCGATCGGGGCCGCCGCGGGCCACGGCCACCGCCGCCGCGCCGACGAGCGCGCTGGCCACGAGGGCGCCCGCCCACGTCCGCCTCACGGGGCCCTCCGCGGACGTCCCGGCGGGAGCGGCAGCCGGTCCGCGCCCGAGACGAGGAGCCAGGTGAGCCGCGCGGCGACGCGCGCCTGGGCCCAGCTCCCGCCGGCGGCGTCGGGCCGGTCGCGCGTCTCGTCATAGCGGTCCAGTGTCAGGCCGAACCGCACCCGCTCCGTGAGCGTGCGGTCCACCGCGGCGCCGAGCCACCAGAGCTTCGCCACGTCGTAGCGGTAGTCGAGCGGGCGCTCCAGGTGGCCGGCGCTCAGCGCCAGCGACCAGCCGGCCCGCGGCCGCCAGGTGAGCACCCCCTGCTCGGAGTTGGCGTACGCCCCCACGCCGAACTCGCGGTGCCATTCGGCGTCCACATCCAGGTCGCTCCGGGGGCTCCACGTGGCGCCGAGGGTGGCGCGCCAGCCGCGGTCCTCCACGGTCACCAGCGGCGTCTCGGTCTCGGTGTTGGGATACCAGTACCGTTCCCCGCCGGCGCGGAGCGCCAGGGCCCGGTGCACCCGCACGCCGATCGCGCCGTCCACGGCGTGATACGGCACCGGCGAGAACGCCTGCCAGACGCTCCAGAGGTCGAAGAGGGGGCGGTACTGCCGCACACGCGCGGTGGCGCTCACCCGGCGCCCGACGGCGGCGCGCGCCGAGAGGTCCCAGCTCCCCCACAGCCCGCTGGCGAGGTCGTAGATGGCGCCGCCGCTCAGCCCCACACCCCCCACCGGCGCCATCTCCGCGCCGAATGCGGCGCGCTCGACGGTGACGCCGCCATCCACCGCGCTCCATTCGCGGTGGTACTCCACCTGCGCGCGCCCGGGGGTCGCGCTCCAGCGCGCCGTCCCCCCCACCGCCCACTGGCGCCGGCCGGTCTGGAAGTCGCCCAGCACGTTGAGGGCGGAGCTGGTCACGGTCAGGTTGCTCGATCGCGCGAGCCCCCAGCCGCCGTAGCCCGAGATCTCGAGGTGACGCCGGGTGTCCCGCAGCCAGCCGCGCCCGCCATCCACCCCCCACCACCCCAGCCGGCCGTTCACGACCTGGCGGCCGGCGCGTCCCTGCAGCCAGCCGCGATCGTAGTCCACGTATCCCTCCACCAGCTCGACGCCCCGGTCGGGGCCGTACCAGGGCGAGCCGCCGCCCAGGTCGCCACCCAGCCGGGCGTTGGCGTGCACCGAGAGCCCGGTGACGCCGAGCCCCCACATCGTCGCGTCGGTGGTGAGCACCGTCGGCACGCCGCGCTGGTCGGCGCCGGGGCGCCAGTAGCGGCAGTACCCGCTCACGGGGTCGCAGGTCACCGCGTCGCCCGCCGGGGTGGCGGGGCCGCCCCCGCTCCCGGTCACCGTGTCCGTCGCGGGGATGCTGTCCACGCGCCAGCCGCGGAAGGAGACCGCCTGCGCGCGCGCGTCGAGGGTCACCCGCCACGCCTGGGCGTGGGCCGCGGGCGCCGCCGCGAGGCCCGCCGCCGCGAGCCAGGCCAGGGGGAGGAGGGCGCGGCGGCTCATCGCGACGCTCCCGCCGCGCCGAGGCGCGGCCGGTACTCCGCCGGCGGCGCGCCCAGGTGGCAGGTGGTGCACTCCGCGCCGGGCTGGTGGTCGCGCTGGCCGGCGTGGCAGGTGAGACAGAGGTTCCGCGTGGGCGAGAGCGCCGCCACGACCTGCGGCGCGTGGCAGGCGGCGCAGGCCCGGTGGGCGTCGGCGGGAGGCGCGTGTGCCGCCGCGGGGATCGACGAATGGCACGCCGCGCAGTTCACCGTGGTGGCGGCGTGGCGTTCGTGGCAGGCGGTGCAGGTGGCGGCGGCCGGGGTGGGGGCCAGGGTCACCGCTTCGCGGTGGCATTCGAGGCAGGCCACCTCACGATGCCGCGCGTGCGGGAAGGCCACGGCGCGCGTGCGCGCCGGCGCCCCCCCCGCCGCGACCGTGACCTGCAGCGACTCCGGGCGGGCCATCTCCTCGGGGGTGTGGCAGGTGGCGCAGGCGTTCCGTTCGGGGGCCTGGTGGTGGCAGATCTGGCACCCGCGCGGCGGCGTGAAGGTGAGCTTCTTGTCCGACTTCGGGTCGTGGCAGGTGATGCACGCCAGTGCCTGGTGCCGCGCGTGGGCGAAGGTGTCCCCCACGACGCGAGGGGCGGGCGTCGTGCCCGCCCCCAGGGTGTGTCCCTCGGCCGGCGACGGCGGCGCGGGCGGCGGGTCGTCCACCACGGGGGCGTCCCCCTTGCCGCGCGGCTCGGGTGGCGGGGGCACGGTGCTGGTGCGGAGCGTGGCCGTGGTGTCGAAGCGCGTGGGCAGGAGCGGCCCCCGCTCGTGCCGGAGCTGGCGCATCGCCGTGTGGCACCCGGTGCAGTCGCTCGCGTCCACCCGCGCGGCGTGCGGCTGGTGGCACTGGGTGCACGCCTCGGGGCGCACCGCGCCGCGGTGGATGGCGCCGCTGTGGAAGGCCACGTCGCGCCACTCCTGGTGGCAGCTGGCGCAGGCGCTGTCCGCTCCCGCCGGGCGGCTCTGGGTGTGCGGGTTGTGGCAGAAGCCGCACTGCGCCTGGTGGGGGTCCCGGGCGAAGTTGAACCGCGCGGTGAGGGCCTGCATCTGGTGGCACGCGGTGCACTGCTCGCCTCCCGGGATCAGCACCGAGCGCGCCGAGTCGCGCGAGACGATGGCCGGCGTCTGGGCGTCGAAGCGGTGACAGAGGGTGCAGTGCATCTGGCTCTGCGCCGACACCATCCGGCCCAGGCGGATCTTGATCTCGTTGTGGCACCCCTTCTGGGTGCAGGTCGTGTCGCTGGGCACGAACCGGTGCGCGCTCCGCGCGTGGCAGCTCAGGCATTCCAGGCCGCGCAGGGACGACGAATCCGACTCGAAATGCACCCGGTGCCCGGCCAGGAGCCGCGCCGCCTGCCACGGCTTGGTGCTGTCCGGGTGCTCCTGCGCGTGGCAGCGCTCGCAGGTGGCGCGGGGCACCTTGCCGTGCGGCGGGATCTTGTCGGGCCGCTGCACGATCCAGTAGAAGAGCTCCTTCGTCTGCGCCCGGATCTCGAACGGATGGCAGTTGTGGCAGGAGAGCGTGTCGTGCTTTCCCTCGAGCGCGTTGACGAGGAGGTAGTTGCCGGTGTCGGGATGCACCCACGGCTGCCCGCTCGGGATGAAGATGTGACATCCCTTGCAGAAGTCGTTGTCGTGCATCATGTAGTTGTAGCCGTAGGCGCCGGTGCCCAGCGCCACCAGCACCACCGCCAGGTTGGCGCCCACGAACATCAGCTGGGCGCGCCGCGGGGCGCGGCGGAACCAGCCGAACATCCAGATGCGCCGCGTCCACATCAGCCACGCCACTCCCGCCGCCAGCGCCCCCCCGAGCAGCATCTCGAGCCCCAGCACCCACCCCGGCTGCTGGAAGATGAACTGCACGATCGGCACCAGGGGGTCGGGGAGGGGGGACTTCACCACCACCGAGTCCGGTCCCTGATGCACCGCGGCCGCCAGCGTGTCGTGGCGGCCGAGCGCAAAGACCGCCACCCCCGGAGGGATGGCGGCCTTCGTCACCGCGGCAAGGGCGAGCACGCTCACCGGTCCGCGGCGACCCTCGTGGCGGACGCGGGCGGGGCGTACCGCACCCCGGGCCGGGCGAGCGCGCGGGTCATCACGGCCTGGAGCTCGGGCCGCGGCGCCGGCAGCGCGTACTGCGTCTCCATCGCGTCGATCGAGGCGCTCAGCAGGGCCTCATAGTAGAAGGGGTTGTGCACGCCGTACGAACCGTCGCTGTGGTCGTACAGGGTCTTCTCGGCGAACATCGTGGCGTTGAACAGCGCCCCCTCGGCCACGCTCACCCCGTTGGCGTTGCTGAACTCGCCGGGAGTGCTGGCATACACCTGGGCCAGGTACCCGCTGTCGGTCGGGAAGGCGTCGAGCGTCTTGTTGCCGTTCACGTCCGTCCAGAGCTGGTCCACGAGGCCCTTCACCGTGTTCCGCTCGTTGTTGAAGAAGTTGGCCGCCACCGTGGCGCTGGCGTGGCACCCGGCGTTGGTGCAGCTCGACCAGTTGCGCGCCGTGCTGGTGTAGTCGCAGCTGTTGTCGGCCAGCGGCTTGCCGGTGTCGTCCACGCAGGGGATCGGGCGGAACAGGTGGCCCGTGGACTGGAACACGAACCCGTTCTCGTCGCTCACCGTGATGCGGTTCACGTGGCAGCCGGCGCAGAGCTTCGGGTTGGCCGTGGAGCCGTGGCTGCTGTACATCCCGGCGCTGTCGAAGTAGAACCCGACCGGGATCCACCCCGCGTTCTCGCCCAGGAGGATCGGGCCCTGGGAGGCGTGGGCGCCGCGGCCGCCGCGCGTGTAGGTCACCGACGGCGTGGTGCCGCGCAGGTGGCACTGCATGCAGAGGTTCTGCGTCGGGTCCGGCGTGTTGATCGGGGCGCGGAGCTGCGCCTCGTTCGGGCTCCCGTGCGGGTCGTGGCACACCACGCACACGATGGTCTTGGTGCCCACCGAGTCGATGTAGCGCGTGCTGTGGTTGCCATTGAACTTCATGATGGCCGCCCGCCCCTCGTGGCACCCCTGGCACCCCGCCGTGGTGGCCGGGTGGTCCATCCCCACCGAGTCCGCGTGGCCCGACTGGCCCCACTCCTCGGCGTACGGGGTGTGCGCCCCCGAGTGGCACGCGGCGCAGGAGGCCGCCGAGTCACCCAGGCCGATGTGCGGCAGCGGCACCGTGCCGCCGTCCGGGTTGTTGGCGTGGGTCTCGCCCGGGCCGTGGCAGCTCTCGCACTGCACGTCGTGATACGCCGCCACCTGGGTCTTCAGGTAGCCGGCGCTGTCGGTGATCCCGTTGCCCTTGCCGTTGACCGTGTGGCACCCGGCGCAGCTCGCCGGCGGGTTGGCCGGGAGCGCATCCCACGCCGAGGCGTGGGCCGTGGACACCCAGTCCGCCTGGTGCGAGATGTGGCAGTTGCCGCAGGTGGTCTGCTTGCTCGCGGCGTCGTAGTATCCGAGGAACCCGCTCGTGGGGTCGGGCGGGGGATTGACGGGATCCCGCTCCACGTACTTGGTCTCGGTGCAGGCGCCCGCGCCCAGGATGAGCGCGAGGCCAAGGATCAGGGGGTGGGTCGGCATCCGGTGCCAACGCATAGAAAGCTCCGTAGGGCTACGGAGACTATATTCTCGTCCGCACGCCGAAGTCGCAAGCGAATCTCATTGAACTCTCTGTGAAGAGACCCTAAGGAAGCCAGGCGCCCGATGGCCGACCCCTCCCCCCGCTGCCCCGCCTGCGGCACCCCCGCCCGCGGCCGTTTCTGCCCCAACTGCGGCGCGGCGCTCACCCCGCCCCCCGCGGCGGGGCGCGCCCCCACCTCCTGGCTGGCCGTCGGGGGCGCCCTGGTGCTGGCCCTCGTCTTCGCGCTCGGGCTCCTGGTGGGGCGCGGGCGGGGTGCGGCGGCGGCGCCGGCACCGGCCGAGGGGGAGGCACCGTTCGCCGCCGGGGGGGGCAGCGGCCCCGCGCCCGACATCTCCAACCTGACCCCGCGCGAGCGCTTCGACCGGCTCTACGACCGGGTGATGCGCGCCGCCTCCTCGGGCGACATGACCACCGTCGAGAACTTCGCCCCGATGGCGATCCAGGCGTACGGGATGCTCGACAGCGTGGACGCCGACGCCCAGTTCGACGCCGCCACGCTGATGCTCCACGTGGGCCAGGTGGACGCCGCGCGGGCCCTCGCCGACTCGATGACGCGTGCGCGGCCCGCGCACCTCTTCGGTTGGATGCTCAAGGCCACCGTGGCCCGCTTCTCGGGCGATTCGGCCGGGGAGCGCGCGGCGCGGGCGCAGTTCGACCGGCATTATGAGGAGGAGATGAAGGCCGCGCGCCCCGAATACACGGCGCACCGCACCGCGATCGACAACTTCCGCCGACCCGCGCCCGCGTCACCCTGACACGCCCTTGTGCGGCCCCGGCGACCCCGGCACTTTTGAAGCGTCGTTCACGCGCGAGGTCGCGATGAAAGCGGGTCACAAGTTCCTGCTCGGGGCGGCGGTGATCGTCGCCGCCGTGTCCCTGTTGATGATCGAGGGCGTCAAGCAGACGGGCGTGTACTTCCTGACGCCGACCGAGCTGCAGCAGCGCACCGCGGCCGACCCGTCGTTCTACGACGTCGGCATCAAGGTCGGCGCCAAGGTGGTGCCCGGCACCATCGTGCGGAGCGCCGACCGCCGGCAGATCGACTTCAAGATCTCCGACGGCGCGGTGGTCTACCCGGTGACCTACCGCGGCACCGTCCCCGACACGTTCACCGACGCCAACGACATCGAGGTCGTCGTCGAAGGGCGGCTCGAGCGCGACGGCGTGCTCCACGCCACCGACGTGCTCGCCAAGTGCGGCTCCCGCTACGAGGCCGTCCCCCAGGCCTGACCCGATGACACTCCTCGGCACCTTCGCGCTCTGGGCCACCGCCCTCGTCAGTCTCTGGGGGGCGGTGGTCGCGTTCTCGGGGCAGTGGCAGGCGCGCCCCGAGCTGCGCCGCTCGCTCACCGGCAGCGTCTACGCCGGCCTCGGCCTGATGGTCACGGCCGCCTTCTGCCTCTGGCAGGTCATCGCGACGCACGACTTCAACGTCGAGTACGTCGCGGCCTACACCAGCCGGAACCTCCCTCCCTACTTCCTCGTCTCGGCGTTCTGGGCGGGGCAGAAGGGCTCGCTGATGCTGTGGGCGCTGGTGCTCGCCCTGTTCGCCTCGCTGGCGCAGTGGCTCACCTCGCGCCGGTACCGGGAGCTCCTCCCCTGGGTGGCCGGCGTCACCAGCGCCACGCTGCTCTTCTTCGTGCTGGTGATGCTCGTCTCGGCCAACCCGTTCGAGCGGCTCGCCTTCACCCCGGCCGACGGGCGCGGCCTCAACCCCCAGCTGCAGCACCCGGCGATGATCATCCACCCGCCGATGCTGTACCTGGGCTACATCAGCGCCACGATCCCCTTCGGCTTCGCGATGGCGGCGCTCCTCACCCGGCGCCTCGACACCGGCTGGATCCACGCCATCCGCAAGTGGACCCTCGTCTCCTGGCTCTTCCTCTCGATCGGCATCACGCTCGGGATGTGGTGGGCCTACGTGGAGCTGGGCTGGGGCGGCTACTGGGGGTGGGACCCGGTCGAGAACGCGAGCTTCATGCCCTGGCTCGCGATGACCGCCTTCCTCCACTCGGTGATGATCCAGGAGAAGCGCGGGATGCTCAAGCGCTGGAACCTGAGCCTGATCATCCTGACCTTCCTGCTCACGATGTTCGGCACCTTCCTCACCCGCTCCGGGGTGATCGCGAGCGTGCACAGCTTCACCCAGTCGCCGGTGGGGTGGTGGTTCCTGGGCTACCTGATCATCGCGGGGGTCTGGGCGTTCACGCTGCTCTACACCCGCTGGCCCGCGCTCGAGCCGGAGGCCCAGCTCGAGTCGATGGCGAGCCGCGAGTCGGCGTTCCTGTTCAACAACCTGCTCCTCATCGGCATCGCCTTCTCGGTGCTCTGGGGCACGCTCTTCCCGATCCTCTCCGAGGCGGTGCAGGGGACCAAGATCACCGTCGGCCCCCCCTTCTTCAACAAGGTGAACGGGCCGCTCGGGCTCCTCCTCCTGGCGCTGACCGGCATCGGGCCCCTCATCGCCTGGCGCAAGGCGACCCCCGCCAACATCCGCCGGCAGTTCGTCTGGCCGGGGGCGTTCGGCGGGCTGGTCTTCCTCCTCCTGGTGGGCGCGGGCGTGCGCGGGCTCCCGGCCAAGATGTGCTGGTCGCTGGCCGCGTTCGTCCTCGCCACGGTGGTGCAGGAGTTCCACCGCGGCATCCGCGCCCGCCAGCGGATGTACCACGAGGGGTGGGGCATCGCCCTCGCGCGGCTGGTGGCGCGCAACCGCCGCCGCTACGGCGGCTACCTCGTGCACGTCGGCATCCTGACCTACTTCATCGCCTTCGCCGGCGTCCCGTTCCGGGTGGACCGGCAGGTGTCGCTCCGCCCCGGGGAATCGGCCGAGGTGAAGAGCCCGTACGGCTGGACCTACCGCTTCACCCACCTGGGCATCTCGCAGTACGACGCCCTCAACCGCAAGGTCACCGCCGCCTCGCTCGAGCTCTCGCGCGACGGGGAGCGCCTGGGCGTCCTCAAGAGCGAGAAGCGCCAGCACGTGGACGGGCTCGGGCGCCCCACCTTCAACCCCTCCACCGAGGTGGGGCTCCGGTCCGACCTGCGCGAGGACGTGTACGTCGTCTTCGAGAGCGCCGTCGAGGGGACGGAACAGGCCAATTACCGCTTCACCATCAACCCCCTCGTGGCGTGGGTCTGGATCGCCGGGCTCATCCTCACGGTGGGGGGGCTCATCGCGATGTGGCCAGGGAGCGTGGCCGGCCCGGGCCAGCCCAGGGCCGAGGCGGTGGCCGGCTACGGCGCCACACTGGCGGGCGCGGGGAGGGACGGATGACCGCGCCCCTCTCGCGCCGCCGGTGGCTCGGCGCGGCCGCCGCCGCGCTCGCGCCGCTCGCGCTCCGCGCCCAGCAGGACACCGCCGGCCGCCCCGCGCCCGCCGCCGACCCGCTGTACGACCAGTCCAGCGACGAGGTGCGCCGCGGCGCCACGATCGAGGAGACCGCCAACGACGCCACCATCAAGGCGGCGGAGCTGCGGCTCGCCTGTCCCTGCCCCTGCACGCTCGACGTCTACACCTGCCGCACCACCGACTTCACCTGCAGCTACAGCCCCGCCCGGCACCGCGAGGTCGCGGCGCTGGTGGTGGAGCAGGGGATGACCGCCGACCAGGTGGTGGACGAGATGGTCCGCCGCTACGGCGAGGAGGCGCTGATGGCGCCCCGCCCGCGGGGGTTCAACCTGGTGGGCTACGTCGTCCCCGCCGCGGTGGTGCTCTCGCTGGGCGCGGTGCTCACCGCGATCATCGCGCTGCGCCAGCGCCGCGTGGTGGCGGCCCCGGCGGCCGCGACCCCGGCCCCGCTCGCGGGGGAGGCCTCGCCCGAGGAACTCGCACGGCTGGAGCGGGAGCTCCGGGAGCTCGACCTATGATCGTGCTCGAGGCGCTCCTGGCCCTGGTGGTGGGCGGCGCGGCGCTGCTCCTGGTGCTCTGGCCCCTCCTGCGCCCCGACGCGCTCGAGGCTCCCGCGCCGGTCTGGGACGTGCCCGACCTCGAGGAGACCCGCAAGGGGCAGGCGCTCATCGCCCTCAAGGAGATCGAGTTCGACCTCGCCACCGGGAAGCTCTCGCAGGGGGACTACGACGAGCTCAAGCGGAAGTACACCCACGAGGCGGTGGCGGCGCTCCGCGAGGCCGGCGCCCCCGCCGCGGCGGCCGCGCCTGCCGCGTCCGGGCTCCTGGCCTGCCCGGAGCACGGACCCCGGCCCGAGAGCGACGCCATCTTCTGCTCCACCTGCGGCCGGCTCCTGAGCAGCGAGACCTGCGCCGGCTGCGGCGCCGCGCTCCGCCCGGGGGCGCGCTTCTGCGAAGGGTGCGGCCGCGCCACGCCCTGAGCCCGGCCCGCGCACGTAACGAGGCCCGCCGGCGACCGACGCCGGCGGGCCTCCGTGCATCCCGGGGGCTCAGAGCCGCCGGGAGATGCCGAGCGCCAGGCGGTGCCGGCGCATCGAGCCGGGGCGGCGCACGTCGGGCCCCGTCTCGTCGTCGTTGACGAAGCTCCCCGAGATCGCGACGTCGGCGCGCAGGTCGGTGCGCCACGCCTCGCCCAGCGGGAAGGAGAGGGTCATCCCCGCCTGGCCCCCCAGGCGGCTCCGCCCCGGCTCGCCGCTCAGCGACCAGTGGTCCCACACCGGGCCGGCGTGCGCCAGCAGCTCCACCCCGCTGGCGCCCCGCCCGAGCGGGATCCGCACCTCCGGCGCCAGCTCGAAGAGCACCAGCTGGTCGGTGAAGATCAGCACGAAGCTCGAGCCGTCGCCCCCGCCCATCCCGCTCTTGGCGAGGCTCGCGCCAAGCCCCACGCCCACCCCGGCCAGCCGGCCGGTGAGCCGCAGGGTGTACATCCGCGGGCGCCACGCCCCGGCACTGATCGTGGGGGTGCTGCTGTCGTGGAACGCCTCGGTGAAGCCGGTGCCGCCCACCTCGGCGGTGAGCCGCCACGGCGTCTGCGCCCGGCCCGCGGCGGGCAGGAGCGCGACGAGGACGAGCGCGATGGACCAGCGACGCATGGGATCCTCCAGGTGGAAGGGTGCGGGGACGGACCGTGCCGTCCCCGCGGGGGTGGATCAGCGGGCCACGAGCCCCAGCCAGCCGTTGCGCTGGGCCCCTTCGCCGAAGAGCCCCCAGGCGGCGTAAGGGTTGGAGAGCCCGGTCACCGAGTTGGCGATCGCGTCGCCGACGATCTCGTCGTTGGTCTGGATCAGGTCGGCCGCCGCCGTGATCAGGTCGAATCCGCTCTTCCCCGCCTTGAGGTACTTGGAGTACCCGTTGGTCGTGTCGCGGGTGGCCTTGTAGTCGCGCGAGAAGTTGCTGATCGCCTTGACGAAGTTCCCCACCAGGTCGCGGTCGATGAGGATCCGGCACGCCTCGTCGTCGTCCTCGAGCACCAGGATCGAGTAGTCCTGCCCCGGGTACTGCTGGTGGAAGCCGCTGAGCTGGGTCTGCG
Source organism: Gemmatimonadales bacterium (assembly GCA_035761145.1). Taxonomy (GTDB): domain Bacteria; phylum Gemmatimonadota; class Gemmatimonadetes; order Gemmatimonadales; family GWC2-71-9; genus CAMLHU01. The sequence continues at coordinate 16,313 of DASTRQ010000058.1, forward strand.
GATAGATGAGCAGGTTCCCCGACCAGGTGAGCTTGTCCGAGTCCCAGTACACGTTGGCGGGGGACTGCTCCCCCACGCACCACACCGACTTGTAGTTGACCGTGTCGCCGGGCGCCTTGGGCACCAGGATGTGCACTTCAAACTCGGGACTCCCCTTCAACCAACCCTCAAAATCCTTCACGGCGTTGAAGTAGGTCATGTAGAGCCCCGGGGCCGGCGCGGTGGAGGGGGGCGGCGGCGGGGGTGGGTTCTGGTCGCACCCCTCCGGGTCGGTGCAGCCGCCGTCGGCGGTGGTCGCCTCCGGGGCGTCGAAGTCGGTCTCCTGCGGCACCACCGCGAGCACCGGGGTGGTGGGTGGCCGGTCCGGGGACAGGAGGTGCCGTCCCCCACGCAGGTCGTATGCCACCGGGACCTCGTGGTCCTCGACTTCGGTGGCCACGAGGAGGTCCTCCCCCCCGGTCCAGGCGGCGCGGTGGGCGGGGACGGGGAAGTAGAACTCGAGCCGCCCAGCCGCCTGCAGGTCGGCCTGCACCGCCGCCTCGGTGGCGCCGTCGGCGGCGGCGAGGGCGTGGATGCCGCGGGCCCCGCCCGCGCCGAGCGTCCGCGCGAACGGCAGCTTGTGCTCCCGGAAGCGGGAGCCGTCGAGCGAGCCCTTCACCCACGCACGGAAGTCGGGGTCGCGGAGCGCCAGCGCCACGCGCCGCGCGAGGCGTTCCTGGGCCGCGCGCCGGTCGGCGTGCGGGTCGGGGACCAGCGGACGGACGGTCCCCTCGTCGGCCAGCGCGGCCGGGTCGGTCCGGTCGGCGCAGGCGGGGACGGCGAGCAGGCTCGCGCAGAGCCACCAGTGGATCGCACGCATGAGGCCTCCTTGGTTGGCGTGCGTCGCCACGATGCGCTCGGCCCCGCGCCGGTCCGTCACCCCGCGAACGCGGGCCGGCGCCAACGAACGCGGCGGTCCCGAAAAACGAGAGGGAGGCCCGAAGGCCTCCCTCGTTCCCTGCCGGTCCCGCGGGGGATCAGTGGAACACGTAGTCCACGCCGAAGGTGACGTAGCGGGTCTTCCACTTGTCGCCGCCCGTGATCTCGTTGCCGTCCTCGTCCTTGAGCTTCCCGTCGCTGCTGCCGACGAAGTTGAGGTACGGCGTGATGGACCCGTTCCGGCCCACCCGGAAGTCGTACCCGATGCCGAGGAGCCCGCCGCCGCCCACGGCCGAGTACTTCTGGTCGCTCTTGACGTCGGCCTGGTACACCACGCCGCCCATCCCGAACTGGAGCCAGAGGTTCCCCGCCGACTGCGGGTAGTACCAGATCGAGGCGACGAGATGCCCCGCGGTCTCGGTCACGTCGACGCTGCTGCCCGTCAGGTCGCCGAAGATGCCGTTCTTCTTCGTGGCGCCGAAGAGGTCGGCGCCGAGGCGCACGTGCGGGGAGAGGGTGCCGCCCAGGCGGATGTGGCTGCCGCCGAAGGTCTGGGGGTCGGCGCTATTGCAGGCGTTGCAGTCGGCGTCCACGCTGCTGGCGGCGAGGCCGAGGCCGATCCAGAACCCGCGGCGCGAGGGGCCGGGGTCGATGGCGCGGATGTCCTGGGCCGCGAGCGGGGCGGCCAGGGTGGTCGCGAGGAGCGCCACCGCGGCGGCGCGCACGAGGGAGTGGTTCATCGCTGCTCCTGTTCGTCGAAGGGGACGAGGGTGCCGACCCGCGCCAATCTTGCGGGCCGCGGGCCTGCGCACAAGGGCGTCAGCGCTCGTAGTCCATCCCGGCCAGCTTGCGCCGCGCCACGCGGAGCGGGAGCCACGTGGCCAGCGCCGAGACGCCCGCGACCGCGAGGAGCCCCAGCGCGAGCGCCCGGGTGCCGCCCGGCAGCCCCGCCTGGTGCAGCCGGAGGTACTCGGCCACCGGTCCCGCCTCGATCACGATCACGAGCGCCAGCAGTCCCACGATCGTCATCATGCAGACCAGGCCGCCGAAGCTCGTGGGGATCTGCGCCACGTTCTCGGTGTCGAACTGCGGATACACCGCGCCGTACCCCAGCGCCAGCGCGCAGATGGCGGTGGTAAGGCAGGCGATGGTCCCCACGCCGAGCCAGAGCACCGGGCCCGGCGCCTTGAGGCTCAGCGAGGTCACCGTCATCAGCGCCACCGCCAGCAGGAGGAGCGGCACCGTCCCCGAGAGGAACTTGCTGCGCAGGAGCCCCCCGAGGTCGAGCGGGCTCGAGCGCAGGAGCCAGAGCTGGCGTCCCTCGAGCGAGATGGCGGGGAAGACGAAGCGCACCGCGATGCTCGCCAGCACGAACCCGGTGAGCCCCAGGTTGAGGAAGATCACCAGCGTGGTGACGTAGAGCGGCAGCTGCTCGCCGGTGTTGAGCGGGAGCGCCGAGATGTTGAAGAGGTACACCACCAGCAGCACCCCGATCAGGATGAGCTGGCCCCACTGGGTGGAATCGCGGAAGAAGACCCGCGCGTCCTTGAGGAGGAGCTCCCGGTGGGTGGGACCGAGCGGCGCCAGGAGGGCGTGGGTGAGCCGCCCCTGCCGGCGGGCGGCGCCACGGACGTCCCCGCCTTCCTGCGCGCGGGTGAAGCCGCTGGTGTAGAGCCGCCGGTGCAGCAGCGCGCCGAGCACCACCGTGGCGCCGGCGGTGGTCCAGAGCAGGAGGATCGGCAGCGGGTCGGCCACGCGCCGCAGCCAGTTCCACACCATGTCGGCCGCCCACTGGCTCGGGAGGAGCGGGCTCGTGGGCGCCTGGAGCAGGGTCAGGAAGTCGAGCAGGTTGCGGAACCCCTCGGGGCGCGCCAGCTGCTCCGGCCGCGCCAGACGGAGCGCCAGCACGAACGCCGCCGCCGCCGCCACCGCCACCAGGGTCAGGAGGTCGCGCAGCCGCCTGGCGGGGAAGACGTTCACCAGCACCCCCGTCACCGCCGTCCCCACCGCCGCCGGGACCACCAGCATCGGGAAGAGCGCCGCCGCCACCACGAGCGGGAAGAACGGCCCGCCGTGGTACACCACGCCGAACGCCGCGAAGAGCGGGATCGCGGTGACCACCACCATCCATGAGGAGTGCAGCAGCGTCTCACCGAGCTTGGCCAGGTAGAGCCGGAGCCAGTCCACCGGCGCGGCCAGGAGCAGCTCGAGGTCGCGCGCCAGGTAGAACGACGAGAGCGCGGTGATGAGGTTCGAGAGGAACAGGAGCGAGAGGAACGACAGCAGCGCCACCCCGAGCACCTTCCCCGCCAGGAGGTCGCCGATCTCGGCGGTGCCCTGCAGGTAGCGGAGCACCCGCGCCACCAGCGCGTAGCTCCCCGCGCCGAACCCGCCCCCCACCACGAGCAGGAGCAGCACCTTGGGCCCCGCCCCCTCCCGCTCCTCGCGCAGGCGGGCCAGGGTGGTGCGCCACTTGGGGGCGAGCACCGCCGCCATCCCCGGGTCCGGGAGCCGCGGCTCAGTCACCGAACACGCCCTCGAGCGAGCGGAGCTCCGCCCCGCCGGTGAGCTTGAGGAACACCTGCTCCAGGCTCTGGCCGTGCCCCTCGGTCTGCTGGCGGATCTCGGCCATCGTGCCCACGGCCGCGAGCGTCCCCCGCTGGATGATCGCGATCCGGTCGCACACCGCCTCGGCGATCTCGAGGGTGTGGGTGCTCATCAGCACCGTGCCGCCCCGGTCGCAGAACTGCCGGAAGAGGTCCTTCAGGAAGCTCTGTCCCTTGGGGTCGAGCCCCACCATCGGCTCGTCCACGACGATCACGTCGGGGCGGTGCACCAGCGCGCTCGAGATGATCAGCTTCTGCCGCATCCCGTGGCTGTACTTCTCGACCAGCTGGTCCTTCCAGTCGGTGAGCTCGAAGAGGTCGAACAGCTCGTCCATCCGCCGCTCCACCTCGGGCCCCCCCTGCTCGTACAGCCCCGCCACGAAGCGCAGGAACTCGGCGCCGGTGAGCTTCTCGTACACGTACGGCCGGTCGGGAATGAAGCCGAGCCGCGCCTTCGCGGCGCGGGGATCGCGCTGGATGTCGTGGCCCGCGACCTCCACCGTCCCCGTGGTGGGCTGCAGGATCCCGGCGATCATCCGGAGCGTGGTGGTCTTCCCCGCGCCGTTGGGCCCCAGGAAGCCGAAGAGCTGGCCGCGCGGCACCTCGAGGGAGATGTGGTCCACGGCCGTGAAGCTGCCGTAGCGCTTGCTCAGGTCGGTGAGGCGGATCATGGGAGCTCGGGGAGCGGGCGACCGGTGGCCACCAGGCCGCCGGCGATCGGGAGGAGGTCGGTCCAGCGGCCGGCGCCGCCCGCCACCAGCCGGAGGTGCGCGGGCGAGGCGGGGAAGGGGAGCGCCACCGGGTCCACCGGCACCCAGTCGCCCACGAACGCCTCGGCCCAGGTATGGGCGCGCAGGCCGTCCCGCGCGAAGATCACGCCCCCGACCTCCCGCGCCCGGAGGCCGACGCTCCGCGCCAGCGCCACATAGAGCCGCGCCAGCTCCTCCGGGGTCCCCGCGCGCGCGGCGAGCACCTCCCCGGCGGTCTGGCCCGGGAGCCCGGCCACGGCCGCGCGGGCGCGCACGCTGTCGTGCACCCAGCGGGCCAGCCGGGCCGCCGCCTCGCGCGGGTTGGCGGTGCCCCGGGTGACCCTCCGCGCCGTCCGGGCCAGCAGCGAGTCGCCGGGGGAGAGCCACGGCGCGCCCGCCAGGTCGGCGGCGTGGCGGGGGTCGGTCACGGGGAGCGGCTCGAGGGGGCGGAACGCCATCTGCGCGCGCCAGCTGAACGCGTCGGTGGTCCGGGCGGTGTCCCCCGCCAGGCTCTGCGTCGGCCCCGTGGCCTCGAGCGCCGGGTATTCCGCGCCGCGGAGCAGCACGGCGTGCCGCCCGGTGGGCGCCAGGGCCAGGTCCGTCGGGGTGGCGGTCGCGGGGACGCGGAGCGGGGAGTCGCCGTGCAGGGAGTCGCTCACCGTGCGGAAGGCGTCGAGCGCCAGTTCGAACGCCTCGCGCTCCAGCCGGAGCCCGCCCCCCGTCCACCACCGCAGCACGAAGCCGTTCTCGTCCACCCAGGCGTGCACCTGCGCCGAGCGGTCCACCCCGCTCACGCGCCAGGCGCGCACCGTGTCCCGGTGCACCAGGTGATACGCCTTCGTGACGGGGTCGCGCACCACGCTGTCGGGCACGGTGAAGGTGGACTCCGCCGTGACCGTCCACGCCGCGCGGCGGCGCGCCAGGGTCGAGAGGTCGAGCGCGGGGAGCCGCACCGACAGGCCGGGGCGGGGGGCGCCGTAGGTGGCGAGCCAGAGCGGCACCGCGGAGACCGGCACCGGCACCGTGTCGAGGGGGGTGCGGGTGATCCGCCGGCGGGCGCTGTCGCCCAGCCAGACCGAGAGCACCGAATCCCCCTCGACCGCGAGCTCCCAGCGTTCCACGCCGTCGGGCGCGCCGGTCAGGATGCTGGCGCGCCAGAGCCGCAGGTCGGTGCGCAGGTAGGCCAGCGCCGTGACCTCGTAGCGCTGCTGGCGCGGCGCCTTCCCCGCGGCGAGGAAGTAGCGCTCCTGGAACTGCACCAGCGCGGGGCTGGTGTCGGTCGGGGCCAGGGTGTCCACGCTCAGGATGGCGTACCCCACCGTGGCCGTGTCGAGGAGCACGCGGTAGTACGCGGCGCCGGGGGCCACCGCCTGGCGCCCCGCCACGATGGTGCGGCCCCGCCGCTCGTGCTCGCGCACCGCGAGCCAGCCCAGCGAGGCCAGCCACGCCCCCAGGACCAGCACCGCGACGAGACGGCGGCTCACGCCCGCACTCGCGCGAAGACCGGCGCCACCTCGTCGCGATCCCGCTCCCGCTCCACCACCACGGTCAGCGCGGCGGGGAACTCCGCCGGCCGCGCCGGGTCCGTCCAGGTGTCGCGGATGAGGCGCGCCGCCTCCTCGGGCGGGAGCTGGCCCGCCCCCGCGCCGACGAGCGGCAGCGCCACCGACATCAGGTGCCACTGCGCGGCCCGCTGCCAGGCGCTGGTGAGGGCGCGGCGCACCGTGTCGGCGCTCACGTTCTCCTCCCTGGACTGGATCACGGCGTGCACCACCCACGGCGCCCCGAGGTCCCCCCCGCCGGTCACCACCGCCGCGCCCACCGGGAGCGGCACCCGCACCGCGCGCAGCTGGGCGAAGCGCGGCCCCGCCTGCTGGTCGAGCCGCGCCGCCGCCCCCTGCGCAGGGTCCAGCCGCTCGTCGGCGGGGCGGAGCACCGCGTCCGCCTTCACGAAGGCCAGGTCGTCCACCACCACTTCGATCATCGCCCCCCCTCCCGCGCCCGCTGGTACATCTGCGCCGCTTCCTCGGTGCGCCCCTGCCGGTCCAGCACCCGGCCCAGCAGGTGGCAGGCGCGCGCGTGCCCCGGCTCGAGCTCCAGCGTGCGCCGGAGCGCCTGCTCCGCGGCGCGCAGGTCGCGGAGCGCCAGGTACGCCTCCCCCAGCGCGTAGGCGGTCGCCGTCTGCGACGGGTCGGCGGCCAGGGCGCGCTCGAGCGTCGGCGCCGCCTCGGTCGGGAGCCCCTTGCGGAGCTGCACCACGCCGAGGGCGTGGAGCGCGCCGGCGTGCTGCGGCTCCCGCTTCAGCGCGCGCCGCAGGTCGGACTCGGCATCGGGGAAGAGCTTCTGCGTCCCCAGCAGCTCGCCGCGGTGCACCAGCAGGTCCACCGCTTCCGGCTCGGCGCGGAGCAGGGTGGTCAGGTGTTCCGTGGCGGCCTCGAGGTCGCCCGCGGCCTCGAGCAGCCGGGCGGAGGCCACCCGCGCCTCCCGGTGCCCCGGCTCCACCTCCAGCACCTGACGGAAGGTGAGCGCCGCCTCCGTCCCCCGGCCGCGCGCCAGCTGCTCGCGCGCGCGCGCCAGCAGCTGGTCCACCTCGGAGCGCTCGCCCAGCGGGTCGGCGGTCACCACATCCTCCCCCGGCAGCGACGCGGCCAGGGGACGGAGCGGGAACCCGTGGTCGGGCGTCCCGGGGACCGGCTCCCCTTCGAGACCCGCGTCGGCGCGCAGCAGGTCGGCGGCGGCCTTGTCCCGGTCGGCGACGCGGGAGGTACGGAGGTGGCGCATCGTGGA
>DASTRQ010000059.1:0-10608 GCA_035761145.1 Gemmatimonadales bacterium
GGATTGAGCTTGGCTAGGTCTGCGGGGGTGGGGGAGGGGTGGCGCACCGGCGGTTTGTTCCTTATGTTGGCGGGGTATGGGGCCCGGCCTGTCTGGCCCCGCGCGCCGTTCCCCGACCGCATCAACCGCACGGAGCTCCCGATGCCTCGTGTCACCGTCCGACTGCTGGCGCTTCTCGCGTCCGGGTCGCTGCCGGCCGCGCTCGCGGCCCAGGTCCCGGCCAACGTGCCCGAGTCGCACACCGTGAAGCAGGGCGACACCCTGTGGGACCTCGCCGCGCAGTACTTCGGCGATCCCCTGCAGTGGCCCCGCATCTACCAGCTCAACACCGACGTGGTGGAGGACCCGCACTGGATCTATCCGGGCGAGGTGCTCCGCCTGCGCTCGGACGTCGCGGTCCAGGCGGTGCCCGCCGAGACGACGCAGGTCGTCGTGGCCGCGGGTCCGGACACGGCGGCGGCCGACACGATGCAGCGCGAGGCGGCGGTGACCCCCGCGGCCGAGGCGGCGGTGGTCGAGGAGGAGCCGGCCGACACCACGCCGATCTTCCCCCGCCCCGGGGTGGTGGCGGCGGCGCCGGTGATCCAGGCGGAGTTCAACGACAACTACCGCGCCGTGACGCGCGCGGAGTTCTACCAGTCGGGCTTCCTCACCGAGGGGAAGACCCTTCCGTGGGGCAAGGTGCAGGGGCCGATCGCGCCGCCGCAGGTGGCGGCGCGCAGCACCCAGTCGGCGATGATCTACGGGCGGGTGGCGCTGGAGCCGCCGGCCGCCGGGGCGTACCAGGTCGGGGACACGCTGCTCGCGGCGCAGCTCGACCCGCGCGCCGTCGCCGGCGGGTACGGGCAGATCGTGCACGCGCTCGGGCTCGTCCGGGTCGACGACGTGAGCGGCCGCCAGCCGCTCGGCACCGTGATCGCGCTCTACGGCGAGATCAGCCCGGGCACGCTGCTGCTCCCGGCCGAGAAGTACGCCGCGCTCCGCGGCGTGCGCGCCGAGCCGGTGGCCGACGGCACCGAGGGCGCCATCGTGGCCTTCCGCGGCAACGACGTGCTGCGCGGCATCGGCGACGGGGTGTTCATCGACCAGGGGCGCAACGACGGGATGCGCATCGGCGACGTGCTCGAGGTGCGGCGCACGGTGGCGCCGCGCCAGCAGATGGCGGCGATGGTCCCGGAGGTCACGGCGCGGCTCCAGGTGACGCACCTGGGCGACCGCACCGCCACGGCGCGGGTCGTCTGGGTGGCGTATCCCGACATCCCGGTGGGGACGCGCTGGAAGGTGATCCGGCGACTGCCGGGGTGAGCGTCGCTCCCGGCAGGCACGCGCGGCGGATCCCGCATCCCGGGGTCCGCCGCGCCGCCGTTCGGGGTGCCTCGGCCGCGCGCGTCCCGCTAGATTCCGCGCCATGAGCGGACGCATCCTCGTCGCCGGCGGCGCCGGCTTCATCGGGTCCCACATCGTGGACGCGCATCGCGCCGCGGGGTGGGAGGTCGAGGTCCTCGACGACCTCAGCACCGGCAAGCGGGCCAACGTGCCTGCGGGCGTGCCGCTGCACGTGCTCGACGTGCGGAGCGCCGAGGCCCGTGAGGTGGTGGCGCGCGGCCGGTTCGACGTGCTCAACGTGCAGGCGGCGCAGGTGGATGTGCGCGTCTCCGTGCGCGAACCGGTCCGCGACCTCGACATCAACGTGCTGGGGCTCGCCAACCTGCTCGAGGGGGCGGCGGCGGGGGGCGTCGGCCGGGTGGTGTGGGCCTCGAGCGGCGGGGTGCTCTACGGCGAGGCCGAGGTGACGCCCACGCCCGAGTCGGCCCCCAAGGCGCCGGTGTCGCCGTACGGGGTGAGCAAGCTCGCCGGCGAGCACATCCTGCGCGTGCTGGCGGCGCTCCGCGGCTTCGAGGGGGTGGCGCTCCGCTACGCCAACGTCTACGGCCCCCGCCAGGATCCGCACGGCGAGGCGGGGGTCTGCTCCATCTTCGCGGGTCGTCTGCTTCGCGGCGAGCCGCTCACGGTCTTCGGCACCGGCCGGCAGACGCGCGACTACGTCTTCGGCCCCGACGTGGCGCAGGCCAACCTGCGCGCGTCCACCGCGGCGCTCCCCCCCGCCGCCGGCCACGACGCGCGCGCCTTCAACATCGGCACCGGGCGCGAGACCTCGGTGACCGGGCTCGCGGAGCTGGTGGGCCGCGCGGCGGGGGTGACCCCGACGCTCGAGCTCGCCCCCGCCCGCGCGGGGGAGCTCGAGCGCAGCGCGCTCGACGCCGCCAAGGCGCGCGCGATCCTCGGCTGGACCCCGGCCACCTCGCTGGCCGACGGGCTGGCCGCCCTCATCGCCTGGATGCGGACGGAGGTCCGGTGATCCTTTCCCTGTTGGCCCAGTCCGGGGGCGCGGTGCCGCGCTCCGCCTGGGAGCTGGTGCGCCAGTCCAGCACCGAGACCATCGTGGTGCTCGTCATCACGGGGCTCTTCTCGCTCGCGAGCTGGTTCCTGATCGGGCTCAAGTGGTGGCAGTTCCGCCGCCAGCGCCGCCAGGGCGACCGCTTCTTCCGCGAGCTCGAGCGCACCACGACGCTCACCGACGCCTACCACGCGGTGATGAAGCTCCCCCCCTCGCCGTACCACCGGATCTTCCGCGAGGCGGTGCACTTCGTGGCGGAGCTCCGGCCGGGCGCCCTCAAGGAGCGGGCCGACCTCCCCAAGGGCTCGCTCACGCCCACCCAGCTCGAGGCGCTCAAGATGATCCTGGCCAAGGACATCGGCGCCGAACGGGACGCGGCGGCCCGCTACATCCCCTGGCTCGCCACCATCGGCTCGGTGAGCCCCCTCCTGGGCCTCCTCGGCACCGTGCTCGGCGTGATGTCGGCCTTCATCGGCATCGCGGCCGGCGGCTCGGGGAACCTCGCCGCCGTGGCCCCGGGCGTCGCGGAGGCGCTCGTCACCACGGTGGCGGGCCTCGCCGCGGCGATCCCGGCGGTGATGGCGTACAACTACTTCGCGGCGCGGCTCGGCGTGTTCGAGGGCGAGATGGAAGGGTTCGCCAACGAGCTCATCGGCACGATGGCGCGCGAGGGGCTGCTCTAGCATGGCGGGCGGGGTCGGCGGGGGCCTGGGGCTCGGGCGGCGGCGGGGCGCGCCGCTCAACGCCGACATCAACGTCACCTCGCTGGTGGACGTGGCCTTCGTGCTGCTCATCATCTTCATGATCACCGCGCCGATGCTGCAGGGCGGGGTGGACGTGAAGCTCCCGCGCGCCGAGGCGCGGCCGCTCAAGATGGAGGAGGGGCTCGTCGTCACCGTGGGACAGGACGGGCGCATCTTCCTGGACCAGACCCCGGTGACCTACGCCGATTTCCGCGTGGCGTTCCAGGCGGTGGTCGCGACCCGCCGCCCCTCCGGCGTGTACCTCCGCGCCGACCGGCGGGCCGCCTACGGCGAGGTGGTGCGGGTGCTCGCCGCGATCCGGAGCGCCGGCGTCCAGGACGTGGGGCTCGTCGCGGAGGACGAGGAGCCCACGCCGTGAGGCGACCGCGGGTCGCCACGCCTGCGGGCGCCGCGGTCGGCGCCGTCGGCACGCTGGTGGTGCACGGCGGCGCGCTCGCCGCGGCGCTCCTCCTGGCGCGCCCGGGGCGCCCCTCGCCCCCGGTCTACGCCGTGGAGCTCGTCGCGGCGCCGGCCCCCGTCAACGCGCCGGAGGCGCCGGTGGCCACCGCGCCCGCCAGCACACCCGCCCCCGAGCCCGCGGCGCCGGAGCGGACCCGCACGGCACCTGCCCCCAGGACCCCCGCGGTCAAGGCGCCGACGCCCCCGCCCAAGCGCACCCCGCCACGCACCACGCCCCCCTCGCCGGGGGCGCAGACCGCGCGGACCACCACCACGACCCCGGTGGCGCCGGCGCCGGGCGAGACGCCGGGCAGCGGCACCGACGCGGTCACGGTGAAGACCCCCGGACTCGTCTTCGCCTATCCCGAATACCTCCGGAACATCGTGGCGCAGGTCTATCGCCGCTGGGACCGCCCCCGGGGTGGCACGCGTCGTGCTGAAGTGTTCTTCCTTATTCTCCGCGATGGGACAGTGCGCGATATCCGCTTCCTCACCCCCTCGGGGGATTTCACCTTCGATCTCGGCGCGCAGGGGGCCATCGAGGCGGCCGCCAATGCCGGCGCCTTCGGTCCGCTCCCGGATGGGTATCCGCAGGATGTGCTGCCGGTGAGCTTCTTCTTCGAACCGGGACGGTCGCGGTGACGGGGCGCCGGCTCCTCGGCGTCCTCGGCGCGGCGGCCCTCGCGCTCGGGAGCGCGGCGCCCCTCGCGGCGCAGGATTCGCTCCCCCCGGACGCGGTCCGCATCGGGATCCGCTACACCCCCGGCGTGCGTCCCGGGCTGGTCCTGCTGCCGGGCACCGGGCTCGACTCGGTGCGGACCATCCTGGCGCGCGACCTCGACTACAGCGACCGTTTCGAGATCATCCCCGTGCCGGTGACGTCGCAGGCGCCGGTCCGCGGCCCCCGGACGGTGAACTACGCGCTCTGGCGCTCGCTCGGCGCCGACTACGCCGTCGAGGTCGCCGCCGAGCCGGGGGGCGTGGTCGTGCGGCTGCACGACACCGGGGGGCAGCTGGTGCGCCAGCAGCGGCACTTCGACCTCCCGCTGGTGAGCGCGCCCGGGTTCCGGATGGCGGTGCACCAGCTGAGCGACGAGGTGGTGCGCTGGGCCACGGGGCAGCCGGGGGCCGCGGCGTCGCGGCTGCTCTTCGTCGAGAACGGGCGCATCTGGCTGGTGGACAGCGACGGCGCCGAGCGCCGGGCGCTCACCGCACCCGCGGAGCGGGCGCTCTCCCCCGCCTGGGCGCCCGACGGGCGGCGCTTCGCCTTCACCCTCCTGGGCGAGGGCCTGGGGCCGGTGCTCATCCAGGAGATCGCGACCGGGGCGCGCACCGGGGTGCCGGGGGGATCGAGCGACCTCGACATCACGCCGGCGTGGAGTCCGGACGGCCGGTGGCTCGCGTTCGCGCGGTCGGGGGAGCAGGGGACCGACATCTACCTTGCCAATGTGGCAGACCAGTGCTGTGCCCAACGGTTGACTGTGGGGAGGTACTCGGATAACCTGTCACCGACGTTCGCGCCCGACGGCCGGCGGCTGGCGTTCGTCAGCACCCGTCCGGGAGTGCCGCAGATCTATGCCATGGCGGCGGACGGCACGGGGCAGGAGCTGCTCGTCCCGTTCGACTTCGGGGCGACGGGGCCGAGCCACGCGCCCGACTGGTCGCCGGACGGGGCGAGCGTGGTGTTCCACCGGGAATTGCGCGGTGTACCGCAGGTGTTCGTGTACGACGTCGCCGCGCGGCGAGTCCGGCAGCTGACGAGCTCCGGGCGCAACGAGGATCCGGCCTGGGCCCCCGACGGGCGGCACGTGGCGTTCGTCTCCGACCGGAGCGGTCGCCGGCAACTCTGGATCCTGGACATGGAGTCGGGACGTCTCCGGCAAGTGCAGACGCCGGGGGTGGCGCGGCTCCCCGCTTGGTCCCGGCGCCTCGCGCCGTAGGGCCGGATACCGTCACCTTTCGACAGAGGATCGCCTGATGCATACGTCTCGCTTCATCGGCCTGCTCGCGGCCGCGGCCCTGGTGGCCGGGTGCGGCGCCAAGCCGGCGCCGGAGCAGCCCCTCCCGCAGACCCAGCCCACGGTGGACGCCGACTCGGCGCGGCGCGCCCAGGAGGCGGAGGCCGCGCGCCAGCGGCAGATCGCCGACAGCCTGGCGCGGCTCCGCGCCGACTCGGTCGCCCGCGTCGCGGCCGCGGCGGCCGCCGCCGCGCGCGCGGAGGCGGAGCGGATGTTCGCCACCCAGATCCACTTCGACTACGACAAGTCGGACATCCTCCCCGCCGACCAGGCGGTGCTCGACTGGAAGGCGCGCCTCCTCGTCGCCAACCCGGCGATGACGCTGCGCATCAGCGGGCACGCCGACGAGCGGGGGTCGGACGAGTACAACCTCGCGCTCGGCAACCGGCGCGCGGCGGCGGCCAAGCGGTACCTGGTGGCCAAGGGGGTCGCGGAGGACCGGATCACCACCGTGTCCTTCGGTGAGGAGCGGCCGATCGATCCCGCCCAGACCGAGGAGGCGTACGCCAAGAACCGGCGCGCCGAGTTCGACCTGACGGCGGCCCCGGCCACCTGGAGCATCCCGACGCCGTGAGGCGCCGGGTCCTGGTGCTCTTCGCGCTCGCCCTGGGTGGCTGTGCCACCCGGGGCGACGTGCGCCGCCTGGAGGACGCGGTGCTCCTCCTCCGGGCGGAGTCGGCGCGGCGGGACAGCACGCACCTGGCCGCGGTGCAGGAGCTGGCGGCGCTCAACGCGCGCACGGCCGACTCGGTCGCGTCGCTCCGCGTCCAGATCGCCCGGATCACGGGCGACCTCTCGGGCGAGCTGTACAGCATCCAGCAGCAGCTGGTGCAGGTGCAGGAACTGACCGGCCAGAGCCAGCAGCGGCTCACCGAGCTGCGCACCCAGCTCGAGGCGCGGGGGGAGCAGATCGCGGAGCAGGCGCCCGCGACCCCCGGCGTGGTCCCCGCGGCGCCGGCCGACTCGGCGGCGGGCGGCGCGCCGGCCCCCGGCGGCCCCACGCCGGACCAGGTGTACCAGGCGTCGCTGCAGCAGCTGCGCCGCGGCAGCGTCAACACCGCGCGCACCGGCTTCCGCGAGCTGCTGCGGCTGGCGCCGCAGTCCGCGCACGCGGCCGACGCGGTGTACTTCATCGGCGAGTCGTTCGCCGCGGAGTCCCCCGACTCGGCGGCGCGGTACTACCAGCAGGTGGTGGACCGCTACGCCGCCTCGCCGCGCGCGGCCACCGCGCTCTACAAGCTCGGCCTGCTGGCCGAGGGGCGGCGGGACGTGGCGGCGGCGCGCGGGTTCTACCAGCGGGTGGTGCAGGGGTACGCCTCCTCGGACGAGGCCGCGCTGGCGCGCGACCGCCTGCGGACGCTGGGACGCTGACGGCCCTCGGCCCGCGCCATGGACCAGCCCGGCGGTGAGATGAGCTTCCTCGAGCATCTCGAGGAGCTCCGCATCCGCATCTTCCGCGCCCTGGCGGCCATCACCGCCGGGTTCGTCGCGGGGTGGTTCCTGGTGGAGCGCTTCCACCTGGTGGCCCTCCTCAAGGCGCCCATCGCCCCGTACGTCCCGGGCGGGCGCCTGACGGTGCTGGGCCCCACCGAGCCGCTGATGATCGAGCTCAAGCTCGCCTTCATCGTCGGCTGCATCCTGGCGTCGCCGGCGGTGCTCTGGCAGGTCTGGGCGTTCCTCTCGCCGGCGCTCTACGACCGGGAGCGGAAGGTCGTGGTGCCGGCGCTCAGCGTGGGGGCGCTGCTCTTCCTGGCGGGGGCGGCGCTGGCGTTCATCTTCGTGGTGCCGCAGGCGCTCAAGGTGCTCTTCTCGTTCCAGAGCGACGCCCTGGCGCCGATGATCACCTACGACGCCTACTTCAGCTTCATCACCCAGCTGATGCTCGCGATGGGGCTCTCGTTCGAGCTCCCGCTGGTGATCGTGATCCTCGCCTCGTTCGGGCTGGTGACCCCGGCGGGGCTCTCGCGCTTCCGCCGCTTCGCGATCGTGCTCGCCCTGGTGGCGGGCGCGCTGCTCTCGCCCGGCACCGACGTCTTCTCGATGCTGATGCTGAGCGTCCCGATGATCCTCCTCTACGAGGTGGGATACGCGGGGTCGGTGATGGTGTGGCGGCGCCGGCTGCGGCACACGACGGGGGCGGTGCTCCTCCTGGCCGCGCTCGGGCTCGGGGCGCGCCCCGCCGAGGCGCAGCAGCGCCCCCCCGCGCTCCCGGCGGCGCGCCCCGCCCCCCTCGCGGGGCGGCTGCTGAGCGACACGCTCGACACCTTGCGGCGCGCGGGCCCCGGGAAGGCGCTCGACAGCGCGTCGGCGCGCCGGCTCGGGCTCCCCAGTGCGCCGAGCCGCCAGTTCCCGGCCGGCGACTCGGTGCTCGACGCGCTCCTCGCGCGGCCGGGGTACGAGGCCACGCGCTTCATGGCCGACAGCGCGACGCTCTTCGTCCCCGAGCGCCGCATCGACCTGGTCGGGGCCGCGATGACCGAGCGCAACGGGTCGGTGCTCGAGGCGGCCCGGATCGGGTACGCCGAGTCCGAATGCGTGCTGGAGGCGCGCGGCGACCCCAGGGTGTTCGACCAGGGCACCGTGCTGGTGGGCGAGGGCCTCCGCTATGACACCTGCCGCAAACGCGCGGTGGTCAGCGAGGCCCTCACGAATTTCCAGGAGAACGGCGTGCAGTGGTTCATGCGCGGGGACATCGCGCAGGACTCCACCGCGCGCCGGATCTACGCGGCGGGCTCCGAGCTCACGAGCTGCGACCTGCCGGTGCCGCACTACCACTTCCAGGCGCGGCAGACCAAGTGGATCTCGCGCACCGTCATGGTGGCGCGCCCCGCGGTGCTCTTCGTGCGGGACGTCCCGGTGCTCTGGCTCCCCTTCGTGTTCCAGGACGGGCGGCCCGGGCGGCGGAGCGGGATCCTCGTCCCCCAGTTCGGCGTCAACGACGTGGTGCGCCCCAACCAGGGGTACTCCCGGCAGGTCACCAACATCGGCTACTACTGGGCGCCCAACGACTACCTCGACGCCACCGCGCGCTTCGACTGGTACGCGGGCCGCTACTACCAGTGGGGCGTGGGGCTGCAGTACCGCTGGCTCGACCGCGCCACCACCGGCGCGGTGGGGGTCAACCGCCAGGCGCGCTACGACGGCAACAGCTCGCTCCAGGTGCGGTGGAACCACCAGCAGAACTTCTCGCTCACCTCGCAGCTCGCGCTGAGCCTCGACTTCGTGAGCAACACCACGGTGCGCAACGCCACCGCCATCGACCCGCTGCTCAACACCCAGCAGATCCGGAGCGACGCCAAGTACACCAAGCGCTTCGCGTGGGGCCAGCTCTCGCTCGGCGGGAGCCGGCGCCAGAGCCTGACCGACGGCTCGGTGAGCCAGACCTTCCCGGCGGTGACCTTCTCCCCCAACCCGATCGACCTCACCCCCAACGTCACCTGGTCGCCGGGACTCACCTTCACCCAGGACCGCCAGCTGCACCAGCCCGGCGCGGTGGTGGTGGTCACCCGTCCCGACGGCGGGCTCGACACGCTGGGGCGCCAGGTCAACAGCCGCACCACCAGCTTCTCGCTCGACACGCCGCTCCGCCTCGGCGGGTTCACCTGGCGCAACGCCATCGCGGTCTCGGACCTCTACACCGACCAGCGCAAGGTGGAGACCTTCACCGCGCCCGACCCCGCGCGCCCCGGCGACTCGGTGAGCGTCTCCCGCATCGTCGAGGGGGACTTCAGCACCGGCATCGACTGGAACACCGGGATCAACCTCCCGGTGGTCCTCCGCGGCAGCTGGAAGATCATCCCCGGGCTCGGCATCGCCAACGCGGTGAACGGGCGCCCCTTCCTGCTGCGGAACCGGGCCACCGGGGGGCAGTTCCTGGCGCAGACCAAGCGCGCGCAGTTCACCCTCAGCAGCAACCCGACCTTCTTCGCCTTCCTCCCCGGCTTCGGGCCGATCTCGCGGATCCGGCACAGCGTGCTCCCCACGCTGAACTGGAGCTACGCCCCCGAGACCAGCATCCCCGAGGACTTCGCCCGCGCCATCGCCCTGCCGGGACAGGCCCCCGTCCTCACCGCCCCCGCGAGCCAGACCGCGAGCCTCGGCCTCACCCAGACCTTCGAGGCCAAGGGGCGCCCGGCGCCGGGCGACACGAGCGCCACCCCGAACGTGCGGAAGTACCGCCTGCTCAGCATCGCCACGAGCGCGGTGAGCTACGACTTCGAGCGCGCCAAGCGCCCGGGGCTCACCGGCTGGGTGACCCAGACGGTCTCCAACTCGTTCCAGAGCGACCTGCTTCCCGGCTTCAACGTCGCCCTGACCCACGACCTCTGGCGCGGCACCGCCGGCACCGACAGCGCGCGCTTCCGGCCCTACCTCACCGACGTCTCCGCGAGCTTCGCCGTGAGCAGCGCCACCTTCCGCGGCCTCGGCCGGCTCGTGGGGCTCGGCGGCGCCCGCGAGGGGGAGGGGGCGCGGGAGGGCGCCGAGGCGGCGCCGCCGTCCTACGTGGCGCAGGCGCTCAGCAAGCCGCGGCCGGGGACCTTCGGCAGCACCGACCAGGTGCAGCGCGGCGGCCGCGGCGGCTTCCAGTCCAGCTTCAACCTCTCGGTGAGCCGCGAGCGCCCCGAGGTGAGCACCGCGCCCAGCCGCGCCTCCCTCGGCTTCACCACCAGCTTCTCCCCCACCGCCTTCTGGAACCTCACCTGGTCCAGCCAGTACAACATCACCGAGGGACGCTTCGAGTCGCAGATCGTGCGCCTCGAACGCGACCTCCACGAGTGGCGCGCGTCGTTCAACTTCCTCCGCAACCCGAACGGGAACTTCGCGCTCTACTTCAACATCGCGCTGATGGACCTGCCCGACATCAAGTTCGATTACAACCAGACGACGCTGCAGCGGTAGGCGGCGGTGGGCGCGCGCGTGGAGCCGTCGGCCGTCGGCCATCAGCCGTCGGCCATCGGCCGTCGGCCATCAGCCGTCGGCCATCGGCCAA
>DASTRQ010000060.1:0-7162 GCA_035761145.1 Gemmatimonadales bacterium
CCTCCGCCTCCGCCATCTGCGAGGCGCGCTGCTTGGCGATCAGCTCGGCGTCGAGCTTGGCGAAGTATTCGTCTTCGTTCTTGCTGGTCATGGTGCGTGCCTTTGAGTGGACTGCTTCGGTCGTTCGTGCCTGGACCCCGCCACCAGCTCCCGAGGCCCCAGGCCCCAGGCGCGTGGTCCCTACCGCCCCGCCACCGCCTGCATCATCGAGGTGAAGAACCCGAGCCCGTCCGTGCTCCCGAGGAGCGCGTCCACGGCGCGGTCGGGGTGGGGCATCAGGCCCACCACGGTGCCGGCGGCGTTGCTCAGGCCGGCGATGTCGTCCAGGGAGCCGTTGGGGTTGTCGCCGTCCCGGGCGGGGGAGCCGTCGGGGTGCACGTAGCGCGCGAGCACGAGCCCCTCCCCCTCGATCCGCGCGAGCGTCGCCGCGTCGGCGGTGAAGCGGCCGTCGCCGTGGGCCACCGGCATCCGGAGGAGCTGGCCTGCGGTGTAGGCGCCGGTGAAGGCGGTGTCGGCGCGCTCCACGCGGAGCGTCACCGGGCGCGAGGCGAAGGTGAGCCGCTCGTTCCGCGTCAGGGCGCCCGGGAGGAGCCCCGCCTCGCAGAGGATCTGGAAGCCGTTGCAGATGCCGAGCACCGGGCCGCCGCGCCCGGCGTGGCGGGCCACCTCCTGCATCACCGGCGAGAAGCGGGCGATGGCCCCCGAGCGGAGGTAGTCGCCGTAGCTGAAGCCGCCGGGGAGGAGCACCACGTCGGCGCCGCGGAGGTCGGTGTCGCGGTGCCACACGAGGTAGCCCTCCGCGCCGGCCAGGCGGGCGGCGTGGACGACGTCCTGGTCGCAGTTGCTGCCGGGGAACTGGATCACCGCGGCGCGGAGCGGCATCACGCCTCCTCGACCTCGATCAGGGCGTCCTCGGTCACCGGGTTGGCGAGGAGCTTGTCGCACATCTGCCGGGCGCGGGCCGCCGCCTGGTCGCGCGAGGCGGCCTCGACGTCCAGCGTGATGGCGCGGCCGATGCGGACGCCCCCCGCCTCGGGGAAGCCGAGCGCGTGCAGCGCCGACTCCACCGCCTGGCCCTGCGGGTCGAGGAGGCCGGTGCGGGGCATCACGCGGACGAGCACACGGTAGGTCACTGGTCGTTCTCCAGGCGGCGGGGACGGTCGTCGTCGTCGACGAGGCTCACGGGCGCGGGCTCCGGCCGCTCCGCGAAGGCCAGGAGCGCGAAGCGCACCACGCCGAACGCGAGGTAGGCGAGCCCGAGGGGGAAGAAGAAGTACTCCGGCACGGTGAGCCCGGCGGTGAGCACCAGCAGGTGGAACGCGGTGCCCAGGAGCCCCTTGGCGCTGCGGAACCCGATCGGCGGGAACTTCGGGTAGCGCACGTTGCTCACCATCATCACCGACAGCAGGATCATCAGCACCACCAGCCCCTGCCGGTCGAAATGCAGGTAGGCCAGCGAGGCCTGGTACCAGTCGGTCTGGCTGAACGGGTACCACACCGCCAGCGTCATCCCCGCCGAGGGGCTCGGCAGCCCCGAGAACCACGCCCCGGCGGGCTTGGCGTCGTGCTGCACGTTGAAGCGCGCCAGGCGGAGCACCACCGCCACGATGTAGGTGAAGCAGAGCACCCACGCGAACTTCCCCGCGAAGCGGAACTCGAGGAAGTACATGATCAGCGCGGGCGCCACGCCGAAGCTGATGGCGTCCACCAGGCTGTCGAGCTCGGCGCCGAAGCGGGTGCCGGTCTTGGTGCGCCGCGCCACCCGGCCGTCCAGCATGTCCAGGATGCCGGCGAACATCACGTACCAGGCCGCCCAGCGGAAGTTCCCCTGCGCCGCCGAGACGATGGCCCAGATGCCGAAGAAGAGGTTGCCGAGCGTGAACGCGCTCGGGAGCACCACCACCACCCGCCCCAGGTCGGGGCGGGGGAGGGCGCGCGGTCCGCGGGTCAGTTCCATCGGGCGATCACCGTCCTTCCGGCCTCGGTCCGGTCCCCCACCCGCACCGCCACCGTCGCCTCCAGCGGGAGGAACACGTCCACCCGCGACCCGAAGCGGATGAGGCCCATCCGCTCCCCCTGCGCCACCACGGCCCCGACCGCGTGGTCGGTCACGATGCGCCGCGCCACGAGCCCCGCGATCTGCCGCACCAGCACCTTGCCCCGCGCCGTCTGCAGCCCCACCGACGACTGCTCGTTGAGCTCGCTCGCCTTGTCCTCGGCCGCGTGCCCGAAGCGCCCCGGGTTGTAGTGCCGGTACGCCACCGTGCCGTCCATCGGGTAGCGGTTGACGTGCACGTCGAAGACGTTCATGAAGATCGCCACCCGCTGGCAGCGCCCCCCCACGAAGCTCGGCTCGTCCACCGTCACGATGCTCACCACCTTGCCGTCCGCCGGCGCGATGGCGAGGTCGGCGCCCCGCGGGCCCTGGCGCACCGGGTCGCGGAAGAACGCCACGCACCACACCGCCACCGGCAGCCACACCCAGAACGCCACCGTCCAGCCCAGGAGCCAGCACCCCGCCAGGAGCGCCCAGAAGAGGGCGATGAACGGCCAGCCTTCCTTCGCCACGCGCATCAGAGGCACTCCTCGAGGGTCCGACCGGTGAGGAGGCGGAACGCCTCCAGGTATCGCGCGCTCGTCGCCGCCACCACCTCCGCGGGGAGGCCCGGGGGCGGCGCCTCGCCGTTCCACGTCCCCGCGCGCTTGAGCCCGCTCAGGTAGTCGCGCAGCGGCTGCTTGTCGAAGCTCGGCTGGCCGCCCCCCGGCGCGTACCGGTCCGCGGGCCAGAAGCGCGAGCTGTCGGGGGTCAGCACCTCGTCGATGAGCCGGAGGGTGCCGGCGCCGTCGGTGCCGAACTCGAACTTGGTGTCGGCGATGATGATCCCGCGCGTCGCCGCGTGGTCGCGCCCCCGCGCGTACACCGCGAGCGAGAGCGCCCTGAGCCGCTCCGCCAGCGCCGGCCCCAGCTCGGCCTGCATCCGGCCGAAGGTCACGTTCTCGTCGTGCCCCGCCTCCGCCTTGGTGGCGGGGCTGAACACCGGCGGGTCGAAGCGGTCGCTCTCCCGGAGCCCCGGGGGGAGCGGCTCCCCCGCGAGCGTCCCGGCGCGGCGGTACTCCGCCCACGCGCTCCCCGACAGGTAGCCGCGCACCACGCACTCGAACGGCACCGGCGTCGTGCGGCGCACCAGCATCGCGCGCCCCGTCACCTCGGCGCGGTGCGCCGCCAGCGCCGGGATCCGCCGGAGGATCTCCCCGGTGTCGGCGGTGACCAGGTGGTGCTCCACCGTGCCGGCCAGGAGCCCGAACCAGAAGGCGCTGATCTGCGTCAGCACCGCCCCCTTGAGCGGCACCGCCTCCGCCATCACCACGTCGAAGGCGCTCACCCGGTCGCTCGCCACGAGCAGCAGGTGGTCGGCGTCCACCTCGTACACCTCGCGCACCTTGCCGCGGCGGAGCAGCGGGAGCGGCAGCGCGCTCCGGAGCAGGGTGGGGAGCGCCGCCGTCATACCCGCACCTCCGCGCGCGCGGCCGCCTCGGCCGCGGGGCGCGCCCGGGCCAGGAGGGGGCGGAGGTACTCGTCGAGGAACTCCCCCACCTGCTCGGGGGCGCGCCCCACGTAGCGCGCGGGGTCGAGCTCGGCGGCCAGCGCCCGGGCCGGGAGCTTCGCGAACGCCGCGTCCCCCGCCAGGCGGTCCATCAGGTCGTTGGGCTCGCCGCGCGCCACCCGCTCGGCCGCGGCCAGCGAGTGCCGCCGCACCACCTCGTGCAGCGCCTGGCGGTCGCCCCCCGCCTCCACCCCCAGCATCAGCCAGCGCTCGGTGGCCATGAAGGGCATCTGCTCGCGCACGTGGCGGGCCACCACCTCGGGACGCACCTCGAGCCCCGCGGCGACGTTCTCCGCCAGGATGAGGATCGCGTCCACCGCCAGGAACGCCTCGGGGAGCACCAGGCGGCGGTTGGCGCTGTCGTCCAGCGTGCGCTCGAGCCACTGCGTGGCCGCGGTCTGCGCCCCGTTGGCCTGCAGCCCCATCACGAAGCGCGCCAGCGCGTTGATCCGCTCGGCCCGCATCGGGTTCCGCTTGTACGCCATCGCGCTCGAGCCGATCTGCTCGCGCTCGAACGGCTCGAGGAGCTCGTTCTCGTGCTGCAGGAGGCGCAGGTCGTGCGCCATCTTGGCCGCGCTCTGGGCGACGCCGCTCAGCGCGTCGAGCACCTGCGCGTCCTGCTTGCGCGGGTAGGTCTGCCCCGTCACCGCGAAGCAGGCGTCGAAGCCCATCGCCGCCACGAAGCGCCGCTCCAGCTCGCGCACCTTGGCGTGGTCGCCGTGGAAGAGCTCGAGGAAGCTCGCCTGGGTGCCGGTGGTCCCCTTGCAGCCGCGGAGCCGGAGCCCGGCCAGCCGCTCGAGGAGCGTCTCCACGTCGAGCGCCAGGTCCTGCAGCCAGAGCGTGGCCCGCTTGCCCACGGTGGTGAGCTGGGCCGGCTGGAAGTGGGTGTAGGCCAGGCAGGGGAGCGCCCGGTGCGTCTCGGCGAAGCGCGCCAGCGCGTCCATCACCGCGAGCAGCCGCCCGAGCACCAGGCGGAGCCCGTCGCGCAGGAGCACCACGTCGGCGTTGTCGGTGACGAACGCGCTCGTGGCGCCCAGGTGGATCACCCCGCGCGCGGCGGGGGCCTGGTCGCCGAAGTGGTGCACGTGCGCCATCACGTCGTGGCGGAAGCGCTGCTCGTACGCCGCCGCCTGCGCCAGGTCGGCGTCGTCGAGGTGGGCGCGCATCGCGGCCACCGCCTCCGCGCCCACCGGGAGGCCCAGCGCCTGCTCGCTCTCGGCCAGCGCCAGCCACACCCGCCGCCACAGCCCGATGCGCCGGGGCTCCCCCCAGAGCCGCTGCATCTCGGGGCTGGCGTACCGGGTGCCCAGCGGGGAACGGTAGCGGTCGTCGGTCATCGGAGCGAGATGTCGGTGTAGACCAGCCGCCCGCCGCGCTCCACGTACACGCGGAAGGGCTGGCGCGGCTTGAGCGCCTGGAAGAACTCCGCCACGTCCTCGGCGGTGCGGACGGGGGTGCGGTCGAGCGCCACGATCACGTCGCCGCTGGCGAGCCCGGTGGCCTCGGCGGCCCCCGGCGTGATGCGCACGATGAGCGCCCCCTGGCCGGAGCGGAGCCCCCGCTCGGCGCGGACGCCGGGGGTCACCGTCACCAGCTCCAGGTCGCTCAGGATGCGCACCCGCTCGGCCGTGACGGTGGGGAGGTCCCCGCTCACCAGCGTGCGCGTGCGGGTCACGAGCCCCGCGCGGGTCTGCAGCCGCACGGTGTCGCCCACGCCGAGGTCGAGCTTCACCGCCTCCCAGTCGAGGAAGTTGCGGAGCGGGCGCCCGTTGGCCTTCACGAGCACCTCGCCGCGGCGGAGCCCCGCGGCGGCGGCGGGGCCGTCGGGGGTCACGGCGGTCACGGTGACGCCCCCCTGCGCGCGCCAGTCGCCCATCGCCTCGGCGCCCGCCACCTCGAGCCCCCACCAGGCGCGCCGCACCTGCCCGGTGCGGATCAGCTCGTCGGCCACCCGGCGCGCCCGCTCGATCGGGATGGCGAAGCCGAGCCCGATGGAGCCGCCGCCGCTGGTGAAGATGGAGCTGTTGACGCCCACGATCTCCCCCGCCGCGTTGGCGAGCGGGCCCCCCGAGTTACCGGGGTTGATCGCCGCGTCGGTCTGGATCATGTCGAGGTAGAGCCCCGGCTCGTCGCCGGTGGGGAGGATGTTGCGCCCCGTGGCGCTCACCACCCCCGCCGTGACGCTCGGGTGCGCGTCCCCCAGCAGGTAGCCGTACGGGTTGCCCAGCGCCACGACCCACTCGCCGATCATCAGGTCGCTGCTCCGCCCGAAGGCCGGCAGCGCGAGCCCGGCGCGGTCCACCTTCACCACGGCGATGTCGGTCAGCGCGTCCCCCCCCACCACGGTGCCGGGGAGGTCGGTGCCGTCGGCGAAGGTGACGCGCACCTGCTCGGCGCCGCTCACCACGTGCTGGTTGGTGATGATGTACCCGTCCGCGCGCGCCACGAAGCCGGTGCCGTAGCTCTGCACGGTGCGCTCGGTGCCGCCGGGGGTGAAGAACTGCTCGAACGGGTCCCGCGGGCGCTGGCGCACCCGCGAGACCACGCTGATGGAGACCACCGCCGGCCCCACCCGCTGGGCGGCGTCCACGATGGCGGTGCGTCGGCTGCGCTGGAGCTGGGTCTGGAGCGCGGGCGCGGAGGGCCGCGCGGCGCGCGGGATCTGCGCGGTGAGCGCCCCGGCCGGAAGGCAGAGGAGGAGCCCGAGGGCGGCGAGCGGCCGCGTCAGGTCAGGGAAGAGGGTCGTCCGTGTCCGCAATGCACTCCACCGGGTAGTCGGCCGCCACGAAGTACAACCCTTGCGGGGGCGCCGGCGGGCTGGTGCCCTGGTTGTCCCGCGCCGCGAGGAGCCGGGCCATGTCCGCCGCCGGGCGCCGGTCGAGGGCGATGTCCACCATCGTCCCCACGAGCATCCGCACCATGTGGTGCAGGAACCGGTCGGCGGCCACGTGGAAGCGGAATCCCGCCCCGCCGGGCCGCGCCTCCCACGCCGCGAGCCGCACGTCGCACTCATAGTGCGGCTTGGGCTCGCCCTTCGCGGCGAAGGCGCTGAAGTCGTGCCGGCCCCGGATCGCCGCCGCCGCCGCCTCGAGCCGCGCCGCGTCGAGCGGACGCCCCAGCGCCCATTCGAACGGGCGGCGGAAGGGGGACCACGCCCCCTCGTCGGTGCCGACGTCGTACCGGTAGCGCCGCCCGGTGGCGTTCTTCCGCGCGTGGAAGCCCGGCCGCATCTCCAGCACCGTCTCCACCCAGCAGTCGTTCGGCAGGAGCGCATTGAGCGCCCGGCGGAGCGGGGCGGCGGCCCACTTGGCGGGGAGGGAAAAGCTCACCCCCAGGCCGAGCGCGTGGACCCCGGCGTCCGTCCGTCCGGCCCCGTGGGCCACCACCCGCCGCCCCGTGAGCCGCTCGAGCACGCGCTCCACTTCACCCTGCACCGACCGGCCCGTGGCCTGTCGCTGCCACCCGACGAACCCGGTGCCGTCGAAGTGCAGCGCGGCGAGGAAAGTCCGGCTCATCGGCCCGGAATCTAGCCCTCGCGAGACCCCCCGGCAAGCTAC
>DASTRQ010000061.1:0-12117 GCA_035761145.1 Gemmatimonadales bacterium
GTCGCTACCTGCTGACGGCCACGGTCACTGTCGGTGACCGCATCGTCCAGCGCTCACGCCGGATCACGATCGTGCGATGAACGTGCGCGTGCCCGGGCTCGATGTCGATGAGTCCGTCGTGCGGAAAGCGGTGCTGGCTGCGGGAAATGTGGTACATGCGGGGGGAGGGAGACCTGCGCGGGGCCCACAGGGCTGACGCGGCGGTCTGGCGCCGCCAGCGGCATCTTCACCCCCCGTACCGCACCTGCACCATCTCCCCGAGGACCGCCAGCGCGATCTCGCTCGGCTGCTTTCCGCCGAGCGGGAGCCCGATCGGGCCGCGGAGCCGGGCGATCTCCTGCTCGGAGTATCCCTCGCTCGCCAGCGCCGCGCGGCGCTTCGCCTGGTTCTTGCGCGACCCGATCACCCCAACGTACCGCGCCGGCGAGCGGAGTGCGAGCCGCACGCAGGGCTCGTCGAGCTTGGGGTCGTGCGAGAGCACGGCGACGTAGCTCGCCGGGCCGAGCCGGGCGGGGAGCGCCTCCGCCGGCCAGCCCCCCACCAGCTCGTCGGCCTCGGGGAAGCGCTCCCGCGTCAGGAAGACCGCGCGCGAGTCGAACACGAGGGTGCGGAAGCCGAGCCGCCGGGCCAGCGGCACCAGCTCCTGCGCCACGTGGCCGGCGCCGATGATGCAGAGTTCGGGGGCCCGCGGGAAGACCTCGAGGAAGAGGTCCGAAGCGCCGGGGCCGAGGTCCGGCGTGGTGATGAGCTGGGATCGTTCCGAACGGAGGGATGCCAGGGCCTGGTCGAGCACCCCCTTCGGCAGTCCGCCGTGACCGCGCGTCTCGCCATCCTCGGTGATCGTCCAGCGCGCGCGTCCGTCGAGGGAGCTCACCACGACGGCCCCCCGGACCTCGGATCCTGCGCGTCGGACCTCCCCCGCCACCCCTGGCTCCGCCAGCACCTCGATCGTCCCCCCGCACGCGAGCCCCACGCTCCACGCGGTCTCGTCGCTCACCTCGTAGCGCAGGCGCTTCGGGGTCCCGCGCGCGCGGGCGGCGACGAGTTCCTCGATCACCGCATTCTCGACGCACCCGCCGCTCACCGAGCCCGCCACCCTGCCGTCGGCGGCCAGGAGCAGCACGGCGCCGGGGGGCCGAGGGGCGGAGCCCCAGGTGGCGAGCACGACGGCCCGCGCCACCGGCCCCGCGGCGTCGAAGCGCGCGAGCTCGGCCGCGAGGTCGCGCATCAGCGGTCGGTGTCCCCCCGCGGCAGGACGAAAAGATGCGCCGCGAGGAAGAGCGACTGGGCCACGGGGTAGAAGAGGATCGGCAGCAGCACCATCAGCGACACCCCCACCCACTGCAGGGCATCCCACGGGGGGGTGGGCCAGGTCCCGACCACCCAGGTGATCATCACCGCGGCGAAGACCAGCTCGCTCGCGACGAGGTTGAACATGTACGTCCCCACCACGTACCCGTGCTCGCCGCGCTCGAGGTGGATGCCGCACGAAGGGCAGCGCTCGCGGTACTTCCAGTAGCTCCGGAAGGCGGGGCGGCCGCCGCAGTTGGGGCACGCGCGCGTGAGGGCGCGGTAGAGCAGGACGGGGATCCGGCGGGCGGGGCTCATCGGCATCCTTCGGCGAAAGCGTCCCAGAAATCCTCGGTGAGGCGGCGGATCAGCGGCTCCACCAGCGCCGCCCCGAACTCCGCGAGGCGGCCCTGCACGGTGGTCTCGGCCGACCAGCTGAGCCGGGTGCGCTCGGGGCCGAGGGGCTGGAGGAGGAAGTCGGTGGTGGCCACGAGCCCGGTGCCGTGGCCGGTGCCGCGGACGCGCTGGCGCCCGGAGACCTCCTCCACCAGGTCGCCGATCTCCACCTCGAGGGCGATCGGCAGCTTGAACATCAGCACCCCGATCCGCGCGGTGACGGTGTAGTGCTGCGGGTCGCGGATCACGACGTCCTCGTCGGCGCCCGCCGCGCGGGCCACCACGCGGGGATCGAGGAGGCGGTCCCAGATGCGCCGCACGGGGGCCTCGATCTCCCGGGACCCGTTCCACCGGAGCTGCATCAGCGCTCGTCGAGCCGGGCGAGGTCCTCGGGGGTGTCGATGTCGGGGTTGGCCCCCTCCACCGCCACGGTGGTCACGAGTTCCGGGCGCTCCGTGAGGAGGGGGCCGAGCCCCAGGTCGCCGGAGAGGCCGCTCGCGAGGGGCCACGCCGTGCGCGCCACGATGACCGGGTGGCCGGGGGCCCCCCCGTCGGCGGCGTACGCCGGGCGCACCACCGGGCCGGCGCCGGCCCGCCACGCCTCGACGACGCGCTCCACCGCCGCAAGCGGCACCCGCGGCTGGTCGGCCAGCAGGATGAGGGAGGCGTCGGGCGCGGGGTCGAGCGCCATCGTGGCCAGCGCCTCGAGCCCGAGCTGCAGCGAGTGCGAGAGCCCGAGCCCAGGGTCGCGGTTGCCGGTGATCCGGAGCCCCCGGTCCCGCGCGAGCTGGCGGAGCGCCGTGTTCCGGTCCGGGATCACCGCCACCCCCCCGGCGATGACCCCGCGAGTGCGCAGTTCGGCGATCGTATCCAGGGCGTACGCCACCAGGGGGCGGCCGCGGTACGGGCGGAGCAGCTTCCCGCCCCCGAAGCGGCGCCCCTCGCCGGCGGCGAGGAAGAGCGCGTACAGGTGCATGGGTGAAATCTAGTCGGGTCGGGGGCTCGGCCATCGGCTATCGGCCATCGGCCATCGGCCATCGGCCATCAGCCAACAGCCAGCAGCCAGCAGCCAATAGCCGATCGCCGATCGCCGATGGCCAACACCCCCCACCCTTGTCCCAACCCGCCTCTAGCCGTAGCATCCACCCTGCGACCCGGCCGAGCCGCGGCCGTCGCGTTCCCGTGACACGTACCCCGCAACGTCCGCCCATGCGCATCGCCCTCTTTTCCGAGGTGTATTGGCCGATGGTGAGCGGCGTGGGCGTGACGCTGCGCAACCTGACGCAGGCGTTGCAGGCCCGCGGGCACGAAGTGCGCGTGTACACCGGGACGTACCACGCCCCCGACGGCACCCCGGTACCCCCCGAGGTGCACCAGTCCCCCAGCGTCCCCTTCTTCCTCTATCCCGACGTGCAGTGGGCCTTCCCCCGCACCCGGGAGCTGATGGCCGACCTGGAGCGCTTCCAGCCCGACGTGACCCACGTGGCGACCGAGTTCGCCATGGGGATCGCCGGGCTCAAGGCGTCGCGCCAGCTGGGGGTGCCCGTGGTGGCGAGCGCGCACACCGACTACGACCGGTACGCCAGCCGCTACGGCGCGGAATGGGCGCTCCGGCTCGGCTGGACCTACCTGCGCTGGTTCTACCGCCAGGCGGGGCGGGTGCTCTGCCCTTCGCGGGTGTACGAGCAGCACCTCTGGGAGCGCGGCATCCGGAACACGGGGCTCTGGACCCGCGGGATCGACTGCGAGGCCTTCTCCCCCCGGCACCGGAGCGCGGCCTACCGCGCGCGATTCGGCGTGGGCCCCGACGACCTGCTGGTGACCTACGTGGGCCGGCTCGCCGCCGAGAAGGACCTGCGTCTCCTCCTCGAGGCGTGGACCGCCCTCGGCGCCGGACGCGGGAACGCCCAGCTCGTGCTCGTGGGGCAGGGGCCGATGACCGCGGAGATCGCCGCCCGCCGGCTCCCCGGCGTGCACCTGGCGGGGCTCCTGCGCGGGCACGATCTCTCCGAGGCCTACGCCTCGGCCGACCTCTTCGCCTTCCCGTCCACGACCGAGACCTTCGGCAACGTGGTGCTCGAGGCGATGGCGTCGGGGCTCGCGCCGGTGGTCGCCGGCACGGGAGGGATGCTCGATTTCTGCCGCGACGGCGGCAACTCGCTGCTCCACGCCCCGGGCTCCACGGCGCACCTGGCCGACCAACTGGGGCGGCTCCTGACCGACCCGGCGCTCCGCCGGCGCATCGTGGAGGGCGCGATGGAGACCGCCCGCGGCCGCCGCTGGGACACGATCTGGGAGGGCGTCATCGCTGAGTACGACCGGGTCGCCGCGCTCCGCGGGCGGAGGTTGATCGCGGCCTGACCCTCGACCCTCGACTCGCGACCCTCGACCCCCGACTCACCCCAGCCCCAGCAACTCCTCCGGCCGCTCGAGCCAGTGGTCGGGCTTGGTGTGTTCCAGCTCGGCCCGGCTGAAGGGACCCCAGAGCACCGCGGCGGTGCGCACGCCGGCGGCGCGGCCCGACTCCATGTCGTGCACGCTGTCGCCGATGAACACCGCCTCCCCGGCCGTCGCGCCGAGCCTGGTGAGCGCCTGCAGCACCGGCTCGGGGTGCGGCTTGGGGTGGGTCACGTCGTCGGCGCCGACGATGTGGTCGATCGTCTCCGCGATCCCCATCAGCCGGAGCCCGCGCTCGGCGCCGCTCCGGTTCTTGCTGGTGACGAGCGCGGTGCGCACCCCGGTCGCGCGGAGCCGACGCATCACGTCCACGACGCCGGGGTAGGGGCGCGCCATCTGGTCGTGGTGCCCCAGGTTGAACTCGCGATAGGTCGCGATCATCGCCTCGAGGGTCGCGCCGTCGTGCGCCCAGTCCTGGAACTGCACGCGGAGCGGGGTGCCGAGGCCGGCCAGCCAGTGCGCATCGGGGCGGGGCGGATGCCCGTGGACCCGGAGCGTGTGGTGGTAGCTGTCGAGGATGAGCCGGACGCTGTCGAGCAGCGTGCCGTCGAGGTCGAAGAGGTAGGTGGTGATGCGCGTCACAGGCCGGAAAGTAGCGGGCTCCGCCGCGTGGTGCACCTTGCGGAGCGCCCGGGGCGGGTGGTAGCGTCCCCTACCCCCGCTCACCCTCCACCGGGCCGCTCGATGGCGACTCGCCGTACGTCGTTCCTCTCCCTGGCATTCCTGGCCGCGCTGGCCGGCTGCGGGGGGCACCGCACCGCGGGGGACACCGTGGTCATCGGGGTCACCGGCCCCTTCTCCCAGCCGCGGGGCGTCTCGATGCGCCTCGGGGCGATCCTCGCGCGCGACGAGATCAACCGCGCCGGCGGGATCGGGGGGCGGCAGGTGGAGCTGGTGTTCGCGGACGACAGCGCCAGCAACGACGCCGCCGTGCGGATCGCCACCGCCTTCCGCGACGACCCGCGGGTGGTGGCGGTGATCGGGCACCTCACCAGCGACCCCACGATCGCGGCGGCGCCCATCTACAACGACCCGCGCGAGCCGATGGCGCTCATCAGCCCCTCGGCCAGCGCGCCGGCGCTGACGACCGAGGGGGGCGCGGCGGTGTTCCGGATCTGCCCCACCGACTTCGGCCACGGGCAGGCGCTGGCGCGTTACGCGCGGAACGTGCTCCACGCGCGCACGGCGGCCGTCCTCTACGAGAACACCACCTACGGTCGCGGGGTGGCGCAGAACTTCCGCGAGGACTTCGTCCCGCTGGGCGGCACGGTGGTCACCGAGGATCCCTACAACAAGCAGCTCGCCACCTTCGAACCGTACCTGAGCCGCCTCCAGCGGCGCGGGGGCGCCGACGTGATCCTCATCGCGGGCGTGCGCGACGGCGCCGAGCGGATCGTGGCCACCCGCGACTCGCTCCGGCTCCGCACCACCCTGCTCGCCGGCGACGGGGTGATCGGCATCGAGGCCTCCGGGCGCGCCGAAGGGATGTACATCTCGAGCGCGTGGCTCCCCGACCGGCCCGACGCCGCCAGCCAGGCGTTCGTGAAGGCGTACCGCGAGGCCAACGCCGGCGCCACCCCGGACCATCGCGGCGCCGGTGCGTACGACATCATGCACATCCTGGCGCGCGCCATCACCGAGGTGGGCCCCGACCGCCACCGCGTGGTGGAGTACCTGGCCGGGCTCGGGAGCGAGTCGCCGGCG
The DNA here is from genome assembly GCA_035761145.1 of Gemmatimonadales bacterium. Classification (GTDB taxonomy): domain Bacteria; phylum Gemmatimonadota; class Gemmatimonadetes; order Gemmatimonadales; family GWC2-71-9; genus CAMLHU01. Next base: position 5,848 of record DASTRQ010000061.1, read on the forward strand.
TACGACGGCGTCACGGGGCGCATCAGCTTCGACGCCCAGGGCGACGCCAAGGAGAAGCCGGTGGCGATCGGCGTGGTGCGCAACAAGGTGCTCGTCACCGCGCGGGAGTAGCCCGGCGCGGCACCACCGCGAGCGCGGCGAGGAGGGTGAACGCCGGGGCGGCCGGAGGCCGCTCCGGCGTCGTGCCGTCGGCCAGCAGGGCGAGCATCGCCTCGTCGTCGAGCAGCTGGGCGCGGAGGGAACGCAGCCGCTCCCCCGCGGTCTGCCCCCGCGCCAGCAGCGCCTGCGCGGCCTCCGCGCGGGCGGCGGTGCGGTCATCGCGCGCGCGCGCCGCCGCCCGGCCCAGGCGCCGCACGCGCTCGAGGAGCGCGGCGACGTGCGGGGCGTTCCGCCGCGTCCGCCACGCCGCCTCGCGCCCGGCCCGGAGCAGTGCGCGCACCAGCGCGGTCACCGGGGCCACCCAACGGAGCCGGAGATCATCCGTCACGGGCATCGGCGTGGCGTCACCGGTGCGATGAAAGACCCGCAGCACCGCCGCCCCGTCGTCGCTCCACCGTCCGTCCGGCCCGATGACGCCGAGCCACGGCGTGGCGGCGGGCCCGAGCGCGCCGCCGATCTCCAGGGCGATCAGCAGCGCGTCGTCGTCCCCCTCCACAGCCGCGAACCCCGCCACCGGTGCCGCCGCGGTGGCGGCGCTGGCGAGTTCCAGGCGCCAGCGCCACGGGCGCGCCTCGACCGCGCCGCTCAGGTGCGCCGCCAGGCGCGCCTTGCGGCCGAGGATCGCCGCCGTGCCGAGGCGGCGCGCCACCCACTCGGGCTGGGCGAAGGTCGCGACCTCCACCTGTGCCAGCGCCTGTCCCAGCCGCCGAGCGCGCCCTTCCCGCTGGTCCAGCCGCATCGGGGTCCACGGCAGGTCGTAGTGCACCACCCGGCCGGCGCGCTGGAGGTCGAGTCCCTCCGCCGCCACGTCGGACGTGAGCAGGAGCCGCGGCGCCCCCGGTGGAGCGTCGGGGCGGAACCAGTCGAGCACCTGCTCACGCCGCGCGGCCAGGTGCCGCCATCCGGCCCCGGTGCCGTCCACCCACGCGGGGCTCAGCGCCGCCAGCCGTTCGCGGAGATAGTGGACCGTGGCGCGGCTGGTGCTGAATACGATCGTCGGCGGTCCCGCACTAAGGATCTCGGCCAGCGCGTCGGCCTTGGGGTCGGGCCCGGCGAGGTCGATCCGTGCGCGGAGTTCCCGCACCCGTGGGAGGTCGTCCGCGGGGAGGTCGTCTGCCGCCGCGCCGGGGGGGAGCAGCTCCCAGAGCACGAGTTGCTCGGGCGCCTCGAGGGCGAAGCGCCGGAGCTCCGACCGGTCCACCGAGTGGCCGGCGGCGCGCGCATCCTGGGCGTGGGCCAGCAGGGTCTGGTAGCGGCCCAGCGCGGCGCGGAGGGCGGCGGGGCTCGAGGCCGCGGCGTGCCAGAGCACGCCGCGTACCAGCCGGCGCACCGCCGATCTTCCGCTCAGGTCGAGCGCTTCGAGCGAGGCGGACCAGGCCGGCGGCGCGTGAGCGGCGGCCCACCGCACGACGCGCTCCGTCCGCGCGGGGAGCGCGCCCGCGTCGCCTCCCGCGAGGATGAGCGCGCTGAGCGCCGGGGGCACGGTGCCGCCCCGGAGCGCCGCGAGGAGCGAGGGCGTGCCGCTCGCGGCCAGGGCGTCGTCGCGCACGCCGAGCAGCAGCTGGTGGGCCACGTCCTCCATCCGCCCCACGACCGGTGTGGCGGTGACACCCAGCACCGCGCGGCCGACGGCCCACTCCGCCAGCGCGCGATAGCGCCGCGTGGCCGGGTAGCGGAAGTGATGGCACTCGTCCACGATCACCACGCGCGCGCTCTCGGGCGGCAGGTGGCCGCGGCTCAGCGCCGTGTGGCTCAGCACCGCGACGGGGATGCCGCAGGCCGCGGCGCGCCGGACCCACTGCTCACGGATCGGTGCCGGGACCGCCACCGCCACGGGACCGCCGCCCCGCAGGCACGCGGCCGCCGCGAGGGCCACGAACGTCTTGCCGCTCCCCGTCGGCCGGGCCAGCAGGGCGCCGCGCCGGTCGCGCAGCATCGTGACGAGCCGGCGGGCCGGGTCGTGCTGGTCGGGGAGGAGCCACGATGGCGTCACGATCCCGGCGGGGCGTGGGGCGGCCAGCGCGGCGAGCCCGGCGCGGACGTAGGGGGCGGGCGCGGTCGCGGGCCAGCGGATCGCCGCCGCCACCGGATCGCGCACCGGGGCGAGCGCCTCGGCCACCACGCGGTGGACCGGCTCATCGCGATGCACGGAGCGCCTCGCGGTCGCGGGCATCGAGGGCCAGGCGATCGGCCACGAGGGCGTCGAGCGTCCCCTCCAGCCGCGCGCCCGCGGCCTGCCGCTGGGCCAGGTCCACCAGGGCGGGGTCGTCGAGCAGCGCTGCCGGACACGGCACCCGTCCCACGGCGCGTGCGTTGTAGCGGGCGTAGCCGCCGCGGGCGGGGTCGGCGCCGAGCCGCGCCAGCGCGTCGGCCCAGGTGGAGTTGAGGAACGCCGCCAGGCCGAGTGCGGACTCCGCGGTGCGGGTCAGGGCCAGGTAGCAGCTGTTGAGCGGGATCACGCGCGGTGGCAGGACCGTCGCCGTCAGGCGCCGCGCCAGGTCGGCCCAGGCCACCCGGTGCGCGGCACAGGCGGGCCGGGTGCGGTGCAGGGCGTACCACGGCCCGCGGCCCGCATCGGCGCGGCGCGCGAGGAGGTCGCGATGATGTGCAAGGTGGGCCGCCGCGCCCGGCGGCAGGGTCGGGAGCGGGGCCCCCTCGGCGTCGTGCGGCCACAGGAAGCGCGCCCCGCGGCGCACGCCGAACGGCGCGATGTCCCGGCCGCGGATGGCGAGGCGCAGGAGGGCCGGCTCGACCCCGTCGGGCGGGTCGAGATACACGGCGTTCTGTCCCGACTTCACGCCGAGGTGGATGCGCACCAGCTCCGCGAGGGGCGGGTGGGTCGCGAGCAGGCGTTCGGCCACGCGCGCGGCGGCCGGCGCGGAGAGCACCCAGGGCGCCGCGCCCCACCCCTCCTGCGGAACGTGGCGGCGGCCGCCGAGGTCGAGCGCCACCTGGTGGCCCGCATCGGCGCCCCGCTTCCGCGCCACCAGCGCCAGCGGGTACGTCACCGCGCCGAACGGGTCCTCGCCCTGCGTGGTGAGGTCGGCCACGACGTCGAGGGTGTGCTGCCGCGCGAGCGCCGCGCGGGCCGCGGTGGCGTATCCCGACGTGGCGAGCTTGGCGGGGAGGAGCATCGCCAGAACGCCGCCGGGGGCGGCGAGCTCGAGCCCGCGTTCCACGAACGCCACCGCCAGGTCGGGACGGTGGGCAAAGCCGCCCCGGCCCGTGCCGCGCCACCACCGGTACCGCTCGGCGAGCCGCTCACGCGCCGCGCGTGGCAGCCGCTCCGCGCGCACCCAGGGCGGATTCCCCACCACGAGGTCGAACCCCCCGCGCTCGCCGAAGACCTCCCCGAAGGCACCGGCGTAGTCGAACCAGCCGAGCTCCCCCTCGAGCGCGAGCCGGCGCGTCTCGCGCCGCGCCTGCCGGATCCGCCGGCGGAGCCGCGCCAGCTCCGCGCGGGCGTCGCGATCCAGGCCCCGGGGCGTGCCGAAGAGATCGGGGGTCCGCGCGTCGCGGATGAGCAGCGCGACCCCGTCTCGCGCCCCCGCGACGAGCGTCCCGAGCGCCTCGGTGGCCGACGCCCGCTCCGCCGCCACCAGGGCCCGCCACGCGGCGCGCTTGGCGCCGCCGCTCGCGGTCGCATAGCGCCGCCGCGCCTCGGCGAGGAGGGCGGCGCAGCGCGCCGAGGGGCGCCGCGCGCCGAGCCACGCCGGTTCGATGAGGGAGTCGCCCTGGCGCAGGGTGGCGTCGAGGTTGGGCAGCGGCGTCACCGCCGCCTCGGGGCCCTCGGGGTCGTCGCGTATGGCGGCGAGCCAGAGCCGGAGCTCCGCCAGGCGCACCGCGGTGGCGCTCAGGTCCACGCCGAAGAGCCGGTCGCGCAGGTGCGCGCGCCGCATCCCGGGGCGGCCGTCGAGCGCCGAGAAGAGCTCCAGTGCGCCGAGCAGGAACGCCCCGGACCCGACCGCGGGATCGAGCACGCGACAGCCGTGGAGCGCCGCCGCCGCCCGCGGGTCGCGGTCACGGAGCAGGACCCGCGCCCGCTCCTGGTCCAGGCCCAGTCGTTCGGAGAGGAGGCTCGCCACCGCGGCGTCGAGCACGCGGTCCACCAGCCGCGCCGGCGTGTAGAACGTGCCGGTGTCGCCGCGAAGCTCCTCGGCCATCAGCCCCTCGAAGACCCGGCCGAGCATGTCGGGGGCGACCGCGCCGGGGCGTCCCCGCTCGTCGAGGCTGAAGTGGAAGCGTTCGAAGAGCTCGTCGAACGCCGAGCGCCACAGCTCGTCGGGAAGGTCGGTGGGCCAGCACCGCTCGAGCGGGTGCGGCTCGAAGAGGCCGCCATTGAGGAAGGGGATGCGTCCCAGGCGCCGGAGGCGGGCGCTCCGGGCCGCCGAAGGGCGCGCCAGCGCGCCGAAGAAGAGCGGGCGCAGGAGGGCGCGCGCCAGCGAGCGGCGGGCGCGCAGATGGGTATCCACCGCCTCCGCCAGGTAGCGCTCCCGCCCGTCCAGCCATCCCTTCTGCTGCACGAAGTAGAGGAAGCGCACGCGGGTGAGCTGGAGGAGCGCGAGAGTGCGACGCTCCTCCAGCGGCGCGCGCGCCGGGAGCGCCTCCACGAAGCGGTCGCGCGTGGCGCGGAAGGCGTCGTAGAACCCCCGGTCCACCCGGCGGCCGTCGAGCGCCTCGGCCAGCGCCACGGCGGTGGCGAGCCGCCCCTCCGCGCGCACGGCGGCGGCACGGCGCAGGCACGCCAACGCCACCGGGTCCGGGTGGCCCGGGTCCAGCGTGAGGAGCGCGGTGGGGCCGCTCCCCACGGCCAGCGCCAGCGGACCCGCCGGCGCGCGCCACCCGAGCACCAGGGCGGGTGTCCCGTGCGCGGCGCGCGCGGCGGCGAGACGTTCCGCGGCCCGTGCGGGGTCGGGCGCCGAGACGGCGAGCCAGGGGAGCACGCCGGTGCGCCCGACCTCGGCCGCCGCCTCGAGACGAAGCCGCTCCGCCGCGCGCCCGAGGGTCGCAGGCGCGATCGGTCCCCAGCGCGGCTCCCCGCCCAGCGCGGCGACGACGGCGGGGAGGTCGTGCAGCTCGGCGATGCCGGCCAACGCCTGTTCGATGCGCACACGGGGCTCCGGTGGGCGGGAGGCCCACGCTAGCGCCCGGCGCCCGCGGGAGCGTCATCCGAACCGCGCAGGCCGGGGCCTTCGGACGCGCGCCGCCTCCCGGGGGATGCGCTTCACCGTGGAACGGCTACCTTAAGTGATATGACTCCACATCGCAGGACCGTCCTCCTCGTGGAGGACGACGCCGCCATCCGGCGGATCGCCGTGCGCCTGCTCGAACGCGCCGGCCTGGAGGTCGTCCAGGCCGGGGACGGCGAGGAGGGCCTGGCGCGCTGGCGCGAGCACCGCGACCGGATCGGGGTGGTGGTGACCGACGTGATGATGCCGCGGCTCTCGGGCCGCGACCTCATCGCCGCGGTCCTGGCCGAGGACCAGCACGTGCGCTTCGTGCTGATGACCGGTCTCGACTCCGGCGACGTGCCGGGCGACACCGCGGGGATCGAGATCCTGATGAAGCCGTGGGAGGGGAACGCGCTCCTCGAATCGGTGCGCCGCGCGCTGGGGGAGGGTGCGTGATCGAGCCGCGGAGGGCGCGCCGTCTCACGGCGTTCCGCGTCGCCGCCATCTACCTCCTCGCCGGGACGACGTGGATCATCGTCACCGACCTGCTGGCGCTCGACCGTCCCTCGGTCGCCGTCAGCGCCTTCCTGCTCTCGATCTCCAAGGGGCTCTTCTTCGTCCTCGCCTCGGCGGTGCTCATCTACGTGCTGACGGCGCAGATGACGCGGGAACTGGCCAAGTCGGAGTCCGACCTGGCGCTCCTCATCCGCGAGGCGTCCGACCCCATCTTCGTCCTGGAGCCTGACGGCCGGCTCTACGATGTCAACCGCCGCGGCCTCGAGGTGCTCGGGATGAGCGCAGAGGCGGCGGCGCGGCTCCGGGTGGAGGACGTGATCACCCCCGAGAGCCTCCAGGAACAGCCGCTGGCGTGGGACCGCCTCCGCGCCGGCGAGACGGTGCGCTCCGTGCGCGGGATCCGCCTCGCCTCGGGCGCCACCAT
>DASTRQ010000062.1:0-3705 GCA_035761145.1 Gemmatimonadales bacterium
CGCGCGGGACCAGGTCGGTGGTGCGGGTCTCGCTGCCGGGCGCCCGGCGGAACCCCTGCACCAGGTCTCGCACGGCGCCCGCCTGGTCCGGGAGGTCCGCGGGGACGAGGGCGGCCTCCGCGGCGTCGGCCAGGCGCTCGAGCTGACGGTCGTCCCGGGCCGTCTCGACGATGCCCCCCGTCCCATCGTCGAGATACTGCACCAGGGTGCCGGTCGAGTCGCGCACCGGGATGCGCACCGGGGCGGTCCCCCCCTCGGCCACGAGGATGAGGCGCACGCCGCTCGCGGCGAGGCGCGCCGCCGCGCGGTCAATCTCGGGCGCGGAGTCGTGCGCCTCGCCGTCGGTGAAGAGCACGAGCACCCGGTCCGCACCCTCGGTGCCGGCGCCGAGGAGCTCGGTCCCCTGGGCCAGCACCGGGGCGAGGGCGGTGCCCCCCTCGCTCGCAAGGTCGGGGCTCATCCCGTCGAGGAAGAGGTTGAGCGCCCCGCCATCCACGGTGAGGGGGGCCAGGATGTAGCTCCGGCCGGCGAAGGCGACGAGCCCCAGCCGGTCGCCGGGGAGGTCCTGCACCAGGCGCCGCGCCTCGCGCACCGCGCGCCCCAGCCGGCTCGGCGCCTGGTCCTCGGCCAGCATCGAGCGGCTGATGTCGATGGCGACGACGAGGTCGAGCGCGCGGGTGCGGGTGGTGACCTCGAGGCGCCCCCACCGCGGCCCCGCGAGCGCCAGGCAGACGCACCCCGCGGCGAGTCCCACGAGGTACGGCCCGCGCCGGCCATCGCGGCGCGCGCGCTCGCCCAGCTCGGCCGACCACGCCGCCGCGCGCGCCACCCGGCGGCGCCGGGCCAGCGTGGCGAGGAGCCACCCCAGCAGCGCCGCCGCGGGGGCGAGGTACAGGAGGAGCGGGCGGTCCGCGACCATCAGGGCACCCGCACGGCGACGGTCGAGGCGAGCAGCAGCTCGAGCGCGAGCGCCGCGCACGCCACGAGGAGGAACGGGGTGAGCGCCTCGTCGTAGTGCACGTAGCGCGTCACGCGGATGGGGGTCTTTTCCAGCCGGTCGATCTGGCCGAACACCTGCGCCAGCGCGTCGGCGTCCTTGGCGCGGAAGTAGCGCCCGCCGGTCATCGCGGCCATGTCGCGCAGGAGCGCCTCGTCGATCCGCACCGGGAGCACTTCGTAGCGGAGCCCCGACGGCCCGCGCCCCGTGGGCACCGCCGCCTGCCCTTCGCTCCCCACGCCGATGGTGTACACCTTGATCCCGAGCGCGGCGGCCGCGCGCGCCGCGGTGCGGGGGTCCACGGTGCCGCGGTTGTTCTCGCCGTCGGTGAGCAGCACCACCACCTTGGACTTCTCGGGCGCCTGGCGCAGGCGGTTGAGCGCCGTGGCGAGGCCGGAACCGATGGCGGTGCCGTCCTCGAGCACGCCGATGCGGAGGTCCTGCACCGCGCGCTCGAGCACCGGGTAGTCGGTGGTCACCGGCACCTGGGTGAGCGCCTCCCCCGCGAACGCCACCAGCCCGATGCGGTCGTCGGTCCGCGCGCGCACGAACGCGAGCGCCTGCTGCTTGGCCACCTCGAGCCGGTTGGACGGGGCGAAATCCTCGGCCAGCATCGAGCTCGAGAGGTCGAGCGCCAGCACGATGCCGATCCCCTCGTGCACCGTCTCGACCTCGGCGCCGCCCACCCGCGGCCCCGCCGCCGCCACCCCGAGCGCCAGGAGCGCCACCGCGCGGAGCAGCGCGGGGAGCCGGACCACCCACGCGCCGCGGCTCGGTCCCCCCAGCAGCGCGGCGTCGCTGAACCCCGGCGCCGCGCCGGGCCGCCGCCGGCGCCAGAGCCACCAGAGCGGGAGCGCCGCGAGGAGCAGGAGGAGGGGCCTGGCGAAGCTCACGCCTCACCCTCCAGCCGGCGCGCCAGCGCCACCGCCTGCTCCACCAGGTCGGGATCGCCGTCGTCGGGCGCGAAGCGGTCGGCCTCGAGCGCGCCGATCAGCCCTTCGAGCTCGAGCCGCGCGTCGCGCGCCCGCGCGGTCCCCGCCACGGCGCGCAGCCGCGCCAGCGCGCCCGCCGCTGCGGCGCGCCATTCCCCCGCCTCGGCCCAGCCGACCACGTCGGGCCGGGGGATGGGGGGCGGCGCGGGGGGCGTGAACGCCTTCCCCCGCCTTCGGCCGAGCACCAGTGCGCCCAGCGCGAGGGCGAGGCCCAGGAGCGAGAGCGCGAGGAATGGCCCCCAGTGCCGCTCGGGGACGACCACCGCGCCGGCCATCGGCTGGATGGGGGCGGAGTCGGCGACGACGGTGTCGGGCAGCACGCTCGCGATCGCGAGGGTGAGTTCGAGCGGCGGGAGCGAGTCCACCCGCCCGGTGCCGTAGACGAGGAGGGGCCCGGGGACGTCCACCGTGTGGGTGCCGGGGGCCCAGGCGACGAGCGGGTAGCGGATCTCGACCGAGTCGCCGTCGCGGTGCACCAGCGGGGGCCCGAGCGCCTCGACGTCGGCGCCGCGGTCCTCGGGCCACGCGCCCGGGCGCACCACCGCCCCCGCCGGCGCGGCCACGGTGCGCACCGCCCAGACCGTGTCCCCCACGGTGGCAGCGGGGGGCGTGGCCTGGAGGAGCGTGAGGAGGAGGGGGATCACCGGCGGGGGTGGGCGCGGCGCGCGAAGGCGCGATGCAGCACCGGCGCGTAGTCGCGCTCGGTGCCGAGGCGGATCTCCTCGACCCCGACGGCGCGGAGGGCGCGGGTGCGCTCCTCGTGGCGGCGCGCCGCGAGGTGCGCCTGCCGCGCCCGCCAGCGCGCGTCACCGGTGTCCACCAGCACCCGCTGGCCGGTCTCCTGGTCCTCGAGCTCGATCCACCCCACGTCGGGGAGGGCCTGCTCGCGCGGGTCGTCCACGGTGACGGCCACGACGTCGTGCCGCGCGGCGAGGCGGCCCAGCGGGCGCTGCCAGCCCGGCGCCGCGAAGTCGGAGAGCACCACCACGATGGCGCGGTGGCGGAGGAGTCGCGCCGCGTAGGTGAGCGCGCCGGCAAGGTCGGTCCCCCGCCCCGCGGGGGCGAAGGCGAGGAGGTCGCGGATGACGCGGAGCGCGTGCTTCCGCCCCTTCTTGGGGGGCACCACCCGCTCCACGCGGTCGGTGAACAGCAGCGCCCCCACCCGGTCGTTCTGCCGTGCGGCGGCGAGCGCCAGCACCGAGGCCACCTCCACCCCCACCTCGGCCTTGGCGCGCGGCGCGCCGAAGCGCGCGGACCCCGACTGGTCCACCACGAGGAGGAGGGTGAGCTCCCGCTCCTCGGTGAAGGTCTTGACGTAGGGGTGCCCGAAGCGCGCCGAGACGTTCCAGTCGATGGCGCGGAAGTCGTCGTCGAGCTGGTACGAGCGCACCTCGGCGAACTCCATCCCCTGCCCCCGGAACGCGGAGCGGTACTCCCCCGCAAGCAGCGAGGTCACCAGCCCGCGGGTGCGCAGCTCGATGCGCTTGACCTGCTTGAGGATCTGTGGAGAGATCGCGGGCATGGTCGGTGAGCGGTGAGCGGTGAGCAGTGAGCGGGTCGCAGGGGGTCGCGATCGCCCCGCTTACCGCTTACCGCTCACCGCTGACCATCACGGCGTGGGCACGGCCTCGAGGATCCGCGCCACCACCCGGTCCGCGTCCACCTCCTCGGCCTCGGCCTCGAAGGTGAGGACCAGGCGGTGCCGGAGGACGTCGG